>JANLPT010000331.1:0-60317 GCA_031367405.1 Bryobacteraceae bacterium
GTCATCGTGGTAGGCCATCTAGGCTGCCCATTCTGGATCGTTCCTGCTTTGGTATTCGGAATAGCTCCGGAAGTTGAAGTAAGCGTGCAACCCCCACTTCATCGGTAGCAGCTCGTCAAACAGCAGCGTGGTAATCCGTCCGGTTACGTCCGCTAGCGCCTCCTCTTTTGCCGCGGCATCGGTGAGTACGATTCGAAAAAAGACGGAAGGCTCACCAGTCGAATCCGCGCCCAAGCCATAAGAGACCCGGGCTGCCTCTGGTCCAAGCTTGCCAATAGCACTCTTGATCTCGGCATCAAGCTGTCCCTGCTGAACCAATCCGGCTGGTACTATGGCCATGCTCCGATTATGGCATCTCGCCGCTTTCTCAAAAATTTGGCGGCCGTCCCACCGGACGCCGGAAAAAACCTACAGCAGAATAAGACCCGTCCGCATGCCGATTGCCACTGCCTCGGCCCGACTGGCCGCGTTCATCTTTTCCAGGATCGCGGCCACGTGGAATTTGGCGGTGTGGTCGGAGATGTTTAGCTTGCCGGCGATCTCTTTGTTGGCCAAGCCATCGGCCAGCAGACGCAGCACTTCGATCTCGCGCGGCGTAAGCGGCTGGACGGGCTTTCCCGAGAATGGCACTCGCTCGAAAGCGCCCAGGCTGCCGAAAGTCGCGCGGTCGATGACGATCAGGCCGGCGGCGGCGGCGATGACGGCGGCGGTCAATTCGGCGGGGCCGCAGTCGCGCGGCAGCACGGCGGCGTAGCCCATGCGCAACAGTTCCACGGGCGTACCATCGCTCAGGACGACGGTGGGATGGGCGCGCCAATCCACTTCCTTGGGGGTATCGCCCTCGGCCAAATCAATCAACAAGACCTCAGCGTCGTTGGGACGCTCCACCGGCTCCAGCGAGCCATGGGCCAGCAGAATGGCCGTCAGGCCGGCGCGCACGATGGGCGACGTAGCCGCTACCCAGACGCGCGTCAAGCCGCCACCTGCTGGATGGCGGGCAACTGCACCACCACTTCGCGCACCCACGAGAATTGGCCCATGCCCTGGAAGGGGCCCACGCGATGAACCACGCCCGTGGAGAGCGCACCGTTGAAGCCCAGCGGGTTGCCGGCAGCAATCACCAATTCGCCGGCGCGCACCACATGGGCATTGGTGACGATGAGCCCGCCGGCGCTCCAAATCACGCCTGACCCATGGCCGCGTTGCCCTTGATGCTGCGAGGTAAAGGACACGGTGGAACGGCGCAGGCCTTCCGAAATTTGGCCAAAATCAGGGGCCGCCATCGCTATTCCTTCCCGGGCCGCGCGCCCACCAGCAACGAAGCCGTCTGCAACTTTCCGCCGCGTAAGATCTCGAAGGTCAACTCCCGACCGACTGACCCGGCATCCAGAAAGGCCATCAAGCCGTTGGTGTCTTCAATCACTTTCCCTTCGATCGCCAGGAGAATGTCGCCAATCATCAACCCCGCTCGCTCCGCCGGACCATCCGGCTCCACCGACACCAGCATGTGCCCGCTCGTATACTTCTGGTGAGATAGATGATCCGGCAAAGCGATCGGTTGCAAACCTACGCCCAGGTAGCCCCGCACCACGCGTCCACCGGTCACCAGCGCTTCCACCACCCGGGTGAGCGTAGCGAAAGGCAAGGCGATGCTGCCCACCCGCGATAGGCCGCGCGTGGCCATCCCGATCAGCGCTTGGCCACCGCTGACCACCAAGCCGCCGGAGGCCCCCGGATAGAGCCCCATATCCAGGCGCAGCATGTGGTCCACTTGTCCGCCGCGCCAAGTGCGCCACGCGCCGGCGACGACGGAGATGATCCCCATCGATGCCGTGAGTCCTGCTTCGCTTGACCGGCTGACGGCCAAGGCGAGGTGGCCCGGCTTCCAGACCGCGCCGGGTATCGCGAGGGGGGGCGCGGCGACGGCTTCCGCCAGCCGAAGGACGGCGATGTCCGTGCCGGGGTCGCGCCCCATCACTGAGGCGGCCACGAATCGTCCATCGGGCAAGACGACGCCTTGTAAGTCCTGCTGATGCAGGGCGTGGTCCGCCGTCACGACGACCGCTGAGTCCGCCTGGGGCCACAGGATCCCCGCCGCGAAGGTGTGGCTGGGATTCTGCAGAGCCACCACGTGTTGCCCGGCCATCTCCACCGCCGTCGCCAATTGATCGGACCATGCCGCTAATTCATTTGCCATGCTCCGAGTGTGCCAGCAGGAGCGGCGCGGGGAAACTGGAAGATCGGCCGGTTTTGCGGCTGGCCGATTGGCCGGGTGGCACCATTTCTCCGGCTTCTCCGGCCATTTCCACGCTTCGGCCGCAGCCGGACTGGATATCTGATACGATTTGCCCGGATGCTATCGCGTACACTCATCCTCGGATTCTCGTTGTTGCGCCTAGCGTCAGGCCAACCAGTAGAGCAACGCGCGCGCACTTTGCTCGAGGCGAAGTGTACTCGTTGTCATGGGGCCGCGCAGATGTCGGGGCTCGACTTGCGCTCACGCGAATCGCTGGTGCGCGGCGGGAAGCGCGGCCCGGCGATCACGCTCGACAATGTGCTAAACAATGTCGACGGCAGTCTACTGTTGCAGGCAGTTCGGCATGTGGGCGAGTTGCGGATGCCGCCGGGCAAAGACGCGTTGACGCCGGCGGAAGTAAGCCTGCTGCGAGAGTGGGTGGCTCAGGGAGCGCCTGATGCGGCGTCGGGAAGCGCCTCGGGAAGCGGGGAGCCCTCGTGGTGGTCATTCAAACCCATCGTGCGCCCTCTTTTACCAGGCAGCGCCCAGGCGAATCCGATTGATCGATTCATCAACGCCACTCTGCACGCGAAGGGGCTGCGGCCCTTGCCGGCGGCGAGCAAATTGACCCTGATTCGCCGCGCGGCGTTCGACTTACATGGGCTGCCACCCACGCCGGAAGAGATCGACGCATTCATCGCCGACAGTTCACCTGGCGCTTGGGAGAAACTGATTGACCGGCTGCTGGCTTCTCCGCGCTACGGGGAACGTTGGGGGCGTCGCTGGCTCGATGTGGCGCGTTATGCGGAGACGGGCGGCTATGAAACCGATGTCTCTTTTTCGAATGCCTGGCGCTACCGGGACTATGTGATTCGCTCGTTCAACAACGACCAGCCCTATGACGTGTTCATGAAGGAACAGATTGCCGCCGATGAGATCTGGCCGGGTGATTTAGAGAGAGACGGCGGATACAACATTCCGCGCGAAAAGCTGGACCGGCTCGAGCGCTGGATGGGCACCGGCTTGTTTGCCATCGGGCCGGTCAACTATGAGTTTGCGCTCTCTGGAGCGCAGTTCCGCGTGGAGTGGCAAGCCGACGCGGTGGAGACCACCGGGGCCGCGTTTCTTGGGCTTACCTTAGGCTGCGCCCGCTGCCACGACCATAAATTCGACCCCATTCCGCAGCGCGACTATTTCCGCTTTTCGGCGCTCTTCGCCGGCAGTGAGGATCGCGACATCCCCATCGTCGGCCGCTACGGCATTTTTGAATATACGCGCTACGTACCGCAGCAGGAAAAGGCCGACCAACTCAAAGCGAGCATGCAGCGGCTCGACAAAGCGCGCGGCGATCGCGAGATGACGCCCGCTGAAAAGGACGAGCGGGAAACGCAACTTCGCCAGCTGGGTGCGGCCTATTTGAAAGCCCCACTTCGCATCCCCACCGCCACCATTCTGGCGCACACCGATGCCGTGCCGGATACGCATATTTTGGGGCGCGGCGAGTTCGCCAACCTGGGCGAAATTGTCAAGCCAGGCATGCTTTCGGCGCTTCCCGCCGCCCAGGACATTGTCGAGCCGGCGAGTGGCCCGTTTGTGCCGCAGCGGCGCAAAGCGCTGGCCGAGTGGCTCGCGTCACCCGCCAATCCACTACCGGCCCGGGTGATGGCCAACCGCATTTGGCAAGGGCACTTCGGGCGCGGACTCGTCGGCACGCCCAACGACTTTGGCCGGCAAGGCGACCCGCCCACGCATCCCGAACTCTTGAATTGGCTGGCGGCCGAGTTCATCGAAAAGCGTTGGAGCATGAAGGCCATGCACCGCCTGATGATGACCAGCGAAGCCTACCGCCGTTCGTCGGGGCCCGATGCGGCCAACGCCCGACTCGACGCGGCGAACGCCTATCTGTGGCGCATGAACCGGCGGCGTCTCGAAGCGGAGGAGATTCGCGATGCCGTGCTGCTCTCCTCCGGTGCGCTGCGTTTCAAAATGGGTGGACCGCCGGTGGTGCTGCCCTTGAGCAAAGAAGAATTTCTGGGGATCCGCGATCCTGACCTATGGCCCGTCACGCTGGACCCGGCGGAGCACACCCGGCGCAGCGTCTATCTGTACGTGAAACGCTCCTTCAGGATGCCGATGCTCGAAACCTTCGACGTGCCCGACCCCACACTCAGTTGTGCCCGCCGTGAATCGTCCACCGTGGCACCCCAAGCGTTGGCGATGATGAACGGCGACTTCCCGCGCACCTACGCCACGCAAATGGCGGCGCGCGTGGCCGGGCTGGACGCGATCGGGAATGCGTGGCGTCATACGCTCGGGCGTGCGCCCACGGCGGAGGAGCGGGCCCGGGCGCAGCAGTTTATGCAGCGCAACACGTTGGCCGACCTCTGCTTATTAATTCTGAACATGAATGAGTTTCTCTATGTCGATTGACGCCAACCGGCGCGAGTTCTTGACGCGCGCCGGCATGGGCTTCGGCTCCTTGGCGGCCAGCTCGTTACTGTCCGGGCAGCGCATCGGCGGCGGAACGGTGAAAAGTGTCATTTCCTTGTTTATGCACGGCGGCCCCAGCCACCTGGACACCTTCGACCCCAAGCCGTTGCTGAAGAAGATGCACGGGCAGCTGGTGCCGGATAGCTTCGGCGACGTGCGGTTGCAGTTCTCGACGTTTAAGGAACGGCCGATTCTGGGCTCGGGCCGGACGTTTGCGCGGCACGGCGGTGCGGGCCTGGAGATCAGCGATCTGTTTCCGCATGTGGCGCGGCACGCCGATAAGCTCGCCGTCATCCGCTCCATGAATCACGACGGATTCACGCATACGGCGGCTCTCAATTGGCTGAACAACGGGTGGCCCCGGTTGGGGCGTCCCAGCGTCGGGTCCTGGGTGGTTTATGGGTTGGGGTCGGACGCGCAAAACCTACCGGCGTTCGTGGTGATGCTGGAGGGCGGCATCAAGAGCGGGCCCCCCGTGTATGGCGCGGGCTTTCTGCCGGCGGCCTATCAGGCGACCACCTTGCGCAGTTCTGGCGCGCCCATCCTGTATGCCAACCGGGCCGAAGGCGTGAGCGGCCGGACGCAGCGCGACATGCTCGACACGCTGCGCTGGTTCAACGGCAACCACCAGGCGGCGCGCGCGGACGATACCGATCTAAGCGCCCGCATGGCGGCCTATGAGCTGGCGTTCAAGATGCAGATTGCCGTGCCGGAGTTGAGCGATCTGTCGAAGGAACCGGCGGCGACGAAGGCGCTGTATGGCATGGACAGTCCGGTGAGCGCGGAGTTCGGCACGCGCTGTTTGATGGCCCGGCGGCTGGTGGAGCGTGGCGTGCGCTTTGTGCAGCTGTGGTCAGGTACCAGCACCGGCGAAGGCGACTGGGACGGGCACAAAGGCTGCGAGAAGAATCATGAACGGCAGGCGGCCAAGACCGACAAGGGCGTCGCTGGATTGTTGGAAGATTTGGCCGCGCGCGGCTTGCTCGATTCGACTCTGGTGATCTGGGGCGGCGAGTTCGGGCGCACGCCGACCTCCGACGGCAACGCCAATGGCGGCGGAGATAATCTGGGCCGCGATCACAATCCTTACGGCTTTTCCATCTGGATGGCCGGCGGCGGCGTCCGCGGAGGAAAGGCGATTGGCACCACCGACGAGATCGGCTTGCGGGCGGTGCAAGATCCGGTACACGTTCATGACCTGCATGCGTCAATCCTGGCCATGCTCGGGTTAGACCACGAGAAACTCACTTTCCCCTTCCAAGGCCGTGATTTCCGGCTGACCGATGTCCACGGGAACACGTCGCTGGTGGGCAAGCTGCGCGCGTAGGCAGTGCAAATGGAGCCATCCGTTTTGAGTATTTTCAGATTGACGACATCATCGCCGGGCGCTAGGGCAGCGCCGGCATTGGGATGGTGACGCCCGCGTACAAGCCGGCGAGGGAGAGGGCGCTTTCGGCGACACCGAGGAGGACGGTCTGGTCGAGCCCCTGGACGATCTCCAGCGACCAATGATCGGTGATTGTTTGCGAAAGAGCTCCACGCGAGGCTGATCCTGGGCGATCAGGAGGTACTCTTCAAACGACGGCAGGAGTTGATAGAGCTTGAACTTCCCACCGGCGTCGAAACCTTCGGTTAAGGGCGAAAGGATTTCGATGACGGTGCGGGGATTGGCGAGCGAGTCGGCGGAAAGTTGTGCCTCACCGCCGACGATGGCGGCATCGGGGTAGACGAACCGCGTCAGGCTAACGCGCACGCGCGGCGCGATCATTCCGGCGCATCCTTTCTTCAAGCGGCCATGGAGAATGGCGGCGATATTGAAAGCCAGCCTGCTGTGGGCGGGGGTGGCGTCGACAATTGGGAAAAGTTCGCCGTCGTGATACTCGCTCTTGCGCTCGGCGGCCTCGTCGAGGCAGAGGTACTGCTCGACGGTGACTGCGAAAAGTGGATTCGCGCCCATTCCTTGATTCTAATTCTTTGCCGGTGATATCCGGCGACAGGAAATTCCTGCCGGGTGGGCACAAATGGCTCCCACTCGGACGCAATTGGGGCAATGCTGAGCGCGCTCGTCCGCGTGAACCGGGAATGAGGCATGATAAGGCGGCGGCGATGCTTTCGATTGTCGAGTCCTGCCGGCGTTTGCGTTTGCCGGTCCGGGAGTATCTGGCGGCGGTCTTGCTAGAGAGTTTGAGGGAGCTGCTTTTAAACAGGGACCATGTTACTTCCATGCAGTATTTACCGGCGTACTGAGCGTGGCAACAGCAGGCTATTGACAATTACCAGCGACGATGGCTTGGTATTTGGGGTGAGGGGGGCGGCGCGGGTAAGTGGTCCGTTAACGGGAACACCGGCGACGGCGACGTTCCGGGGCGATGCGGTGATGGGCGGCGTGAATCAGCGCCAGTTACCGGCGGCGGCGTTGTTGACGTTGACCCCGGCGCGGGTGCCGTCTACGCCCGACCGTAAGGGGGGATACTTGGGTCAAGTCAAGAACTAGGCTTGTCCTCCACTGCGGGGCGATTTAAGTCATCGCGCCCCCACTTCCAATTGGGCGGATAATCGAAGTATGAAGATGCAAGTGACTTTGCGAGCCGTCCTGACGCTCCTTCTGGCCAGCGCTTCGATCCTGCCAGCCCAGGACCGCATCAAGTCGAGGATCGACGCGAATCGGCGGGTAACTTTGAAAGGCTCCCGCACCCCCCGGGCTCACACTCGCGACGACCGCGGCCCGGTCGACGCGGCCAAGGAGCTTTCCTACGCCACCATCCACTTCAAGCCGTTGCCCTCGATTGATCAATTCCTGAACGAACTGCAAAGCCCCTCTTCGCCGAATTTCCAACGCTGGTTGACGCCGGAGCAGTTCGCTGATCGCTTCGGCCTCAGCAAAGACGACATGGCCAAAGCGTCTGATTGGCTGCGCGCGGAGGGCCTAACGGTTCACGATTTGGCCCGTGGCCGGAACTGGATCACCTTCAGCGGAACGGCCCAGAAGGTGGGACGGGCTTTTCGGACCGAGTTCCATCACTATCGGGTCGACGGAAAAACTCACTTCGCTCCCACGGTTGAGCCGTCGGTTCCCGCCGCGCTGGAGCCGCTGGTGAGTGGGATTCATGGCTTCGATGATTTCGAGCCCGAATCCTTAATCCGGCGTTCAGCCGAAGTGCCGGCTTACAACGTCGGCAACTCCAACTTTCTGGCACCCGACGATTTGGCCATCATTTATAACATCGCTCCGCTCTATCAAGCGGGAATTGACGGCACCGGACAGAAGCTCGCGGTCATCGGCCGAACGGCCGTCGATCTTGAGGACATGCGCACGTTCCGGCGGCGCTTCGGGCTGCCGGCCAAAGATCCGCAACTGCTGCTGTTCGGCAATGATCCGGGTAAGACGGCGGACGAGGATGAGGCCGACCTTGACCTGCAATGGTCGGGCGCGGTGGCAAGAAATGCCACCATCATTTATGTTTATGCCACCAACATCCGCACCGCCGCCCAGTACGCGGTTGACCAAAATGTGGCCCCGGTGATGACTTACAGTTACGGCACTTGTGAAGTTACTACTGACGCGTCGCAGCGGGGAGTGGCGCAGCAAGCCAACGCGCAGGGCATCACCTGGATGGTCTCGTCCGGCGATACCGGCGCCGCCACTTGCGACTCCCGTTCGCCCACTCCCCAGGCTTCGAAAGGCTCCACCACTAGTTTCCCGGCCACCCTACCCGAAGTAACTGCCGTGGGAGGCACCGAATTCAACGAAGGGAGCGGTAACTATTGGAATGCTGCCAATAGTACGACCCTCGCTTCCGCCCGATCGTATATTCCAGAAAAACCCTGGAATAGTTCACTGCTGAATTCCAGCCTTTTTGCCGGCGGTGGAGGCCCCAGCGCGCTTTTCCCTAAACCCTACTGGCAAAAAGGTCCCGGTGTGCCCGACGACAAAGCGCGCGATGTGCCGGATATCTCACTTACGGCGAGTGGCGACCACGTTGGATACTTCGTCATTTTAGGCGGCAAGGGTTTCACCATTGGCGGCACTTCGGCCTCCGCCCCGGCCTTTGCAGGAATCGTCGCCCTCCTCAATCAATACCGCAAAACCACGAATGGACTGGGAAACATTAATCCAGTTCTGTATCGTATGGCGCAGTCGAACCCGGGCGCTTTTCACGACGTCACCGAAGGCGATATCAAGCTACCCTGCACGCAAGGCAGCGCCGGATGCGTGGACGGATTCCTCGGCTATGCCGCAACCCCAGGTTACGATTTAGCGACCGGGTTAGGCTCAGTAGACGCCTTCCGCTTAGTGACCGAATGGAACGCCGGCCAATCCAGCGCGACGGCCGTTACGATAACTCGGAATACTACCGGGCTCGACGGGAAAATACAAGTAAGTGTCAGTGTAAGTGGTAATTCAGGTACGCCCACGGGCGCGGTGATGTTACTCGCGAACAATTCGCTCATCGGATCGGCGGACTTAGCTTCCAGCGCGACCGTCATCGCCGTCGATGCCAATCGGGTGGCGGCCGGCAACAACAACACCATCACCGCATTCTATGAGGGTGACGGGGTCTATGCCAGTTCCTCGGGAAAAGTAACCGTTCCTTTCGATTTTCCCGCCACGGCTGCGGCCGTGGTCGTCTCAGTGAACCCCAACCCGGTCATTCAGGCTGGTCTGGCTTGGCCTTACGCGGTGTCGCTCACCGAAAAAGCTGGCGTCGCCGCCACCATCACTTCGTTTACCGTCAATGGAACAGTGCAAACCCTTCCCGGAGCTCTCGGTACCACTAGCGTGCCCGCCCGGGGCACAGTGACGGCCAGCCTCTCCGGATCGGGGTTGGCTGTGCCGGTAAATCGCACCTTCCGGTTCGCCGGCACGGATGCCAACGGCCAGAATTGGTCGAGCGAAGTGACGGTGCCGTTTTTGGCTTCGCCAGCGCCTCCGTTGGCGGCCGCGATTTCCTTAACCGCGACGCCTGCCATCATCCAACAGAATTCGAAAGCTGACCCCGCCTGCGCCTGGCAGGTGCCTTTGCTGGTGCAGGAAAAAGGCGGTTACGCCGCCCAGATGACCGCCCTGCGCTCCGGCGCGACTGACCTCACCTCTGAAATCCAGAAGCTCTTCGGCACTGCACGCCTGGCCGCCTTGGGCACCCTGCGCGCCAACATCTGCCTGGACCGTGCAACGGCCCTTGGCGGCCGCGTCTTCACCGTCACCGCTCTCAGCGAATTGGGTGCCCTGGTCACCGCCACGGTGACCGCCACCCTGAGTGACGCGCCCGCCTCCACCACCGCCATGTCGCTCTCCTCGAACGCGATCACCATTCTGGCGGCGAATTCAGCGCAAGACGGCCGAGCCACCGTGAACCTGAACTTTGCTTCGGGCGCACCAGCCTGGAGCGCGACCGTGTTGCCGGTGAGTGCGGGCCCCACTTGGCTCGCGGTTAACCCCGTATCCGGAACCGGATCGGGGCCAGTAACCCTCCAGGCGACTGGCGCGGGTTTGAGCCGTGGCGTGTACGTCGCCAAGGTGGTGTTTCAATCCACCGGCACCGCGCCCCAACTGCTGGAATTGCCGGTCACCTTCGTCGTGGGCGCCTCCGCTACCACCACCATCGGCGGAGTGGCCCATGGTGCTTCGTTCAAGACGTCGTTTGCGCCGGGCATGGTGCTGAGCGTGTTCGGCACCAACCTGGCACCGTCGACGGCCGCCGCCGCAGTCTTACCCCTTCCCCTGATATCCCAAGGCGTCCTCGCGACGGTCAACGGTATCTCGGCACCTTTCTACTTCGTCTCTGCGGGCCAATTGAATATCCAGATTCCTTACGAAGCCGGCCTCGGCAGCGCCGTCATCGGAATCAATAACGGCGGCCAGGTCGCGTCTTTCCCGATTGAACTGGCGGCTTCCGCCCCCGGCATCTTCGCCAGCAACGGCAATTTGGTGCCCTTCGCCAGTGGCAAGCCGGGAGAAGTTCTGCTCGCATTCATCACCGGCGACGGCGACCTCACTCCCACCTTAGCCACGGGAGCCACCCCCGCCACAGGCACGGCCATCGCGCGCTTGCCGAAGCCCAAACTTCCGCTCACCCTAACCGTCGGCGGCGTGCAGGCGACGGTAGCCTTTGCCGGAGTCCCCAATGGCCTCAGCGGCGTCACGCAGATCAATTTTACGGTTCCACTGAATGTTCCCGCAGGAGTGCAGCCAGTGGTGGTAACGGTGGGAGGAGTGGCCAGCCCCCCGGTAAATCTGAACGTCAGCCCCTGAAGCCCGGGCTTAGAGCCCACATGATTGGCGTACCCTGAAGACAGGGAGCCTGAATGAATCACTTGAGATGGGCATTAGCGGGAATCGTGATGTGGGCGGTGACCGCCGCCGCACAAATTGTCCCGGACCGTTATGTGGTGGAACTGTCTGAAGAGCCTCTCGGCGTCGCCGTGCGAACCAAGAGCAAGGCCGCCCTCGGCGACCGCTATCGGGCCATTCGTTCCGAGCAGGCGATCGCCAAAAGCGCCATTGAAGGACGCCGCGGCAAAGTGGTCTCCTCGGTAGATAGCCTCATGAACGCCTTGATTGTGCACACCCCCGGCCAGGACGCCCTCGCCCTGGCTGCCCTGCCCGGCGTCAAGAAAGTCTATCCCGTGCATTTAATGCACAAGAGCCTGGACCGCGCTCTGGCGCTCCACCAGATTCCCACCGCCTGGGCCACCATCGGCGGTCGCGACAAAGCCGGCGCGGGCATTAAAATCGGAATTCTGGACACCGGCATCAGCCCCGGCCATCCTGGTTTCCAGGACGCCAGCCTCAAGTTCCCTCCCGGATTTCCCCGCGCATCCTCCGAAAAGAACATGACTTTGACCAACACGAAGATCATTGTCGCGCGCAGCTACGAGGACATTTACGAGCTGGATGAACCGGACAATGCGCTCGATCGCGATGGTCACGGAACGGCGGTAGCGATGTGCGCGGCCGGCGTCACGAATCAGGGTCCGCTGGCCACCATTACCGGCGTCGCGCCCAAGGCCTGGATCGGGGGCTATAAGATTAGTCCGCTGAACGAAGGGAGCGCGGCCGAAGACGCCATCTTGAAGGCCATGGACGATGCCTTATCCGACGGCATGGATGTCATCAACCTCAGCTTCGGATCGTTATTTCAGTTCTCCACCGGGCCCGACTTCCTACCCGGCGTCGCGTTCGACCGTCTGAAGACTTTTGGCGTCATGGTCGTCGTCGCCGCCGGCAATGGTGGGCCTAGCTTAAACTCTATCTCGGACGTGGCCACCCAGGCCTCCGTAATCAGCGTCGGGGCGGTCCAGAATGATCGCGTCTTCGCCGACAATGTCGTCGTAAACGGCGAAACCTACCGCGCCTTCGCCGGCACCGGACCCCGGCCAGTCAGCGCGATCACCGGCAACGTCTTCGATGTCGCCGCGATCGATCCCACCGGCTTCCTCTGCTCACCGCTTCCTGACGGCAGCGCCACTGGCCAAGTGGCGTTGATCCTGCGGGGCGTTTGTACCTTCGAGGTGAAACTCGACAACGCGAAAGCCGGCGGTGCCATCGCCGCGATCCTTTACACCGACGCCGCGCGGCCGGACGCTTTTGGCCCCGCCGTCGGCGCGGCCACTCTGCCCACCGTCCTGCTCAGCTTCCCCGACGGTGCGGCCATTAAAGCTGCGGCCGCCAAAGGGCCGGCCGTCAGTGCCACTCTCCCCTTCAAACAAGCCGCCTTCCCGCAAGATCCGCGTCTGCTGGCGTCATTCTCCAGTAAGGGGCCCACCTGGGAGTTCCGCATCAAACCCGACCTATCGGCCGCCGGCTCCGGCATCTACACCGCCGCGCAAAGCATTGACGACCAGGGCGAGAGCTATTCGAAGGATGGCTACCAGGTGCTGGACGGCACCAGCTTCGCTTCGCCCATCGTCGCGGGCGCCGCCGCCGTCTTGCGAGGCGCGCGCCCTGGATTGACCGTCGATCAGTACAACTCGCTGTTGATCAACGGCGCGACACCGCTGTTCAACAACGGCGGGCCCGTGGTGGAACGCGTGCAGCGCACCGGCACCGGCACCCTAAATCTGGAGTCCGCCCTGCGCAATACCGTCACGCTCTATCCCACCTCCATGACCTTCGGCGTGGGCAGCGGGACTTTGGCCGGCGCGAGATCCGGCCACTACAACCAATTGGCCGTCACCAACATCGGCAAAGCCACCGACACCTTCAAGATCCGGTCGATTCCTTATGACTCTGCGCCGGCCCTGGAGTTTTCCGCCACACCCGGAAATCTGGTCACCCAGCCGGCCTACTCCATTACGCTGACGCCCGGCCAAACCAAGACCGTCTACGCCTATTGGACCGCGCAACTGCCTCGCGGCGAATACCAGGGTCAAATTCTGGTGGAAGGCACCTCAACGGCCGTCTTGACGCCCTATTGGTACGCCGCCCCGTCCCTGATTCCGCGAGGCGTGTTGGAGCTGAACCCGCCAAACTCTTCGGCCCGCCCCGGTTCCACCGTCACTCTGTACGTGCGGGTGGTGGACGAAACCGGTTACCCGCTCACCACCGATAGCAATCTCCGGTTTGCCGGAACGGCCACCGCCGGTGCCACCATCGACTTGTTGCCCGGAGCCGTCTTCCCCAACCTGAGGGCAATCCGCATGCGGCTCGCCCCCACCGTGAGAAGCAACAACTTCCAATTCACATTCGGCGATCTGCCCCCCATCACTCACATAATCTCAGGTGCCACCACACCCTAGATCAGCAAATACCCACAAGCTCGTAATTTCACTACCCCCACGCTCCCCTCATTCTCAGGTAGCTGGGGTCGGTGGTGCTCCAATTAGACCCACCAACAGCCCCAACTCAGGGCTTCTTTTCTCTCAACTCCAACTTCGGATAATAATCCCCACTCGACTTTTCGAATTTATCCATCCAACGCTTACCGGCCTCGCCGCTAAAACTCCAATCCTGCCGGTGATAATTCCAGCTTTCCGGATTCAGCTTCTGCGCCCGTAACCACCACTTTTGCGCCAGTTCATTCTGCCCCTTCTGGTGCAGCGCGACCGCCAGTTTGAAACTAGCCTCCGCCTCACCCTCTTCCGGACTGCGCCCCTTCATCCGCCGCCGATACTCGTCATCGGACATCGCAAACTCGCTCTTACTTCCCTTCCCCACCCAATCCCGCAGCGCCGCCACATACTCATCGCCCTGCGTGCGGATCACCTTTCCGCCAATCTTCAATTCCTGATTTTTCGGCGCGGCCGTCTCCGGCGGGCGCACCACCCGCCCCTGCTCATCGATCCAAACCCCGGCTGGTACGTTCAATAGTTGATAGGCTGAGCTAATTGCATGGCCCGTATCGATCAGCGTCGTGTAAGTGGCTTTCGCCGCGTCATACCACTTCCCCGCTGCCGCCTCACCGCCGGTATCCTGCGCTGCGGCGACTAATTCAAACCCCTGCGATTTTAATTCCGCATAGACATTCTGCCAGACCGGCAGATCGAAGCGGCATCCTCACCAGGAGGCCCAGGTGAGTAACAGAATCTTACGCCCTCGAAAGTCCTTCAAGCGAACCGTTTGGCCTTGCCGATTTTGCACGGCAAAGTCCGGCGCAGTCCGCGATTCCAGAAATCCCGTGCGTAACAACGGCATCTCGCCCAAACTCCAAATACTGCCTTCGCTCACCACGGATTGCCGCACTTTATGGGCGAATCCACTTAGGTTCAACCAGCCATTTCGTTTGAGAGCCTTGGGCAGCGGAATGCAGACATCTTCGCGGCAAGCCCCCTGGGGCTTCACCGTAAATTCATTAATCTGCGGCATCTCGGCTGACGGTATCCACAGCTCGCCGTTTTCCACGCGGCTATCCGGTAAAGCCGTTTCGCGATCACCATAGAGAACCGTCACGCCCACCTTCGGAGCACCCCAAAGCGCCCCAGTCCCCAACAACATCATCCGGCGATTGATCATGCCGCTATTGTAGCCTGCCGCCCTTATTGGGCCGACCGCACCTTGACGACGAAGTAATCCAGCGGTCCTCGGACATCGACAAACTGATGCGGCACCGTATTGGGAACCACGATCACATCGCCCGGTTTCAGCGCCTGCCGCACCCCTCCGTCGATCTTGGTGCCGCGCATTTCCTCGGCGGCGGCCGGCTTGCCATCTGGCACTTTGCCGCCGGTAATGATGGTCGCCGTCCCTTTGATGAAATACATCACATCGGAGTCGCGCGCGTGCTCTTCCGTCACGCCATCTTTGTCCCGATGGCTGGCACTCACCTTGTACCCGTCGCCCGCCATCAAAGCACCGCCCTTGGAAATTGGCGTGAGATTCGACGGTTTCCCTTGATCATTCGTGCGCACCTTCACCAGATAGTAGCGGCAAGGACCATTGATGTTCGTGAACTGATGCGGCATCCCGTTCGGGATCGTCACCACATCGCCCGCCTTCAGATTTCGCCTCTCGCCGCCCTCCACCCCCGTACCCCTTATCTCGCCGGCCGCGCTGCTTTTGCCATCCTTCACCGTTCCGCCGGTAATCAGCGTCGCCGTCCCTTCCACAAAGTAGACAACATCGGTATCTTGCTCGTGGATTTCCCCTTGGCCCGCTTTCGCCCGGCCGATAGCCATCACGCGGTAAGCCCCGTGGTCCAGCAGAATGCCGTGCTTCGGGTAAGCGGCGTCCATCTTCGCGCTATCGATATGAGTGGCTTGTTTAGCCGGTTGACTCCAGAGAAGCGCGGCGGCGAGCAAGGGTAGAAATAGTTTCATCGTCATCAGTTCGGGATCTTATCAGGTTTTTACGCCAGCCGGCGTGGGATCGCGCTAACCTCAAAGAGGATGAAGAAATTCGTCGTTTTGTACGCCGGGCTGATTCTCGGCCTGGTGCTGCTTTACCCCTTCGTTCGCTGGGCCACCGGCGAGAAGAAGGCGGTTCGCATTTACCCTTCGCTGGCCGCCTCCATTCCCGCCGACAGCCAATATGCCGTTGGCTTTCAAATCGAACGCCTCAAGTCCACGCCGCTCTACCGTCGCCTCATTGAGGGACGCCGCATTCCCGCCATCGAACGTTTTGCCGCCCGCACCGGCTTCGATCCGCGCAAAAGTATCTACGAAATTGTCGTGGTTTCGAACGGCCAGGAAGCCATCGCCTTAGCCGTCGGTAAGTTTTCCCGCACCACGGAACTCCGGCAGGGCATGGAGCCGCCCATCAAGATTGAAGGCGACCGCGTCACGCGCGTGGCTTACAAGGGCTTCACCCTGGAGGGGAATGAGAATGACGCGCTCTGCTTCCTGAATAGTGCCACCGCCATGGCCGGCTCTTCCACCGCTCTGCGCGGCATGATTGACCGCCAACAGCAGAACCCTCTGCCCCCGCCCGAACTCTTGCAAGCCATTAACGCCATCCCGCTCGAGAATCAGATCTGGGCCGTTGCCACCGGCGACGTCAATCGGCTTCTGTCGAACTTCAAGCTTGGCTCAGGCAGCTTAAAGGCTCTTCCCTTCCATGTCATTCGCGCCACGTTTGAGGCAGACGCGAGCGTGGGCTTGCGCGCCAAACTGCGTCTCGATTGTCCTGACGCCAACGCTGCCGGACAGTTAGCACTCGGCATTAAAGGAGCCATCGCCTTCCTGCCCGCCGCTCAAGAACTATCCACCGCCCTCGAACAACTCGACGTACGTCAGGAAAATGCCACGGTGATCCTGCGTTTGAATCTCGGTGTTGACTTACTTGAGAAGTTACTCGCTCTTTGGCCCGCCGATTAGAACTTATTTCTTAGCCGGGAAAGGGATCGCGTCGCCCAGGTTCATTGATCCGCCACCTTCGCTCACGTAATTGCGATTCCAGTTGGGGATCTCCACCACCACATCGCCCTTCACCACCGCTTGGCAGCCCAACCGCGAGCTCAACGTCAGGCCCGCCGCTTGGTCCAAACGATCTAATTCGTCGTCATCGGCTTCGGACAGGTTGCTCTTCCCCTCTTTCACCACCACATGACAAGTCGTACAGGCACAACTGCCCCCGCAGGCGTGTTCCAGCTGAATATGGAAGTGCATCGCAATGTCCAGCAGGCTCTCCGCAAGACCGTGCTCACTATAAGGCAATTTGCCGGACTCAAACTCGACCGTCTGGCCTTCGCTTTGTCCGGCCGGAAGGAACGTAACTTTCGGCATTCGACCCTAGTTTAGCATTGCTATACTCAAGGCATCCGTGTTCCATCAGTTTGAAAAGTCCATCCCCGCCGCCGTCGCCGCGCGCCTCTCCCAACAGCTTCAAATCGACGCGCCCGTAAACCTTGAGCAGCCCCGTGACACGAAATTCGGCGAGTTCGCCCTACCCATCGCCTTTCAACTCGCCCGCCAGTTGAAGCAGCCGCCCAAAGCCATCGCCGAACGGCTCGTTGGCGCCATTGGCACGCTGCCCGGCGTCGCGGCGATTGAGATTGCCGGCAACGGCTATCTGAACGTCCGGCTTGACCGCGCAGCCTATTTGCAAGATCTGATGCAACCCCCGGCGGTTGCGGCGGCCGGCAAAACCGGCAAAATCATCATCGAGCACACCAACATCAACCCCAATAAGGCCGCGCACATTGGCCATCTGCGGAACGCCATCCTCGGCGACACGTTCGTGCGCATGCTGCGCGCTAGCGGCGAGACGGTGGAAGTGCAGAATTACATCGATAATACCGGCGTCCAAGTTGCCGACGTCGTCGTTGGCTTCAAATTTCTCGAAAAGAAATCCATCGCCGAAGTAGAAGCTCTCGCCGCCGCGCCGCGCTTCGACTATTACTGCTGGGACTTATACGCCAAAACATCCAGTTACTACAAAGATCATGCCGAAGCCCTCGCTTGGCGGGCCGAGGTACTCCACTCCATTGAAGCCGGTGACGACGAAGTGGCGCGCCTCGGGCACCTAGTCGCCGATACCATCGTCAAGTGCCATCTGCGCACCATGGCTCGCCTCGACATCGCCTACGATGTGCTGCCGCGCGAAAGCGAGATCCTGCACTTACGTTTCTGGGCGAGCGCGTTTGAGTTACTCAAAGAGCGCAAGGCACTGTTCCTGGAAACTGAAGGCAAAAACAAAGGCTGTTGGGTAATGCCGGCCTCCGCTTTCCGTGACGCCGCGCGCGCCGAGGAAGAAGATGTCGATGATAGTAAGGTCATCGTCCGTTCCAATGGCACCGTCACCTACGTGGGCAAGGACATTGCCTACCAACTATGGAAGTTTGGCTTGCTGGGTAAAGATTTTTTCTACGAACCCTTTCCAGGCTTCCCGGGCGTGATGGTATCCACCGCCATACCGCAGCCAGATACTCACCGCTTCGGCGCGGGTCAGACAGTCTACAACGTCATCGATTCCCGGCAATCGTATCTCCAGGATGTCGTGGTGGCAGGCCTCCGCGCCCTGGGCTTTGAACGAGAGGCCGCACAATCGATCCATTTCTCGTATGAAATGGTGGCCCTAACTCCGCGTACCTGCGTCGAGCTAGGCATTCCTCTTTCTGAGGAAGACCAGAAAAAGGCTTACGTCGAGGTCTCCGGCCGTAAAGGGCTCGGCGTCAAAGCCGACGACTTACTCAACAACTTAATCGAAAGTGCTGGCGCGGAGGTCGCATCACGCAACGCCGAGGCCCCGGCCGCCGAGCGCGAAGCCATCGCCACCAAAATCGCCATCGGCGCGTTGCGCTACTTCATGCTGAAGTTCACCCGCAACACCGTAATCGCGTTTGACCTGCAAGAGGCGCTCAGCTTCACCGGCGAAACCGGCCCCTATGTGCAATACTCCGCCGTCCGCGCCGGCCGCATCCTGACAAAACTAGTAGATCAGGGCGAGACTCTGCCGGACTTTTCCAAAATCCCGGCCGGAGAAATCTCAGCCATCGCCGCAGAACTTTCCGACGAAAACCTCTGGCAACTTACTCTCTCCCTGTCGAAACTGGAGTCAGCGCTGGCTCGCAGTATTTCTTCAGGCGAACCGGCCCACATGGCTCGCTTTGCCTTCCAGCTCGCCCAATCCTTCAGCGCCTTCTACGAAAACTATCCCGTACTCACCGAGAAGAACCCCCACAAGAAACTCTTACTCCTGTGGATGACCGACTTTTTCGCCCGCCAATTACGCCGCACATTGGATATCCTCGGCATTCCTGTCCCCGCCTACATGTAACTACTGCCGCAACGCCGTAACTTGTCGCGGCGTGTCGCAGGATCCCTCACTGACAGTCTTGGTCCGCTAAGTCTGACGAACCCCGACCGTGAGGGCGGGGATGTTGCGATGGCATACAGAAGATATTTTTTCACCCGGTCAGAGCACTAGCCTTAGTGTTCCGGTATTTCGCAGGCCGGATAAGCGGCTAACATGCTGCCGCCTTTGAAGCCGAGTGTTTCATTCATCCCAATCTGCGACGTAAAGTAACCATCGCAGGTGAGGCTCTTCGCGAGACGAAAGAAGCGCTCCGGCATGGTCTTCACCCGGCCACGGTCCAACACTTCGGAGAGCGGTGTCAGTAACGCGATTTGGCCGGCCGCATCCATCGTCGAAAAACCTTGCGACGCGAGCCAGGCGAGGCCTTCGCGCATCACTGGCCGATGCTCCGGGTTCGCGTCAACCACTAAGTCGATGTAGCCGGGCACTCCGGCCTGGACGGCGCCACGCGTATCGGTGTCGGGAATAATCAGGTCGCTGAGTACCGATAACAAAGCAAACTCGGCCTCCGTGAAGAACTTACGCGGCCCGGTGGAGGCCTGTTTCCCCACCGCATGCGCCGCATGGCCCGCCTCCTGGTGTTGGCCGTATAACTCATTGCCCGTATAAGGAAATGAGCATGTCGCGCCAATCGCGCCAATGATCTTCAGCGTCTCGCGCCGTTCGGCCATTAGAGTTCCCCTTTCTTTAAGCGATCCGCCAAGTGTTCGGCCGTCCGCGCCGCCAGCGCCATCATCGTGTGAGTAGGATTTTTTTCGGACGCCGAAGGAAAGACGCTTCCATCCACCACATACAAGTTACTCACGTCGTGCGTCCGGCAATTGCTATCCACGACGCTCGTTTTCGGATTACTGCCCATCCGGCAGCCGCCTAACTCGTGGTTGGGCACCGGAACGGTGCTGACGCTCAATATCTCGCCGCCCGAAGCGTGTACGATCTCGCGGCCCCAATTGGTCATATCGTTGAAAATCTTCCAATCGTTTTCGCTCCAACTGAGTTCACGTTTCACTTCGGGTAAGCCCCATTCATCCACACTTTGCGGATCCAGATAAATTCGGCTGCGGCCATCCGGAATCTTTTCCCCATAGGGTGACCAAACCACATAAGCCGGATACGCGGCTTTCACCGCGTTCTTGAAGTCCGCGCCAAAGCCTGGAAATCTCCGCGCCCAGCCCACGCCGCGCCGGTTCTGATAGCCAAACTGCGCGCCAAAGCTGCGCGCATAAGGCCGCGTTCGCGTGTGCATAAAAGAGGGCTGATAGGCATGGTCCAGAAAGCCTTCCTCCTCAGCCAACGCCTTACCTTTCAACTGCGTCAGCAGAAACTCGATGCCGCCCGTGAAATGAGGAATAAAGTGTTGGCCCAATTGGCCGCTGGAGTTCGCCAGCCCCTCCGGATAACGGCGCGACTTCGACATTTGCAGTAATCCAACACTCTGCACACAGGCGCACGACACCACCACGGCCCGCCCGCGAATCTCGCCTTGTTTCTTCGTCACGCGATCAATCGTCGCCACCCCTGTAACCTGATTCCCTTCCGAGAGCACCACTTCCCGCACCAACGTATCAGAAAATAGCGTCAACTTACCCGTCTGGCGCATGGCGGGAATGATGTGTACATCGTAAGAATTATATTTAGCAGTAACATCGCAACCGGCCATGCAGTTACCGCAGTAGTGACATGCCGGACGGCCACTCTTAGGCTTGGTTAAAGTCGACTTCCGTACATGAATGATCTTTACCCCCAACTTGGCCGCGCCGCGCTGCAGCAACACATCGCTGCACTTCAAAGGTACCGGCGGAAGAAATATGCCATCCGGCAAATCAATCAGACCATCCCGATTGCCGCAGACGCCCACTTCGCGCTCAATACTATCGTAGTGCGGTGCCAGATCGGCATAATCAATGGGCCAGTTCTCCCCGGCACCATCGTCCCAATCCTGCCCCTTAAAATCGCGCTGCGAAAAGCGCCAGGCCAC
Organism: Bryobacteraceae bacterium; assembly: GCA_031367405.1. GTDB lineage: Bacteria > Acidobacteriota > Terriglobia > Bryobacterales > Bryobacteraceae > JALHNI01. Next base: position 20,896 of record JANLPT010000331.1, read on the forward strand.
GGCATTCCAAGTCTGCGACTTCCCTCCCGCCCCGCGCGTCCGCTGCGAATCCATCCCCGGCTTACCCGGCTTCATCGCCGGGATGTGCCGGTTGGCGAATTCGTAGGGCATGGCGTGGGTATTGAAGTCGGTACGGGTGTTCAGCTTCGGCCCGCCCTCCACCAAAGCGACATCCACGCCCTTCCGCGCCAACCGGGCCGCTAACGTGCCTCCCGAAGCTCCGGAACCCACCACCACTACGTCAAATATTTTTTGCTGCGCCATCACTCCAGTAGATGTATCACATCATTCGGTCGCGTCCGCAAGCCCGCTTAGCGTGGATCGGTAATCAGCTGGCTCTCCGCTTCGAACTTACGGTAGTTGCGAAACTCCAGTACGTTGAGACTGCAATCGGCCTTGCCCCGATGGCAGGATAGAATTTCTGACTTTACCGGTAACAGAAACTTACGCGCTCCGATGGCGACAAAGTCGTAATCGAGCGTCATCTCCGTCTTATCGATCGGGAATTCCCCAGGAAATTTAATTCCCTCCATCTCCAGGCGCAAAACGCGGGACGTTTCCTTGTCGAGCCAAAGGCGGCCGCGCTGCGCCGGATAGTAGGATTGGCCGGCTGCCTCGATGCGCCAGCCCGAGCGTTCCTGCGGCACCGAAAAGTCATAGCGCCACGCTTTGCGGCCATTAAAGTTGGTCTCCAGGCGATTGCGAAACTCGGCTGAACCGGAGCCGAGTAACTGGGTAGGCGTCGAGACAAATTCACCGACGCTCCAAGCGCCAGTATCTTCAGGACGAGTCTTCGCCGCTTTGCCGTTAATCTTCAAATTGCGATAACGCTCGCTGCCACCCTCGACAATCAGGTCCGCTTCGACCACGTCAACCACTTTCCATTCCACTTTGGAAGTGTCGCTATAGCGGCGGGTAGTAAGTTGGCGGACCACGTAATTGGGGAAATCCGCCGTCAGTGTGGTGAGAGATTCGCGGGCCTTGTCGATGATGGGGTCGGTGCGGTTGCCGGATGAAGCGGCGGCGGCCGTTTCCCGTTCCCGCGCCACTGGCGGAGCAGCAGCCGGGATAACCGGGGGCGCGGCGTTGATCGCGGCCAGCACCACCTCAGCCGATTCAAGCTCTTCGCCCGCCGCCGCCTTCCGCTGACGGCCACGCGTAAGTTTGGGCCGGTCCGGATCGGCACCGTCCGGCGCTTTCAACACCGTGTAGGCTTCGCGCGGCTCGGGGATGGCATCTTCTTCCTGCTTCTTTTCCGCCGCCGTCTGTTTCTCAGGCGTCGCCGCAGGAGGAGTGCTACCCGGCCCCGTCATACTCGGGCGCTTCGACTGCGCCTCCATCTCCACCTGCGCCCCAAAAGCATCGGGCGGCAGGGCCTGGCTGGCTTTGGCCCGCTCCTCCGGCGTGCCCGCCTTCACCATTTCCACCGTCACCGCAAAGAGGTAAGCTTCGTCGCCTTCGCGGGCGTCCACCCGGAGATGGTCGCCGGGCTGCAGCTTCGATAAGTCCTGGCGGCCAAAATCGGTCTGCTTGTCGATCTGGATCAGCACCGTGCGCTTGTCATCCGTATCCAGGATCAGTCGCTTGGCATCGCGCAAGCGCAACGTGCCTTCCACGGTCCGCGTGGGCACCGGCTGTTTCGATTTCGGTTGGATGACAATTTGCGCGCTCGCCGGCCAGGCCAGAACCAGGAGCAAAGTAAGGACGGGAAGAGGACGCATTTCACACATGTGACGCCCTCCGCCGCTCACAGGTTGCGCCGATTCACAAACCCGGTTAATTTTGCGGCCTGCGGCACGACTTTTCCGTCTCGTGTGATTTACTAGATGTATCAAGCTTCTTCGGGGGCCTTACGTTCCGGCTGTAAAAATCAATTTGGGGAGATTTGCGCGTATGAAGAAATCACATATCTTGTCGATCATGGTGGCTTTGAGCCTACCGATTCTATTGTGGGCGTTTTCCAGCGGGCCCGATCCCGGCCGCACGGGCGTCCCCGGCGAGGGAACTTGTCTCGGCAGCGGCTGCCACACGGGCACGCTGAATCCATCGGGCGGAGGCGTCTCCGTAACGTTTCCCGCCGGCTTGACTTACACTCCCGGGGTCCGTCAAGCCCTCATCGTCAAGGTAGACGACTCCATCGCGAAAGGCTTTGGTTACCAACTCACGGTTCGTTTGGCCAGCAACTCCAAGACGCAGGCCGGTTCGCTTTCCGTTAGCGGCAGTGCGTCGTTCGTCCAGTGCAGCCCCGGCGACTTTTCGCGCTTTACGGAAAAGGCCGCCACTTGTCCGGCCAATCAACCAATTGAGTCGGCTCAACACTCCACGCCTTTGCGCGCCCCCAGTAACTCCTGGACCGTGCAGTGGGACCCGCCTGCCACCGCCCAAGGTAACGTCGTCATCTACGTGGCCGGCAACGGCGCGAATTTGAACGGCCAAGAATCCGGCGATCGCATCTTCACCAACAGCTACACGCTCACCCCCGCTACGGGCGGTGGCGCGCCGAAGCCCACCATTTCCGATGGCGGCATCGTCACGGCCGGCGCTTTCGGAGCCAGCCGGACCGTAGCCCCGGGAAGCTGGATCGAAATCTATGGTACTAACTTCGCCGCCGCGCCGGGCGATTGGGGACAAGGCTTCCAAGGCAACAACGCCCCCACCACCACCAACGGCGCCAGCGTCACCATCGGCGGCAAGGCCGCGTTCATGTGGATCGTCAATCCCGGCCAACTCAACGTCCAAGTACCAGGCGATATTGGCGTCGGGCCCACTGCGGTCATCGTCAAAAATGCCGCCGGAGAAAGTAATGCCCTCAGTGTGACGGTCGCCGCTCGCTCCCCGGGGTTACTGTCGCCCCCTGTCTTTAAGGTCGGCGCTAATCAATACCTCGGCGCTTTGCACGCCGACGGCACGTTCGTCGGCCCAGTGGGCTTTATTCCGGGTGTCGCCTCGAGCCCGGCCAAAGCGGGTGAAACCATCTTGACTTACGGCGTGGGCTTTGGCGCAGTGTCACCGGCCAATCCGCCCGGCGTCATTACCACCGCCCTCAATTCGCTCCCCAATTTCACCTTCCGATTTGGCCAGGTACAAGTTCCGGCCAGCGGTATTATTTACGCGGGCCTCGCGCCAACGAACGTGGGGTTATATCAGTTCAACATCACAGTACCAGCCGGAGTAACTGGTACAGCCGTGCCAATAACCGTAACCACTGACGGCGTAGGGCTTACCCAAACCCTAGTAACAGCCATCCAGTAAAACGGCCGTCCACCGACGCCCAGTAGGGCGGGCCCCCGGCCCGCCTTCCTTGATATTAAGTAACTCGCGAGTCTGCCTCATGAAGAGGAAGCGGCCACATCTATCCGTCACATCCGCCAATTAGTTGCCCAATCCGCTCCATCGCCAGCGCGGCCGGATCAGTGGCTGCGGAAACTTCCGCCGCCGGAATAGTTTCACCAAAACGAATAACCAAGCGTCCCGCTTCGCTCACACCGCAAGGAACGATGGGCAACCCGGCTTTGGCTAAGTGGCCCAGGAAGCGATCAACCCCCGGCAGCGCTTGACTGAGTCGCCCGGCCGATCCAGCCACGCCCTCAGGAAAAATGCCAATCGCCGGCTCACTCGTCCGCGCATCCTTCAAGATCCGGCGAATTGAGCGCGCGGTAAAGACCGGGTTCTGGCCGGCGAAAGAAACTGCATAACACTGCAACGCCTCCGCCACGCGTGGCAATAGCCAGTCCCCCGGCGATGCGATGCGCCAGGGGCCAATACGAAGGGGTGGCCAATTCGCGGTCACTATCCAACGGACGGGCGGGTCGGCCGGCCCATAACGCCGCACTAAAGCTTGCGTGATGACGGCGGCCGTGTGCAGAATCCAAAGTCCCGGCCGTTGGTAATGGTTGGCCGCCAGAATAAAATGCGGATTGCCCGGCAGATGGTCAAGCCCCTCAATCAAAGGGGCGGGCTGCATGCGGGCCACGATGCGCGCGGTGAAGTCAACGATGTTGCGCGGCGTGCGGCTCACTAAGTGCGGTGTAAGTCCTCGCACTAAATCCCACGGCACCGGGTATTGAACCGGTTTAGACGGCACGGCCCTTCCAAAGCGTGCGCCGTCCAAACGTGGTAGTGATCATTGCGTTGAGCGCGATCAGCTGAAAGAAATAAATGGCGTAGGGCGTCAGCAATGCGCCCACAAAACTGCCATACCAGGGCGCGAACAGAACGCTGGGCAGCGCATAGAAAAGCGCTGCGGCAATCCACATCTTGTAAGCCAGCAAAGTAATCATCATCGGCAACCAGGAGGCCATCACGATAGACGCGAACACCACCTGAAAGCCGGTACTCGGATTAACCACAAGAAAACGGAACGCGTTCTTCTGGAAGCCTCGCCAAATCGCACCGAGACTATCGTACATTCTCACGCTTCCCAAATGCTCCGCCCGCAGCACACGAAGCCGTAAGCTATGGCGCTTGGCTAAGCGAGCCAAGTCAACATCCTCAATCACTGACGTAGCCACTGTGCCATGTCCACCCACAAACTCATACGCGGATCGCTTCCACAACATACACTGTCCATTGGCCAGCGCCTCGGAACTCGATAGGCCATTCACTTGGTCCGCATCCACGCCGCAGAAATAGAGCGCAAAGGCGTAGGGCAAAATCATCTTTTCCCAAATGGTGACGCATTCCTGTTTGAGAAACACGGTCGTCAGGGATAGATTCGTTTTGCGCGCGTAACTAACTAAGGCCGGCGCAAACTCGGGGCGATACCAGGTATCGGCATCGACAAACAGCATCCATTCCGTGGTGGCTTGTTGCGCGCCCGCATAACAAGCATTGTTCTTCCCCACCGTTCCCCGCTTAAGTGGCGGTGGTTGAATGACAGAGGCACCGGCTTGGCGAGCTAATTCGGCAGTGCCATCGGTCGAAAAGTCATCCACCACCACCACGTCATTCAAAGGGAAACTGCCCACCACGCGAGCAATGTTCCCGGCTTCGTTGCGCGCGGGAATAATGGTGGTGACGCTAATGCCTTCCGCCGAGTCCAGCGGCAATTCGGGCAACTTTAAGTAATTACGCCGGGATTTCCGCGCGAAAAATGTCATGCCGAGGCTAAGACCGACGACACTGGCGAGAACAATCGTGTCGGCGTTTTGCCAATCGGGGTAGATGAGTTCGAGGTCTTTAAGATCCATGCTGGAAGTGTGCGGAACTAACTGGCTAGCTCAAGATGGAATACGGCGAATGGTCGGCCCTGCCACGCCGTCGGGAAACTGCGGTTTCTCTTGGGCGAGCTGCCAATTCCCGGCACCATCCTGGGCCCGGACTTCCACCACTTGAGCGCTCGATGAAAAGGGCACAACGCCCTGCCACCGAGTCCAAGTATAAACGGAAAGGGCGGTCTCCAAATGCATCGCCATCCAAGGCTCGTGATCCACGCGGGCTTCCACCCGCTGAATACCACGAACCCCCGCAAACGAAACACCCGCCAATTGCACCTGGCCGTCCGCGCGAGTCACTCGATCGATATGCGACATCGTGTGGATAAAGGCGTCTTTCGAGAAACCGCGCTTCGGCCAAGTGCCGAAGTATGGCCTCGTCACGAAGTCGATTTCAGAAATCCACTTGATGTTCTTAAAACCGTAATAACGGGGCACCAGCAGCCGGATGGGGAAACCGTGATTGCGGTTGAGAGTTTGGCCATTCATGCCCAGTGCGAGCATGAACTCGTCGTTAAAGGCGTAGTCGACGGGGAAACTATCGCCGTGGCCATCCACCCCAAGCACCACCGCCTCCAGAGCGCCGCCTCCCGCGTCGCGACGGCTGACTAACTGGTCAAGGCGCAGCCCGCTCCAGTAGGCCGTGCCCATAAGGTCAGTCTTCAGCGTGTTCGAGATGCAACGCAGGGTTTGGTAGCGTTCGCGCCGCGGCCACTGGAGTAACTCTGAGTAACTAAAGTCGCGCACGGTGCGCCCCTCTCGTTTGATGCGCAGCCGCCAACGGCGCGGATCGAGTGCCGGGTCCACCGGGTTCTTACTCATCACATAGAACTGGCCAACGGGAGTGATGGGCTTGCGGATTTTGGCGATCGCATTGGGCGGCATCGCCATGGGGAAAAGGTCGACCGGAGCGATGGCGCTTTGGGCGATCGAGCGATTGCGGATATAACTTTCGAGGGCCACACCCACGGTGCCCGAAACCATGGCTGTCGAAATGAGTAACTCGCGCCGGCTCTTCCCATTCTCTGCACCCTGCCCCGCCTCAAGCAACAAACCCCGGCCGTCAGGAAGCAGATCATGCCGTTTCATGAGTAGCCAAAGCGCCAATCCAGCAGGCAACCAGAAAGCAGCATTGCCTGCCAGCGAAGGAAACTCAAAGGCCCAGGCGTACACCGCCGCCAGAGCCGGAACCAATCCCAACCAACTTACATATGCCTTCCACCGGTAAGCGGCTGAGGGAATCCACAGCGCAAAGCCTAACGCCGCTAATCCGCCGGTCATGGCCCAAGGTTTGGCCCAGTCGCCGAGCACGGTGAGAATCGGTACCGCCCACGCGGAAGGCGTCCCAGCCATAATCCATTCCGCGATCGCCTCGGTCTCCAGTGGCCAACCCAGGCTATAAAACGCCAAGTAACTAATGACAACGCCGGCAAGTGCGGCCAGTGAGCTATCGCGAATACTCTGTTTCATAGGAAACGTGCTCGCAAGCGAACGAGTGAGTGGCGGGCCATGGGAAGGGCCATGCGGCGCGTGGCGATCCAATATTTTTCGAGTGGCGGAACGACAGCCCGGCTAGTAAAAACGTCGTAACTTGCGCCCTCGATGCGCCGCAATATTTGGCGGTAGACATCGGAAGCCACCTGAACGGCGAATCGGCCATCGCGATTCAACAACGGGATGCCAGGTTGCGCGGCTAAGTAATAACGGCGCGCCCGCGCAATCTGAAACTCCATCAAAGCCCGGAAAGCGGGGTTCTGCTCGCCACGGCCCAGCATTTCCGGCGTATAACCGAATTGGGCCATTTCCTCGGACGGCAGATAGATGCGGCCGCGTCGCCAGTCCTCCCCCAAATCACGCAGAATGTTAGTAAGTTGCATGGCGATGCCGAGGTCAATCGCGTAAGTCAGGCCCGAATCAACCCCCGCCGGTTCTTCAAAGCCAATCACGTGCGACATCATCAGTCCCACCACTGAGGCGACCCGGTAGCAAAATATCCGCAATTCGTCAAAAGTCCGGTAACGAGTGCTGTTCAAATCCATGCGCATGCCCTCGATCAATTCAAAGGGGAGCTCATGCGGAATTCCGTGCCGCGCCACCGCATCGCTGAAGACGGCCAGGACGCGATTCGGCGAGCCCCGATCCTCCAAAGCGTGCAGCGTGGCGATGGCCCAGGCTTCGAGATCGCGACGCCCCTCATCAACGCTGGCGCATTCGTCAACAATGTCATCCGTCGTGCGGCAGAACCAGTACACGGCATGGGCAGAACGTGCCAATTCTCGCGGAAAAAAGCGCGTGGCAAAGAAAAAACTCTTCGATCCTGCGGCCGTGGCCCGCGCCGCATCAGCGTAAATCGGAACTAGTTCGGTAGCCGTTCGCAAATCAGTTTTTCCACAATCTTGGCCGATGAAAGTACTCCCGGCACGCCGGCCCCCGGATGGGTGCCAGCACCGACAAAGTAAAGTTGCCGGATGTCCTCAGATTCATTATGCGGCCGGAACCAGGCCGATTGCCGGAAGATAGGCTCAAACGAGAAAGCAGCGCCCGCATAACTGCGCAGAGTCGTTTCGAAATCGAGGGGCGTGAAGCATCGCTCCGTGGCTAAATTATCCAGCAAACCGGGCATGTAGTGTTCATCGAGAAACTTCATCACGCGGTCGCGGAAGGGCTGCGCGGCCGTCCGCCAGTCGATGCCGCTTTGTTGATTTGGCACAGGAATTAGCACGTAGAAACAATCATTGCCGGCCGGTGCCATGCTGGGGTCGCTGGCCGAGGGCCGGTGTAGGTAAAGCGAGAAGTCTTTTGAAAGCTCCTTCGTGTTAAACACTTCGTGCAACAGTTCTTTATACCGGTCGCCCAGGATGATCGTGTGGTGGCGCAGATTGGGATACTGTTTCCTGGTGCCAAAATAGATAACGAACAAAGACATGGAGAAGCGCATCTTCTCGAGATGCCGGTTACTATTGCGACGGCGTTTTTCGGGGGGTAACATCAGCCGGTAAGTATTGGCGATATCGGCATTGGACACCACCGCATCGGCCGCAATCTGCTCGCCACTCTCTAGTTCAACTCCCGCAGCCGTTTGGCCACTGGTGAGGATGCGGCGCACCGGTGCGTTCAGGCGGTACTGTCCCCCCAATTCGGTAAATAGTCGCCCCAGCCCCTGCACTAGCGCTCCGGTGCCACCCAGCGCGTAGTGAACACCCCACTCGCGCTCCAGATGATGAATCAATGCATAAATACTCGTCGTTTGAAAAGGATTGCCACCGACCAGCAGCGGATGGAAGCTGAACACCCGCCGGAGTAAGTCATCCTTGATGTAACCAGCCACGAACTGATACACCGTCTTGTAACTTTGCAACCGAATAAGGTCCGGAGCGACTTTCAGCATGTCGCTGAATTTCAGAAAGGGGCGGTCAGACAGTTCGAGAAAGCCTTTCGCAAAAATAGCTTTCGTCGCGCGAATCATAGCGCGATAACCTTCCACATCGTCCGGCGCGAAGGCAGCCACCTTCCGCTCAGTTTCTGCCTCGTCGCCCCCATACTCAAAGGAGCGTCCGTCGTGAAACTCAATGCGATAGAAAGGATCGACCGGGACAATCTTGACGTAGTCGGCGGTTCGCCGCCCAGCTCCCTCGAACAACTCGTCGATCATAAAGGGCGCGGTAATCACGGTCGGGCCGGCATCGAATTTGAAACCGTCTTGCTCATAGACGTAGGCGCGCCCGCCTAGCTTGTCGCGAGCCTCGACTAACTCGACTTGATAGCCCTTAGTCTGCAAGCGAACTGCGGCACCCAAGCCGCCAAAACCACTACCGATGACGATGATCTTGCGCGCGGACATGCAGGTACTCCACTAACTCCACGAGCGGACTGGCGGCGGCGCCGAAAGGGTTAAGGCAATCTCGGGCGGCACCGAGTTGGCGCTCTACGGGCGCAAACTCCGGCGCTTCGCCATCCAAATAATCATCGGTCATCTGTAACGCCACGCCGAACTGGCGGCCAAAGTTTCTGAGCGGCGAATAGGCCCCACTTTCAGGACGAATGGGCGCATAGGCCACGCCACCTTCAATCGCCAGCAGGAACAGCGGCACCGTCTTCATCTCGTTCAACAGGTCACGGCACTGTTCCCGGCGGTCACCGGCCAATTCAAGGTCCATCACTTGGCCCCCGATCAGGCTGGCACAGTCAAGGGTGCGCAATAACGCAATTTGAAAGCGGCGCTGGCCCGCCCAATACGGCTCGGCCGCTTCCTGCTCGATCACCGTGCGAGCCGCCAACGCCACCAACCCAAATGCAGCCAACAAGGCAGTTGACTCTCCGTAAGCCACATGCGCCGAAGGACGGTTCCGCCGCGATTCGTCATCATCCATACAAGGTAAATCGTCGACAATCAGCGAAGCGCAATGCAGTAGTTCGATGGCGGCGGCCGCGCGTAAGGTGAGCCCGGCTTGGCCCCCGGCCAGCTTAGCCGTTCTCAGAGTCAGCAGCGGACGCAGCCGCTGGGCTGCACCCAACACCGCATATTCCATGCAAGCGCTCACTGGCGACGATGCGGAAGGGGCCAAAACACTCCGCAGTTCGCCTTCGATCAAACGGCGATCCTCGCCAAGACTCGGGCGAAAAAGGAGGGGTTCGGAACTGATCGGGCGGATTACTGCGGACGCCATGGTTCTCTTTCTTCTCCTCAAGATTACAGTGAGGCGAAGGGAGATGTAGGAAGTTTATCTGGACTACAAGTGATTAGGCGAACAAAAGACGAAATTCACTCTTTTTAATTTTCTTTTCAAAATAAATGAGAATTTTCGCCCGCGCATTCCACTTACTTCATATGAGCCTGTATTCCACCAAGAGCGCTGCGGTGTTTGGCATCGACGCCCATCCGATCGACATTGAAGTAGATTTGCATTCCCATGGGTCCGACCGTGACTTTATCACCGTCGGCTTGCCCGATACAGCAGTGCGGGAAAGCCGGGAACGCATCAAATCAGCTCTCGTCCATTCCGGCTTTGGCTATCCGAGCCGCGCCGTCACCATTAACCTTGCGCCGGCGAACATCCGCAAGGAAGGCGCGAGCTTCGATTTGCCCATGGCCCTGGGCGTGCTCGGCGCGATGGGCGTCTTCCGCAATCACATCGCGCGGCAGCCGTTCAATCCGATGATTGTGGGCGAACTCTCGCTCGACGGCAAGATCCGACCGGTGCGCGGGGTGCTCTCGATCGCCGTGTGCGCCCGCCGCGAGGGCATTCCGCACCTGATTGTGCCGGCCGGAAATGCCCACGAGGCGGCCGTGGTGGAGGGCGTGAAGGTCTACGCGGCCGACAATCTCGCTGACGTCGTCAAGCTGTTGGCAAACGCCGACTTTGCCGTCCCCTGCCCCGTGCCCGCGCCCGGCCGCCCCAGCGATGCGGCCGCCGATGGCCTCGACTTTCGCGATGTCCGTGGGCAGGCGTCGGCCAAGCGCGCCCTTGAAGTGGCCGCCGCCGGGGTGCATAACGCCCTGATGATCGGGCCGCCCGGGTCCGGCAAAACCATGCTCGCCAAGCGCCTTTGCACCATTTTGCCCTTACTCACTTTTCCCGAAGCGCTCGAAACAACCCAAGTGCATTCGGTGGCGGGAGTATTGCCGCCCGGTGCCGGATTGCTGGTGGAGCGGCCCTATCGCGCGCCCCATCACGCCGTCTCCGACGCGGGTCTCATCGGCGGCGGGTCCGGTACGCCGAAGCCGGGCGAAGTAAGTCTGGCCCACAACGGCATATTATTTCTAGATGAGTTACCCGAGTTCTCACGCCATGTCCTCGAGTTACTCCGCCAGCCGCTTGAAGACGGGCAGGTATCGCTCGCCCGCTCAAATATGTCGCTCGTCTTCCCGGCCCGGGTGATGTTAGTCTGCGCGATGAACCCTTGCCCCTGTGGCTTCTGGGGCGACGCGAGCCGCGAATGCCGTTGCACCGGCGCGATCATCCAACGCTACTTAGGCAAGATCAGCGGACCCCTGCTCGATCGCATCGATATCCAAATCGACGTCCCCGCCGTGCCCTATCAGGACCTGCGCTCAAAGAACGAGGGCGCTTCATCCGCCGAAATGCGAGCTCGCGTAGAAGCGACACGCGTCACTCAGATGGCGCGCGGCTTCTACAATGCCTACATTCCCCCGGCCCGCTTGCGAGAGATCTGCGCGCTTGACGCGTCCGGCGAACGGACCCTGGAACTTGCCATCCGGAAAATGGCCCTCTCCGCCCGCGCGCATGATCGTATCCTGAAAGTCGCGCGAACCATCGCCGACTTAGGCCGCAGCGAGCGGGTGGAGGCTAAGCACTTAGCCGAAGCCGTGCAATACCGCAGCTTGGATCGAGGCTGGGGCGCATGATCTTCGCTTAACCCTCGCTGATCGCGATCGTCTTCAGCGTGTCGCCTTGTTGCACCGCGTCGACAATGTCCTGACCAGTAAGCACTTGGCCGAACACCACGTGCTTGCCGTCCAGCCAATCGGTCTTGATGTGCGTAATAAAGAACTGGCTGCCGTTCGTATTAGGGCCGGCGTTAGCCGCCGAAAGCGAACCCACCTTATGCTTCATCCAATTGCCACCGGTAAATTCGTCGTTGAAGCGATAACCGGGGCCGCCTCGCCCGGTACCTTGCGGGTCACCGCCTTGGATCATAAAATCCTTTAGAACGCGGTGGAAAGTGGTGTTGTCGTAGAAGCCATCCTTCGCCAGGAAGACGAAGTTGTTCACCGCTACCGGTGCGTTGGCCGGGTAAAGCTCGCAAACAATTGTGCCCCGCGACGTTTCAAACGTAGCCGTGTACTTCTGGGCGGGGTCGATTTGCATGGGCGGCGGGGCCGCGTACTGTTTCATGCTTTCTATTATCGCCGATCTCGGTCAGCCAACGGGACGAACACCGCCGGCCAGGATCGTCACGCGCTCGCCGTTATCGGTACGCAGAAGCAAAAAGCCGTCACCATCCAAGCCATCCGTCACGCCGCGTAGCGTGCGCCCCTCTTGCTCCACCATCACCCGTTTGCCTTGCGCGTAGGTCGAGTTCATCCGGAAGGCGCGGTAGATGATATCGCGCCCGTCCCGGCAATAGAGTTGGGTGTACTCTTCCACGTAGTCCAGCAAGCGCACGAGTAAGTCCTCTCGCGAGAAGTTACTTGAGCCTTCTCGATCCAGCGACGTCGCAATAGCCTCAATCTCCATGGGAAAATCGCGCTGATTCAGATTGATGCCGATACCCGCCACCACCGCGCCGCCATGGATTTGGGTGAGAATGCCACACACCTTGCGGCCAGCCACCAACACATCGTTGGGCCATCGTAGATCGCAATCGAGTTCGGCGGTCTCTTCGATCGTGCGTTTGGCTGCCAAACCCAGGGCGAGCGTCAGGCCAGGCAACTGGGCGGGAGGCACTTCCACCCGCAATACAAACGATAAATATAAGCCTTGGCCGGACTCTGAATGCCAGCGCCGGCCGAGGCGTCCCATCCCAGAGGTCTGCTCCTGCGAAACCACGGCGGTGTGGTCGGCGCACCCTTCGTCAATTAAGCGTTGCGCTTCTAATTGAGTCGAGTCGAGCGTAACATACCAGTGTAAGTGCCACAGCGGCAGTCGCGCGCTGATGTGGTCAAGATTGCGGCGAATGCTCATTCGAGTAACATGATCCGGAAGTTAAGATCAACGGCCAGGGCGGAGTGAGTAATTGCCCCGACAGAGATATAGTCGGCACCGGCCTCGGCATAGGCACGAATCGTATCGAGCGTTACGCCGCCCGAAATCTCAGTACTCGCGCGCCCGGCCACATGCTCCACCCAGCGCTTCGCCTCGGACGGAGTAAGGTTATCGAGCAACAGCCGCTTCGCGCCGGCGTCCAGCGCCTCATTCAACTCGTCCCAAGTGCGCACTTCCACCTCGACCGGCACCGTGGCCTTCGCCGTCCCCGCCAGCGCGGCCCGCACGCCGCCCGCCGCGGTGATGTGGTTGTTCTTGATGAGGATGTAGTCGAAAAGCCCCATACGATGGTTCGTTACGCCGCCCGCTGCGGCCGCCGCTTTTTCGAGCCTTCTCAGCCCGGGCGTGGTCTTCCGCGTGTCGAGAACTTTGCTCCGCGTGCCTTCGACGGCAGCGACATATTTACTGGCCAAGGTGGCAACGCCGGAAAGCCGCTGCATAAAGTTGAGCGCCACCCGTTCGCATTCGAGTAACCGGCGGGCATTCCCGCGAACAACCGCCAGTAACTCGCCATCGTAGGCGCGGTCACCCGGCTGCTTCAGGAGTTGTAACTGATCCACGCCGCCTCGCAGCTCATAGATGAGCGGCAGTAACTCGATACCGGCTATTACGATATCCGCCCGGGCGTAGAATCGGCCTTCGGCTCGCCGGCCGGCGGGCACCGTGAGCTGCGAGGTGAGGTCGCCTTCGCCGATGTCCTCAGCGAGGGCGCGCCGGACGGTTTCGACAATCTCAGGATGCATTAACCCTCAAGCGCCCGCAGCGCGTCCTGATTTTTCGCCAATTGCGTTTGATACTCCGCCAGCTTCTGCCGCATCGAAGCCACAATGTGCGGCGGCGCTTTGCCCATGAATGTTTCATCGCCCAGTTGACGGCCGGTATTATTGATGGTCTTCACCAACTGGTCATTCTCTTTGGTAAGCCGCGCAATCTGCGCGTCCTGCTGGGCAGCAGGCACGATGAGCACTAAGTCAAAGTCAGGCGTCGAGCGGGTGCCGGCACCGGTTTTGGGCGCGGCCTCGGCCTTACACTCGAGCGTCACATTCGCCAATTTAGTGATGGCTTCGCGCTCGCGTTCAGCCAGAGCCACCGCGCCGGTGGTCGAGTACAACACGCCATTCAGAGCCAGCTTGGGGTCCACCTTCATTTCGGCCCTTAAGGTGCGCACCGAGGTGATGATGTCCTGGAGGATGCCCATCTCGCGCTCGGCCGCCGCGTCGTGGCGTGACGGGTCGCCCATCGGGAACGCCGCCAGCGTAATTGACTCAGTGCCTTCTGCACCCTGATCACGCAGACGCTGCCAAATCTCTTCCGTAATAAATGGCATTGACGGATGCAGGAGCCGCAGAGCCGAATCGAAGACGAAGAGAATATTACGCCAATGAGAGTCAAGCCCGGAGCCCTCGCGGAAGCGCAGCTTCTTCAACTCGACATACCAGTCGCAGAACTCGCTCCAGAAAAACTGCCACATGGCCTGGCCGACTTCGTGATAGCGATTCTGATCGACGGCGCGGTTAACGGTTTCGGCTGCCGCATTCAACCGGCTACGAATCCAGCGATCCTCCAGCGTCTCCGCCGGGCCTGGGTCACTTACTAATTGCGGAGTAACTCCTGCCCGCTCCATGTTCAGGAAAAGAAAACGAGCGGCATTCCAGATCTTGTTGGCAAAGCTACGCGAGGCGGGCAGCTTATCTTCGGTCCAGATAACATCGGCACCGGGAGCCGAAGCTTGGACGAGCGCCATGCGCACGGCGTCGGTGCCGTACTTCGAGGTCATGTCAAGCGGGTCAACTGTATTGCCCTTGGTCTTGGACATCTTCGTGCGATCGGCGTTGCGCACAATGCCGTGGATAAACACTTGGCGGAACGGCACGTCACCCACCATCTCGATGCCCAGCATCATCATGCGCGCGCACCAGAAGAAGAGAATTTCGTAGCCCATGATCATCAGCTCGGTGGGGTAGTAAGTCTTCAAGTCGGCGGTCTGGTCGGGCCAGCCGAGAGTGGAGAATGGCCATAGGCCAGAGCTGAACCACGTGTCAAGTACGTCATCGACTTGTTTTAAGTTATGCTGGCCGCACTTACAGCACTGGGTGGGGTCTTCCCGGCTGACGTTGATTTCATCGCAGTCCTGGCAAATCCAAGCCGGAATGCGGTGGCCCCACCATAGCTGCCGCGAGATACACCAATCGCGGATGTTATTCATCCAATCGAAGTAGATTTTCTCCCAGTTTTCGGGCCGAATCGTCGTCCGTCCACTTTGCACCGCTTCGATGGCCTTTTCGGCCAGCGGCTTCATGTGGCAAAACCATTGGGTGGAAATGAGGGGCTCCACAATCGTCTTACTGCGCTGGCACTTACCGATGGAGAGCGTGTGGTCCTCAACTTTAACTAAATAACCTTGCGCCGCCAAGTCCGCGACGATGCGCTTACGCGCTTCAAAACGATCGAGCCCCGCGTAAATGCCGCCGGCCGCCGTGATTTTGGCTTCTTCGTTAATCACCTTGATCTTTTCAAGGTTGTTGCGCTTGCCGGCTTCAAAGTCATTCGGATCGTGCGCCGGAGTTACTTTCACCACTCCGGTACCGAATTTAGGGTCCGCCAATTCGTCGAAGATAATCGGAATGTCACGATCCATCAGCGGTAGCCGGACGGTCTTACCATGTAAGTCAGCGTAGCGTTCGTCTTTGGGATTTACGCAGACAGCCGTATCGCCCAGCATGGTCTCGGGGCGCGTCGTCGCGACGACCATCTCGCGTCCGGGCATGCCGTTCACGGGGTAACGAATGTGCCAGAGGCTGCCTTGCGTCTCCTCGTGATCCACTTCGAGATCGGAGAGGGCGGTGGCGCAACTGGGGCACCAGTTCACCATGTAGTCGCCCCGGTAAATCAGCTTCTTTTCCCACAGACGCACAAAGGCCTCGCGCACGGCGCGGGAGAGGCCGGCGTCCATCGTGAAGCGTTCGCGGGTCCAATCGCAGGATGCGCCGGTGCTCTTCATCTGCTCGATGATGCGGCCGCCGCTTTGCTCCTTCCACTTCCAAATCCGCTTTTCGAATTCGGCCCGGCCCAACTCGCGCCGGGTAATTTTCTCTTCGGCCAGCAGCTTGCGCTCCACCACCATTTGCGTGGCGATGCCCGCATGGTCCATGCCCGGCAGCCAGAGCGTCTTGCGCCCGCGCATGCGCTGCGTGCGAATGCTGACGTCCATGATCGTGTGTTCCAGCATGTGGCCCATGTGCAGCGAACCCGTCACGTTCGGCGGCGGGATCACCAGTGAGAACATCGGCGCGGCGGAGTTAGCGTCGGGGGTGAAGCAGCCGTGGCTGATCCACCATTCAGCCCAATGCGGTTCAAAGCGCTGGGGCTCGTAGACTTTTTCAAATTCCATGGGGAACCTTTAGTGTAGCCTGATCCACATGCGGTTCTCTCAAAAGACAGCAGTGGTGACGGGCGGAGCTTCTGGAATCGGCGCGGCAACGGTGCAGTTGCTGCGCGCTGAAGGCGCCCACGTAATCGTGCTCGCCCGCACTAATTGCGACGTCACCGACGAGGCCGCGGTCATAGCCGCCCTCGCCACGCTGCCCAACATCGACGTGCTCGTCACCTGCGCCGGCATCGCCGTACGAAACCCGGTGGACCAGCAAGATGCCGCCGGTTGGGACCGCGTCTTCGAGGTAAACGTGAAGGGCACCTTCCTGGCCGCCAAACATGCGCTGCCCAAGATGACGGCTGGCTCGGCGATCGTCCATGTGGCCTCCGTCGTCGGCGTCACCGGCTTCCGCCAACGCGCCGCCTATTCGGCCTCCAAAGGCGCCATCATCGCACTGACCCGCAACATGGCGCTCGACTATGCCCCGCGCCGCATTCGGGTGAACTGCGTGTGCCCGGGCTTTGTCAAAACGCCCTTCATTCAACCAATTCTCGACGACGCCGTGCGCCTGGCAAAGCTCGAAGCACTGCATCCGCTGGGTCGGCTGGGGACCGCTGAGGAAGTGGCCAAATCAATTCTGTTTTTAGCCTCGGACGATGCCGCGTGGATCACTGGCCACGCATTGTCAGTGGACGGAGGCCTTTCGGCTGGGCACGCCCAGGAAATTTAGAGCTAGCGATATAGGCCGAGCACCCGGCAAGCCTGAATTTGATCGGTCTCTCGCACGGTTAGGTCGCCGACCTTTTTGTCGACGGTTCGAGAGAATAGCGCGGCGCAAAGCCTGATCAATCGCCGACGATCAGATTGCTGCGCCGCTTCGGCAGCCGCCTCTGTAGCTAGGCGCTTCCTCCCGGCGTCAAAGGCCTTGGTATCTTCAAAAGCCGAATACGTGATGCTGCTAGGCTCGCACTTTCCACCGTCAAGGTAACGAGCTATCGACCCGACGAAGAGTCCGGGAATCTTGAGTGGGCTTTCATCAATGACGAGATACACGTTGCAATGCTTCTTCAAATCGCCAGGAGCCACTGGACCATCAACACGTCGACCGATTTCAACGTCAAACTGAAGCCCAGACCAAATTGTCGGACGCTCAATGTCTACGTTCGCCGTAAACGTGACTGGATTGCCCTGCTGGTCCCATTCAATCTTGACGTCCTTCAGGCCAATGCCCTGTTCGTTTCGGGGTAGGTTCGGGAAATACGTAACGTCCGCCGAGAACGCAGCGGACGCTACGAGAACAAAGCCACAACTTCGCATTTGATTAAGAAACAACGAATACCATTCGTTCGCTGAGGTCTTAGACCTTCCGCAACTTCGTCACGCGGCCCACTTCCACCCACTCCGCCACAAAGATATTGCCCTTGCGATCGAAGCAAGCACCGTGAGGCGTCACGAACTTGCCGGGCGTAAACTTCTCGCGCGCCATCACCCGCGTCTCTCGCCACTTCGAAGCCGAGTCGTCGCCCAGATGGCCGATCAGCTTCATGTTCTTATCGTAGAGCGTGACCCGCGCGCCCAAATCCGGCACCACCACGTCGCCCGTCTTCCCATGCGTGTGCAGATGGCAAGGCAGCACCGTGCCGTCGATAAACTCAGTGTGTTCGCCGGCCAGGCTGAAGCGTTGCAGGCGAGCGTTGCCGCGGTCCGCCACAATGATCGTGGCCTTGGCGGCACCCTGGCGCATGTCGCACATAATGCCATGCGGACTGTTCAATTCGCCCTTGCCCTTGCCCGTGGGGCCAAAGCTCATCTTATACTTGCCGTCCTTGTTGTAGACGTTCACCCAACTGGAACCATAGCCGTCGCCCACATAGACATCGCCGTTGGGCGACACGGTGAGGTTCGTCGGGCTGTACTTCTTCGCTTTGCCGTCCGCCCCGGGTTCGTAGCCTTTGGCCTCTTTGGGATAACCAATGCTCCAAACTTCGCGCCCATCGAGATCGGTTTTCACTACCAGTCCACGCTTGGTATCGCACAAGTAAAGGTACTCGGTGTTGCCCTCTTTGTGAATGTGCAGGCCGTGGGCACCGCCCTTGAACTCTTTGCCCCAGCTCTTGACGAACTTACCTTTGGCATCGTAGACCACCATCGAGTCGCTGCTCTCGGAGGCAGCATTCACGGTGTGGTGCAGATAAATGTGGCCCTGCGCGTCTTCCATCACGCCGTGGCAGTTGCCGTATTTGATGTTGGCGGGCAATTCGCCCCAGTCGTGGATGCACTCATAGGTGTGGTCACCCGAGCCCAGCACGGGGTTCTTCGATCCAGATTTGTTCGCAGCGCCAAGGATGAGGGGCGCCGCCATGCCGGTAGACAAAGCGCCAGTAGAGAAAGCGCGACGGGAAAGCTTTTTCGCTTGCATGCTCATGAGTCTATATCAAAACATTCAAGAGGACCAACGCCCGCGCGCTTGCCGCGCTAGGCCAAGGAGCATTCGGCGGTGGGCTTTATGCATTTGTAGGAGATACCTGGAAAGCTCAGCTCACAAACGCCAGCACCTTTTTTCTGACTCGTTCCGCGTGCCGCCGATCCGCCGTTACCACCAGCACCGTATCGTCACCCGCCACCGTGCCGACCACTTCCGGCCAGCCCTGCTCGTCGATCGCCCGCGCCATTTGCCCGGCGTGGGCGGCCGGCGTCTTCAACACCAGCAGATTCTGCGCCACCCGCGCATCCAACAGCAGGCTCCCTTTGCCCGTCGTTGAGGGGGCATGCAAAAGCTGATAACCCACCGCCGTCTTCACCAGCCCTAAATCGCGAATGTCCCTCGACAAAGTCACTTGCGTCGCTTCGATCCCCTGCCCCCGCAAACTCCGCGCCAGTTCATCTTGCGTCAGAATCCGCTCCTTGCGGATCGCCTTCAAGATTTGCCCCTGGCGATAAACCTTGGTCATAGCTTTCGAAGACGCGCCGCCGCTTCCTCCAACGCAGCTGCCACGGCCACCGGACCCGTACCGCCGCGAATCTCGCGCGTCTTCATGCCTTCGCGCGGCTTCAACAAGGCGGCAAACTCGGGCGTCAACCGCGCATCGAAGGCCGCCAACGCCTCTGCCGTCCAATCCGCCGGACGCTTGCCGTCGCGCGTGCTTTCGAGCACCAGCTTGCCCACCAATTGGTGCGCCTGGTGAAAGGCCAATCCGGCGCGGGACAGGGCTTCCGCCAAGTCCGTCGCCACCACCCAACTGTCTTCGGCGGCTTGCTCCGGAATCGCCGGTTTCAGCACCACGGTAGACGCCACCACGGCCGCCATCTCAATCGAGCCCACCGTCTGGTATACCGCGTCGAACAGCGGCTCTTTGTCTTCCTGCAAGTCGCGATTGTAAGTGAGCGGCAAGCCTTTCACAGTGACAAATAGTGAGCTGTAGTCGCCAAAGACCCGGCCGCTTTTGCCCCGGATCAGTTCAAGCGAATCGGGATTCTTCTTCTGCGGCATCAGCGACGAGCCACTCGTCACGCCGTCGCCCAACTCCATCCAGCCGAACTCTTCGCTCGAATAGAGAATCCAATCCTCGCTCAAGCGGCTCAGGTGCAGCATCGTCAGATTGGCGGCATGCAGGTAGTCGAGCGCAAAGTCGCGGTCGGCGGACACGTCCATCGAGTTACGCGTCACCGCCGCAAAACCGAGGTCGCGCGCCATGGCCTCGCGGTCATGCGGGAAGCCACTGCCGGCCAAGGCGCCCGAGCCCAACGGCATCACGTTCACCCGCGCTCGCGCCTCACTCATGCGCTCATAATCCCGCATGAACATTTCAAAGTAAGCCAGAATGTAGTGCGGCCACAGCACCGCTTGCGCGCGCCGCAGATGGGTATAGCCCGGGATGACGGCATCCGGATACCGGAGCGCCAAGTCGAGCAATGCCCGCAGCAAGCCCTTCAGCTGCGCCCGCGCCTCATCGATCGCCTCGCGCAGCCACAGCCGCACGTCCAGCGATACTTGCTCATTGCGGCTGCGGCCCGTATGAATCTTATCCGCCAAGCTGCCCACTTTGGCCTTCAACTGCCGGATCACCAACGTATGCACGTCCTCATCGGTAGCACCCGCGTAGAAAGCCGGCGTCGCCGCAGCGGCCCGCAATTCTTCGAACGCCGCCACCAACTGCTCGCGTTCGGCAGCCGTTAAGATGCCCACGCGCTCGAGTGCCGCCGCAAAGGCTTGCGACCCGCGAATGTCGACATCCACCAGCTTCTGATCGAAATGCAGTGAGCTGGAAAAACGCTCAAATACCTCCGAACTGCCTGCTTCGAAGCGGCCGCCCCACAGCTTCATTGCTCTTTCGATCCCATCAACATCAACAGCAAAGCCTTCTGCGCGTGCAACCGGTTCTCCGCCTGGTCAAACACGGCTGAACGCTCATGCTCCATCACCGCGTCGGTCGTCTCTTCCGTACGTTTGGCGGGCAGACAATGCAGAAAGATGGCATCGGTGCGCGCTTGCAGAAACAGCTCTTCCGTCACCCGGTAAGGCACGAAGTCACGCACACGCTGCTCGTAGTTTGTCTCTTCGCCCATGCTGAACCAGACGTCGGTGTAGACGCCATGAGCCTGCTTCACCGCCGACGACGGATCGTCCGTAATCACCACCTTCGAGCCTACGGCCAAGCTCTCCGCCGCCCGCACAATCTCCGGCTTCGGCTCGTAGCCTCGCGGCGTGGCCACCGTAATATCGACGCCCAACCGCGCGCACGTGATCAACAGCGAGTGCGCCACGTTGAAGCCGTCGCCCACGAAGGCCAGCTTCAAGCCTTTCAAATCGCCAAAACGTTCCCGCAACGTATAAAGGTCGGCCAGCGCCTGGCAGGGATGATAGCGATCGCTCAAGGCATTGATTACCGGCACCCGCGAGTAACGCGCCAGCTCATCCACCGTCTCCTGATACAGCGTCCGCGCGACAATGCCGTCGCACCAGCGCTCCACATTGCGCGCCACATCCTTCACCGGTTCGCGCTCGCTGATGCGGCCCACTTGCACCACCACGTCGCCGCCCAATTGTTTGATGGCCAGCTCAAAAGTGAAGCGCGTCCGGAGCGACGGTTTCTCGAATAGCAGCCCCAGGTATTGCGATGCGAGCGCGTGGCGGTAGTCCTCGGGCTTGGTCTTCACCATTTCCGTCAGCTCGAGCAGTTGCACCGCTTCGAGGTTGGTTAAATCAAGATCGCTCCGCAAATTTTTGGCGGCAATGCGGGGCCAGGTGACAGGTTTCATGGTTCTTGCTAGTGAATATTCATTCACCAGCCTGCATAGTTACACATCGCCGCCGGAGCGGTCAAGCGTTGGCTATACTCACGGCATGCTCACCCGGCGTCACTTCGCTGGCTTCGCCGCCACCCTGCCGCTGGTCGCGGCATCGACGCCTCCTCGCGTTGCCGCCATTGTGACGGAATACCGGCACTGGTCTCATGCCGATGTGGTGGTTGGCCGGCTTCTCGGCGGCAACTCCGCCAATGGCGTGTGGGCCGCGCCCCGCACCCGCGTCGTGTCCCTCTATACTGACCAAGTCCCCGCCAACGACATGTCGCGCGACCTGGCCGCGCGACATGGCTTTCGCATCTACCCCACCATTCGCGAAGCCCTCTGCCAGGGCGGCTCCCAACTTGCCGTCGACGCGATCGTCTTGATCGGCGAGCATGGCAATTATCCCTTGAACGATGTGGGACAACAGCTCTACCCGCGTTTTGATCTCTTTAACCAAATCCTCGACGTCGTCGAAAGCAGCAAAAGACCGGTGCCCATTTTCAACGACAAGCACCTTTCTTACTCCTGGGAGAAAGCCAAAGCGATGTACGATCGAGCCCGCAAATTGAACGTGCCGCTAATGGCTGGCTCTTCCATTCCGGTCTCTATCCGCGAGCCGCGCTTGCAGTACCCGGTCGGCACCAAGCTTGAGGCGGCCCTCGCCGTCGGCTACGGACCGCTCGACGCTTACGGCTTTCATACCCTCGAAGTCTTGCAATGCATGGCCGAACGCCGGGGCCTTCACGGCGAGACGGGCGTCGCTGCCATGCAAATGCTCACTGGACCCGCCGTCTGGCGCTGGCATGATTCACCCGCCGGTGCGTGGGCCAGGCCGCTGCTGCAAGCCGCCGTGGACCGCTGCCCTTCGAACTCCAAGCAACCTACCCACACCGCCAAGGACCCCGTCGCTTTCCTCATCGACTACCGCGACGGCCTCAAAGCAGCGGCCTATATGCTCAACGGCATCGTCAGCGACTGGGCCTTCGCCGGGCAAGCGTCGGGAGAAACGGCAGCCTGCTTTTTCGGTCTTACCTCCCAGAGCCGTCCCCTGCCCCACTTCGATGGCCTTGTGCGCTGCATTGAGGACTTTTTCATCACCGGCAAACCCACTCACCCCGTCGAGCGGACCCTGCTCACCACCGGCATGCTCGCCGCCGCCTTCGAGTCCAAACGCCGCAATGGTGCGCGAGTCGAAACGCCGGAACTGGCCATTTCCTACGCGCCACCTCGAATTCCCTTCGTGCAAACGGGATAAGAAACCTCTTTCGTAGTTTTTGCATCTACTCAGGTATGGGAGCTAAGAAACTGGTCCTCACCGAAGAACAGATCTCGACCACAGGCCTTACCGGGCCCAAGATTCGTTGTCCAAAATGCGAATGGAAGCCGCAAGCCGCCGACGTATGGGGTTGCGAATGCGGCCATGCCTGGCACACCTTCGACACCGGCGGCGTCTGCCCCGCTTGCGTCCGGCAGTGGCCCAGCACCCAGTGCTTATCCTGCCAAGTCTGGTCGGCGCATTCCAGTTGGTATGACTACGACGCTTGACGGAAAGATTGCGTTAGTTACGGGTGCATCCTCGGGAATTGGCCTAGCCGTGGTAGAAGCTCTGCGTAACCAAGGCGCGCTCGTCACCGGCACTGATATTTCAGAAGGGGCGGAAACCAAACTCGACGTCACCTCCGAAGCCGATTGGGAGCGCGTCATGGGTTTACTACCCGCGCTCCACCTCATGGTCCTGAGCGCCGGTATCTCGCAAGCCGGCCCCCTCGTCGGCACTTCGCTTGAAGAGTGGCGGCGCGTCATGGCGGTCAACCTCGATGGCGCATTCCTCGGTGTTCGCGCCGCACTCAAGAAGATGGCACCCGGCGGCGTGATTGTCATGATTGGGTCGGCTTCCGGCACCAAAGCAGTCTCCGGTGCCGCCGCTTATTGCTGTACCAAAGCCGCCCTGCTAATGCTCACCAAAGTTGCCGCGCTCGAAGCCAAACCCCTCGGCATTCGCGTCAACTGCCTCTCCCCCGCCGGCGTTGTCACACCCATGTGGACCAAGATGCCTTTCTTCGCGGAAGCACCCTCCGAAGACGCCGCCTGGGCTGCTCTCGGCGGCATCGACCCCGCCAAAACGCCCCTCGAACGCATGGCCTTTGCCCCGGAGATTGCCCAAGCCATTCTGTTTCTATGCGGCCCCGCCGCCGCCGGCATCACCGGCATCAACCTGCCGGTCGACGCTGGCTACACCATCTAACACCGCATTCACTCACTCTAAGAACCGGCGGGCCAACTCGGGTGCCGGCAGCCAGCATACCTCGCGCTTACCGAACCACCGGTACCGCTGCCGCGCGACTAAGCGATACACCGCATTCCGCCAACCTACCGGCACCACGCGACCGGCCATCAGCCAACTCCACGGCGCTCCCAACTGCCCCGCAATTCGCAATGCCGCCTCGCTCTCGACGTAGGATTGCCCATCCTCAATCAGCACCACACTATCCACCGCCACCCCATACTGCTGCCGCAAACGCCGCCCTGCCCCGGACTGCAACGACGCAAAATGAAACCGGCCTCGCGGATCATGCCGGATCACAAATTGCACTGACCCTTCGCAGAGATTGCAAGCGCCATCGAAAAGAATGATTGGTCCCAAACCTCAGGATAGCTACAATGGCACATGCGAATCGTTACGCTTTTTCTGATCGCCATGACGGCCACCGCTCACTTGGCCAACGCCCAACCAGCCAGCATTCTCTCCACCGAATTCGAACGGATTAGCAAACTGCCCAGCGGCACCATCGGCGCGACAGCTATCCATATTGAAACCGGCCGTCGCGCGACGCTCAACGGCGGCGAAAGCTTCCCGATGGCCAGCAGCTTCAAAGTCCCCATCGCCATCGAGTTACTGCACCGCGTCGACGAGGGCCGCGAGAAACTTGACCGCATGGTCACCATCGATCTGGGCGACTATCATCCCGGCTCGGGCACCCTCACCCATCTTTTCAATCCCCCGGGCGTCGAGAAGCCCGGCGTGGCCCTCTCGCTCCGCCACTTACTCGAATTAATGTTACGCATTTCCGATAACTCCGCCACTGACGTGTTACTCCGCGAAGTAGGCGGACCCGACGCGGTAAACCAGCGGCTGAAAGCGCTCGATATTCAGGGCATCGTTATCAGCGGCCCCACCAAAACTATGATCGAGAATTGGCGCGCCGGGGCCGACGCCTTCAACAAAGACTCGCGGGACTCGTCCACGCCCGATGGCATGGCCCTTCTCTTACAGCGGCTCGCCCTCGGCAAGACGCTCTCCCCGGAAAATACTGGCCTCTTACTGGATATCATGCGCCGCTGCGACACGGGCGACGGGCGCTTGAAGGGTCTGCTGCCGGGCGGCACGGTGGTGATGCACAAGACCGGTTCTATCGGCGGCACCACCAATGACGTCGGCATCATTCGCTTGCCCGGCGACGCCGGACATGTCGCGATCGCCGTTTTCGTGAAAGCCTCCGCCGCGCCCGTCGCTCAGCGTGAAAGGGCCATCGCCGAAATCGCCCGTGCCGCCCACGACTATTTCCTGTTCGTCAAAGCTCATTAAGCTTTTGGTTGACGCCGGCCAGGATCGCGCGGCTGGCCGAATTGGCGCGTCCTGCCGCCTCTAACTCTTCAATGGTCTTGCGCGCTTTGCCCAGCCATTCGCGGGCTCGCGCCACCTCGCCGCGCTTCGCGAACAAGTCGCCCATGGCCGCCAAACTCTCCGCGACTTCGCCTTGCGCGCCCGCATTCGCCGGGTTGCGTTGCGCCAATCGCTGCCGCATCGCCAAGCCCGTCATAAAGTCACGCAGCGCGGCCGCCGTATCCTTCTTCTTCAGCCACGCTTGGCCCAGCCGATGATGCGTCAAGGCCAGCATCGACGACACCCGGAACTCGTCCGGATCGGCCGCTACCATTTGCAGGTAAATCTGATTTACCCGTTGAAAGTGCAAGATGGCCTGGTCCGGCCGGTCACGCTCCAGTTCCAAATTCCCCAGCGAGCGCAGCGCCGCCGTCTCCGTCATGCGCAATTGCTGATGGCGGCCAAAATCCCGCAGCCCTTGGCGTGCCACTTCCATGGAACGGTTTAGATTCTGGACGGCCTCTTCATACTGCTTCTGCTGCGTCAGGATCGTTCCCATCCGCATGTAAGCGAGTGCCAAACCGTTGGAGTCGTCCGCCGTATGCGCGCCTCCGTTCACTAAAGCCAGATACTGGGCCAAGGCCTTGTGCCGGTAGACCAGCGTCCCTTCCCAGTCGCCAATTTGCGTAAGCCCTACAGCCATCGACGAGTAACTTTCGGCCATGTTACGAATCATCGTTAAATCGCCCGGCTTAGCGGCGGCCAACCGCTCGCGAATGTCCAGCGCCCGCTTGTCATACTCAATCGCCGGCGCGAATTGTCCCGCCACTTTCAAGGCCCCGCTCAGCCGCAGATACAGGGCCGATAGCGCTTGCTCACCGCCGCCCGGTTTCACTAGCGCTTCACGCATCGCTAGCGACTTCCGGTAACTGGCAATTGCCGCTTCCGTATTTCCCAGATTCGGCCCATCGGCCCGCCCCTGCACGTCGCCCATCTTTTCGTAGGCCACCGCCAATTCCCGCTGCATTTGCGGATCGTCGCCCGAATCCTGATATAAGTCATCCAGAAAAGTAAGTGCCTGCTGCACCAACCGCCCGCGTTCCGCCGTATTGCCGGGAATTAGAGCAAATGCGTCGTGCTCAACGATTAACGAATTCGCCAACTTACGCACGTCATTGAAGCGCCGCTGCGCAATGCGCGCCTCGCGCGCCGTGGCCGCAATCCCGCCCAGCAACGTCAAAAGAATCGCGGCCGCCGCCAACACTACGCCTTTACGCCGCCGCACAAACTTTGACACCCGGTAGAACATCGTGTGGCTCCGCGCGCTCACCGGCTGGCCATTCAGATAGCGCCGGATATCTTCGGCGAACTGCTCCACCGAAGGATAGCGCCGCACCGCATCCTTCTCCATGGCCTTGGCCAGAATCTGCTCGAGATCGCCTGCCAACTCCCGGTTCAGCGAACTGGGCCGCACCGCCTCCACCTCGCACACCACGCGTTCAATTTCGCCCGGCGAATGCGTATTGAAGCGGTGCGCCTTCTTGCCGGTGAGTAACTCATACAGCAACACGCCGAGCGAATAGACGTCGGTCGATGTAGTGACGGGCTCGCCGCGAATCTGCTCGGGGCTGGCATAGTCCGGCGTCAGCGCGCGCATCATCAGCGCCGTTTGCGCGACGGCCAGTTGCGGGTGATCCGGCAGCAAGAGCTTGGCAATGCCAAAATCGAGCAGCTTCGGCGTGCCGTCGGCCGTGATCATGATATTCGAAGGCTTCAAATCGCGGTGGACAATCAGATTGCGATGCGCATATTCCACCGCCGCGCACGCCTTCAGAAAAAGCTCGAGCCGCGCATTCACCGGCAGATTGCGGGTTTGGCAATAGTCGTCGATCGCCTGCCCGTCAACGAACTCCATCACGAAGTAAGGTAGCCCGTCCTCGGTGGTGCCGCCGTCCATCAATCGGGCGATATGAGGGTGATTCAGGAAGGCGAGAATCTGGCGCTCGTAGAGGAAACGCGACCGCACGTTTTCCGAATTCACCCCGCGCCGGATCAGCTTGATGGCCACCTCCTGCTGAAACTCGTCATCGTCACGTACGGCGCGATAGACGGCCCCCATGCCGCCCTGGCCCACCACCTCCAGAGTTCGATAAGGCCCGAAGCGCCACCCCACCGCGTTCGAGGCTTCGATGGCCGGCGTTTCGAGAAAGTCTCCGGCATCGTCAGCGGCGAGTAACAGGCTTTCCACTTCGAGCCGCAGGGCGTGGTCGCCGCCGCAGGCTTCTTGGAGGAACGCCGCCCGCTCGGTGAAAGGCCGGTCCAGCGCCTGGCCCAGAATCTCCTTCACCAGTTGCCAACGCTGCGCTTTCACTGCGGGACTGGCCGCCCGGCATTCATGATGCTGGCACACCCGTCTGGCTCAATTCACGGAACAGCCACGCGCGGGCCGTGCTCCATTCGCGCTTCACGGTGGCGGCTGAAATCGACATCACCTCCGCCGTCTCCTCAATCGACAGGCCGGCAAAATAGCGCAACTCGATCACGCGGCTCTGCTGCGGATCCAGCTTCTCCAACTCCGCCAAGGCATCGTCCAAAGCCATCAGATTCACGTCTCGTTGCTGCCCCGGCACGCTGAGAGCGTCATCGAGCGAGAGCTGAGCCAGGCCGGCCCCCCGTTTCGCGGCGTGGTGGCTGCGCGCGTGGTCCACCAGAATGCGCCGGATCATTTGGGCGGCCACGCCGAAGAAGTGCGCCCGATTTTGCCACTGCACGTTCTTCTGGTCAATCAGCTTCATGTAGGCTTCGTGAACCAGGGCCGTGCTTTGCAAGGTGTGGTCGGTCCGCTCCCGCCGCAAATAAGCACCGGCCAGCCTCCGCAACTCGTCGTAGACGAGCGGCGTCAAGGAATCGAGAGCGGCGCGATTGCCCTCTTGGCTCCAATCGAGCAGCAGTCGCGTTACTTCTTGGGCGGCCATTTCTACTGAGTCTACTGGAAAAGCGTCTTCGGGATGTGACGTTTTCCGGGCTGCGGCGCTAAGTGAAAAAAGCTCTTTGTTACACTGAAGTGGAATGTCCTATGACTTGGTGATTATCGGTTCTGGACCAGGCGGCTACTCGGCGGCGGTACGCGCCGGCCAGTACGGCCTGAAGACGGCATTAGTGGAGAAGGATGCCAAGCTGGGCGGCACCTGCCTGCATGTGGGATGCGTTCCCACCAAAGCTCTGCTGCACTCCGCCGACGTTTGGGATTACTTCCTGCACGGCGAGGAGGAAGGCATCGAATGCCAGAATCCGCGCTTGAACTATCCCAAAGTGGTGGCCCGCAAAGGGCAGATTGTCTCCAAACACGCCAAAGGCATCGAGTTCTTGATGAAGAAGAACAAAGTGGACGTCATCCCCGGCTATGGCCGCCTTGCGGGCCCCGGACGCGTCGAAGTCACCGCCGCCGACGGCACCAGGAAAATCGTCGAAACCAAGAAGATCGTCATTGCCACCGGCTCCACCGCGCGCATGATCCCCGGCCTCACCCCGGACCCCGAGTTTATCCTCACCAACATCGAAATTCTTGAGCTGCAAAGCGTGCCGAAGAACCTGGGCATCATCGGGGCCGGTGCCGTGGGCTGCGAGTTCGCGTCGATCTTTCGCCGCTTTGGCTCTGAAGTCACCATCCTTGAAATGCTGCCTCGCCTGGTGGCGGTGGAAGACGAGGACGTCAGCAAGGAACTCGACCGCCACTTTAAGAAAATCGGCATTCGCGTCGAGTGCGGTGCCAAGGCGGAGAATATTGAGCGGACCGGCTCCGGCGTCAAGCTGAAGGCCACGCTTTCCAGTGGCAAAGTGGAGACGCTTACCTTCGACAAACTGCTCATCGCGGTCGGCCGGAAGCCAAATACCGAAAACATCGGCTGCGAAGGGACGCTGATTGAGCTCGACCGCGGCTTCGTCAAGGTGAGCCCCAATCAGGAGACCGGCGAACCCGGAGTGTATGCCATCGGCGACGTGGTCGCCGGCACGCCGCAGTTGGCCCATGTGGCCACGGCCGAAGGCATGGTGGCCATCGCCCACATTGCCGGTAAGCCCGTAACGCCCATCAAACGGAATCGCATCCCCGGTGCGACGTACACCGCGCCCGGCATCGGAAGCGTCGGCTTGACGGAAGCCCAGGCGAAGGCGCAGGGCTATGCCGTCAAGATCGGCAAATTCCCCTTCTCGGCCAATAGCAAAGCCTCCATCGTGGGGCACCACGAGGGCTTCGTAAAGATCGTCGCCGACCAGAAATTCGGCGAGATTCTGGGCGTCCACATCATCGGCCATCACGGCTATGAGCTGATCGCGGAAGCTGTCGCCGCCATGGAGGCTGAAGCCACGGTCGAAACGATGATGAACACCATCCACGCCCACCCCACGCAATACGAAGCCCTCGGCGAGGCCTTCAACGCCGTTTATGGGCTGGCCATCAACGCCTAATCAATGCGCCCCTGCGAATTCCAAGACCTGGGCCTGATGCCTTTCGCCGTCGCCTGGGACCTTCAAAAGTCCCTCGCTGAACGGCGCAAACGGGGCGAAATTTCCGATCAGTTGCTGATCGTCGAGCACCCCCCCGTCATCACCATGGGCCGCAACGGCCACGACGGCAATCTCCTCACCTCGCCGGAGCATCTTCAGAGCCTAGGCATCGATTTCGCACGGATTGACCGCGGCGGCGACGTCACCTTCCACGGACCCGGCCAAATCGTCGGCTACCCCATTCTCGATCTGCGAGAATGGAAACGCGACGTCGGCGCGTACTTGCGGGCGCTGGAGCAATTGCTGATCGACACGCTTGCCGACAGCGGCTTGGCTGGCGAGCGATGGCCCGGTAAGACCGGTGTATGGATTGACGGTGCCAAAGTGGCCGCCATGGGCGTCCATCTCAGCCGCTGGGTGACTACCCATGGCTTTGCTTTGAACTTGGATATTGACTTGACCTACTTCCAACACATCGTGCCCTGCGGCCTCGCGCTACCGGTGACGTCGATGAGGGCCGCTGGCTCCACCGCCCGCCGTTCCCAAGTGGTGGACGCCCTCACGCGCCATTTCGCGCAGCAGTTTAATACCGAGATTCTCGTTCCTCAGGAGAGCTTTACATGATCGACGTCGTTATGCCCCAAATGGGCGAAAGCATTGTCGAAGCCACCCTTACCCGTTGGCTGAAGAAGCCCGGCGATCCGGTGAGGCGCGACGAACCGCTCTTTGAGATCTCCACCGACAAGGTAGATAGCGAAATCCCCTCGCCGGTTTCAGGCACGCTTTCCGCCGTCCTGGTAGAAGAAGGCAAAGTAGTGGCGGTGAATGCCATCGTGGCGAGAATCGACGATGGCGGATCTGCTTCATCTGCCGCCGCACCGAAGGCTGCCCCGGCACCCCAAGCGGCTCCGGTTGCAGCCCCTACTGCCGCCCCTGCTGCCGCACCTGCCCCGGCCGGTAAAGTGGATGTCATCATGCCCCAGATGGGCGAGAGCATTGTCGAAGCAACGCTCACCAAATGGCTCAAAAAGGCGGGTGACGCCGTCAAGCGCGATGAGGCCCTCTTTGAAATTTCCACTGACAAAGTGGATAGCGAAGTGCCTTCGCCGGTGGACGGTGTGATCGCCGAGATCCTGGTGCAGGAAGGTGCCACGGTCGGCGTGAACGCCGTCGTCGCCAGAATCTCAGGCTCATCGGCGGGTGCGCCTCCCGCCTCCGCCGCCCGGGTTTCCGCGATGCCGGCCGCTGCTCCGGCCGCTGCTCCCCAGGCGGCAGCAGTTGATCTTCAAGGTCCACTCTCGCCGCTCGTCCGCAAAATGGCTCGCGAATACAGCATTGACCTTGCCCAGGTGCCGGGCACCGGTGCCGGTGCCCGCATCACCAAGCAGGACGTCGAAAACTACATGGCCCTGCAAGGCGCTCGCACTCTCGCCGGCCCGGCGGCGGCCGCTCCTGCCGCCGCGAAGGCCCCTGTCCCCGCTACCGTCCCTGCCGCTCCGGTGGCGCGCGGCGAAGCGCCGCTCCACCGCGTGGAGCCCATGTCGATTATGCGCCAGGCCATCGCCAACCACATGGTGATGTCGGAGGCCACCTCGGTCCACGTCACCACCGTGCATCGGGTGGACATGACCAAGATCGTCAAGCTCCGCGACAAGAGCAAGTCTGCGTTCCAGGAACGTTACGGCTTCGGTCTCACCTTTCTGCCCTTCATCATGCGGGCCACGTCCGAAGCGCTGCGTACCTTCCCTTCCTTGAACGCCTCCATCGAAGGCAAGAATGCCGTCTATCACGGCGAAGTGAATTTGGGCATTGCCGTCGCGCTCGATGGCGGGCTCATTGTTCCGGTGATCCGCCACGCCGACGAGTTGAACGTCACGGGCCTGCAGCGGCAGATCGTTGACCTCGCCAATCGCGCCCGTTCCAAGCAATTGAAGCCGCAAGAAGTCACGGGCGGCACTTTCTCGCTCACCAACTTCGGCAGCTTCGGCAGCCTGTTTGCCACCCCGATCATCAACCAGCCGCAGGTGGCCATCCTCGGCTTGGGTGCCGTCACCAAGGAAGCCGTGGTGATTGACGATGCCATCGCCATCCGTTCCATGATGTATCTCGCCCTTACCTTCGACCATCGCCTCAACGACGGAGCCCTCGCCGATCAGTTCTGCCTGAAGGTGAAGGCCATTCTCGAGGGCTGGAGCGAACAGGTTCTTTAGGTCTGCGCGTTCAGGCCGCCAGATGTTGTTGCACGGTCTGGATCAGTTCCTGCGACTGCACCGGCTTCGAAAGAAAGGCCTGCATGCCGTGTTGGCGGCACAGTTCGTAGTATTCGCTGGACGAATTAGCGGTCAACGCCAGGATCGGCACGTTTTCGTACCCAGGCAAACGCCGCAGGCGGTGCGTGGTTTCGAAGCCGTCCATGCCTGGCATCTGCAAGGCCATCAGCACCAAGTCAAAACGGTAGCTGGACGCGGCCTTCAAAGCCGCCACGCCGCTTTCGGCGCAATCGACCTCGAATTCATTGCGCTCCAGCATGTGGACGACGATCATCTGCGAAACCTTATTGTCTTCCACCAGCAAAATCCGGGGCTTGCCCTGGCGCAAGTTCCGCGTCGCCGGAGTGCCTACTGCTTCATCGGCGGTGATCAGCGGCAGCCGGACAATGAAGCTGCTGCCCTTCCCGAGTTCGCTCTCCACCCGAATCTGGCCCCCCAGCAGATGGCTGAGTTCCCGCACGAGCGCTAACCCTAAACCCAGCCCTTGATACTGGCGCGACAGTCCACCCTCCAGCTGTTCAAAACTCTCGAACACCCGTTCGCGCATCTCGGGCGAAATGCCAATGCCCGTGTCGGCCACCACCACCTCGAGCCATTCGCCTTTTTCGTCCAGGTTCTGAAGCCGCCGCACGCTGAGACTTACCTGCCCGGTTGACGTGAATTTCGTGGCGTTCGACAGCAGTTGAGAGATCAAGCGGCGGAAACGGACCTCGTCGCCCGTGATTAACTCCGGCAACGTCCGGTCGAGCCGCAGTTCGAAGGCGAGCCCTTTCGCCCGGGCCTTCGTCTCGTACTCGGCGGCCAGCAGGTCAATCGTGCGGATCACTTGAAAGGGTGAACTCTCCGCTCGCGCGTTCCCCGCGCTCAGGGCCGCGAATTCCAGGGTCGCGCTCAGAATGTCGTACAGCGAATCCGCACAGGAACGGGTAATCTCCAAATACTCCCGCTGCTCCGGGCTCAGGGCGGTCTCGGCCATCAGGTCAGTCATGCCCAGGATGCCCGTCAGGGGAGTTCGAATCTCATGATTGAGGCTCGTGAGAAACTCCACTTTCAGCTTCTGTACTTCGTCCTTCGGAGTCTGATCGGTCGCCCGGCGCTTCATTTCCAATGGAGCCGGTGCTGTCGCCAAAGGCGGCGAAGGCGGGATCGGCAAGTGCCTGACCGTCCAGAGCGGTGCCAGCCGATCATCGATGGGCCAGCGATCGGAGCCACGGAAGTCCCGCAACGGGGAGTCGTCGAAGTTTGTGGGCTGAAGACCTTCCATGAGTCCGTTAGGAAGAGCACCGAGTCCATTCCTAAGTACCTAAATCGGACCGCAAGCGGGAAAAGTTTAGCGATAGCCGCGTGGGATCGCGAAAGAGTTACGTCAGCCCCGCATACGTACCACCAATGGCAGATGCAACTTAGTCATCGCTCGAGAACATGCCGGTGATGGCCCCCAAACCGCTCCTCTCGTCGCCGCCTCCTGTCGCCGAAGGCGATAGCTCCCGGCGCAATTTTTCCAAGGTCATGCTCTGCACAATCGCCCGGCCCGGACCCTGCAAGGTGGCCAGAAACAGTCCCTCACCCCCAAAGATCGCCGTCTTGATGCCGCCGACAAACTGGATGTCATACGAAACGGACTCATCGAAGGCCACAATGCAGCCCGTGTCCACCTGCAGCGTCTCGCCCGGCTTCAGGGCGAACTCAATAAAATCGCCGCCGCCGTGGATGAAAACGGTCCCTGGCCCGGATAAACGTTCGAGGATGAATCCTTCGCCGCCGAAGAAGCCGACCCCCAGTTTCTTGGTGAAGGCAATATTCAAAGTGACGCCCGTCTGGGCGGCTAGAAAGCTATCGCGCTGCACCAGAATGGACTGTCCCGCCCGTAGATCAAAGGGCTGAATGCGGCCGGGGTAACTGCCCGCAAAGCCGACCTCACCCGCCGCGTTGGCGCGAAAGTAGGTAAGAAAAAGGCTCTCCCCCATCACTTTGCGTTTTAACGCCCCTAGCAGCTTTTCGCCCAGCGAAGTGCCGCTCATGCGCGTCTCCCAACTGATGGAGGGCGTCTTATAAAGCATTTTGCCGGCTTCGGCATAGAGTTCCTGACCCGGCTGAAGCCTCACCCGGACCACTTGCAGGTTATCGCCTTGTATTGTGTAGTCGAGCGTCGTTGGAGCCGAAAGCGGGGGCGGCGTAGCCCCGGCACCTGGCACACCGGCACCTGGCACACCGGCCCCTGGCACGCCTGTCCCACATTTCGGGCAAAACTTCGCCCCATCCGCCAACATCGCACCACAAGAGGTACAGAATCCCATGTTGTTACAATCTCCTCAACTCTTCGTATTCTACAATCGAGGTAGTGGCCCCGGCGACGACGCCGAGGTGCCAAGCCGCTGCCCGCGTCCCCTGGTTCTCAACTTTCCCTACATGAACATGAAACGCAATCTCTCCCTTTTTGTTCTCACTATTTTGCTCGATGCTGGTTCGCTGAAGGCTGCCAGCCCGGATCGTGGCTGTGGCACGGTGCCCGGCCAGGAGGCCGGCGCGCGGCTGACGCACAGCCAGAATCAGCGCTTGATGCGGGCTCGCAAGGGCCGGTCCGCCGAACGCATTCACCCCGCCAAGACGGCGGGCGACCTGGTCGTGATGGACTCGGGCGGCGGTATCGCCGGCCAGCGAAATCCCTTCAACCTCGATCGGCAAGTGGTGCGCTTTACTCCGCAGATAGGCGGCTACCGGTTCGCCGTGGCCCCTGGCGAAGTGGAAGATTTGAGCACCCAATCCACCGTGATCGCCGGACTCGGCGACGATGACTCGCGTGAATTCGCCCTTCCCTTTGCTTTCCCCTTTCAAGGCCAAACCCGCAATCGCGCCTTTCTCAATTCGGACGGCAACCTCACCTTCGACCGGGCCGATGGCAGTGGCGGCGAACGCTCGCTCGGGCGCTTCACCGCCGGGGGGCCCCGCATTGCCGCCCTCTTCCTTGACCTCGATCCATCGGCCGCCGGACAAGTGTCGCAATTCAGCAGCCCCGAACGCATGGTGTTCACCTGGAGCCGCGTGCCTGACTACCGCACGGCGGGAGTCGGCCTGCCGAACACCTTCCAGATTCGCCTTTACCGCGATGGCCGCATCGAACTGGCTTATGGCGGCATCAACGCGCTCGAAGGCGTGGTGGGTATCTCGCGCGGAGATGTCAGCAACCCCGCGCAAGTGGTCTCGTTTACCTCCGGTAGCAACGAAGTATTTCCCGGCTCGGTCGCCGAACTTTTCACCTTAGGCAATGACTTGGACCTCGTCACGCTGGCCCAGCGTTTCTATAGCCAGTTCGACGATGCGTATGACTATCTGGTGGTCTACAACACGATGGGCCTGCCGGCCGGTGCCGGCGTGGTGGCCTTTGAAATCACGGTCCGCAATGATCGCACGGGCTTCGGAGACCTGCCCGCCAACACGGGTGCCGAGTATGGCTCCAAACAGCGGATGCAGGCGATCCTGAACCTCGGCCCGACTTCGCAGTATCCGGTCGATCCTTTCGGGACAGTCCCGGCGCGGGGCGCGGCGGGCGACACGCCGCTATCGATCATTGGGCATGAAGCCGGCCATCTGTTCCTGGCTTATGCCAGCGTCCGCGACCCCGCCAATCCCGACGCCCGGCCGATGCTGGGCGGACAACTCGCCCATTGGAACTTTGCTTTCAACTCCGAGGCCTCCTTGCTGGAAGGCAATCGCATTCGCGACAACGGCCCTGCTGCATCGCCCCGCTTTGAAACGACGGCCACGGTGGAAGGCTATGCCCCGCTTGACCAATATCTGATGGGCTTCCGCGCTCCCGAGGAAGTGCCCGCTACCTTCCTGGTCACCAACTCCTCGCTCGGCAACTTTAACCGGGGGCCGCAACGGGGGGTGCGCTTCGATGGCCAACGCCGCGACGTCACCATTGAAGAGATCGTCGAAGCCGAGGGCCGCCGGGCACCGGACCATACCGTGGCGCAGCGCCGCTTCCGTTTCGCCTTTGTCGTTCTGACGGCGGAAGGCACCGAGCCTACCGCCGCCCAACTGGCCCAAGTCGAACGTTACCGCCAGGAGTTTCCCGCTTACTATGCGCACGCTACCGACAATCGGGCCACGGCCGAAACACGCCTGCTGAAGGCCCTGCGTTTTCGTGCTGAGCCGGCCATCGGCGTTATCGAAGGCCAAACCATCGAGGCGCGGGTGGAAATCGACCGGCCCGCGGCGTCCGCGATCACGTTACGCCCGCGCAGTGCCGGCGGTACAGGGGCAGCCGGCTTGCCCGCCACGGTGACCATTGCTGCGGGGGCCACGTCGGTCGCGATCCCTCTGCGCGGCATTCGTTCCGGCGTCGACGAAGTAATCGTCGACGTGTCCGTCGAGAACGGGGCAGAAGGCTTTGAGGCGGGTCGCGTGAAGGTGCAGGTGCTGCGCGCGGCCAGCGAACTCGGCGTCCGCATCACAGAAGGCGAACGCCTGATCCCCCGGCCCGGTGACCCACCGCAGGTGGTGGTAGCCCGCGTGGTGGACCGCAATTACGTTAACTACCCCGGACTCGAAGTGACGGCCAGAGCCATCGGTGGAGGCGCGGTGAGCCCGGCGCGCCTGCTGGCCGATGCGGCGGGCGAAGTCCGCTTCCTGTGGACCCCGGGCGGCTCGCTGGAGTTGCAAGTAACCGGCGGCGGCAGTGCCACAGCCCAAGCCTTCTACCTCCCGGTGGTGTACGACGGAGGCGTGATCAACGCGGCGTTCCGGGAGGCGAGCGTCCAAGGCCTGAGCCCCGGCGGCGTCACCAGCATTTACGGGATTGATCTGGCTACGACAACCCCGGCCCAGTCCGCGCGCGGCAACACGCTCTTAGGCAATACGCAGGTGCTGGTGGGTGGACAAGCCGCTCGCCTGCTGTACGTGAGCCGAGGGCAAATCAATTTCGTGATGCCGTTGCTCACCCCCGGCGTCTATCCGCTCACCGTCACCACGGCGGCTGGCGTCTCCGTAGCCAAACTGATCGCCCTCGACGCGGCTTGGCCGGGCGTCTTTGGCGCGCGCGTGAATGGCAACACGATTGAAATCGACGCGACCGGGCTGGGGCCAATTGGAACGCCCGTGCGCGTGCTGCTGGACGACGCCGACCTGACGGTGTTGTCGGCCGGCAGTGGCGATATCCGGCGCGTGATCGCCCGCGTTCCGGTAGCCCTGAACGGCCCGCAGCAACTGCGTCTGGAAGCCGGCGGCCGCTTGAGTAACCCGGTTACGGTCGCGCTTTAGAGCCGGATTCCGAAACAAAGCCAATTTCTGGGTAACTCTCGTAGAATCAAAGAGTTTTCCCGGCTCAACTCCAGTATCTCCTACGTTTGCAAATCCGGTGGCGATAAAATCATGTAAGTAGTTGATGAGGTTAAAGTTATCTCTGTGCAATTTGCCGTTAACGATTGCGTGGCGCTGCGACAGGAGCCTGACTGGTTTTCTTGATGAAGGCCCCCGCCCCCCCGTGAAAAATCGATTTTTGCCCCTCCCTGACCGTCATTCTGATCACCGCCTGGACGGGCGTCGTCAACGGGCGGCTTTGGCTACGGAAAGCTGCCCTAATAACCACTCCATGCGATCCTCCACCGCCAGCTGATTCAGGCTGTGACCCGCTTGGTAGAAGAGCAATCGCTTCGGCTCTGGTGCCGTCGCATACAGCAACCGTGCGCGCGCCTCAGGAACATAGCGGTCATCGTCGCCAAATTGAAATAGGAAAGCGCCACGAGCCTTTCTGAGATGTTCGACCGGGTCAAGAGCCGCCGTCCGGGCCATGGCCGCCTCGCGCTCGATGCCCGTCAGCTTCGAGCCCAGCAGATACCAGTCTGACCAAGCGGGAGCCGCCGCCTGAATCGCCCAAGCCTTCACCCGCCGCTCATC
The DNA here is from genome assembly GCA_031367405.1 of Bryobacteraceae bacterium. Taxonomy (GTDB): domain Bacteria; phylum Acidobacteriota; class Terriglobia; order Bryobacterales; family Bryobacteraceae; genus JALHNI01. Next base: position 58,776 of record JANLPT010000331.1, read on the forward strand.
GCCCGCCAACAAGGCACCGTACATGCCGCCAAAATCGTGGCCAACATAGGCGACGCGGGCCGGGTCAACCTCGGGCCAACTCAGCAGAAAATCGAGCGCCTCACGCAGCCGGTCGCGCTGACGCCGGGTCGCCAACTCGTCCTTCGCCGGATCACGCAAAGTAAAGTATTCGGGCTGTGACCACATCGTATCCACGAGCAAGGAGCACACCCCGCGTTTGGCCAGCAATTTAGCTTCGCTCAGAAATTGGGAGCGGTTGGAGGTGGCATGTGACGGGTGATACCAGTGGACGAAGAGAACGCCGGGCCCCTTTTTCGGTCGCGCCGGGCAAACGCGATAAGCCGCCGTATAAGTCCCTTGCGAATTGGCGAAGAGGATATCGCGAACCTCCACGCCACCCTGCTTCGAGGTGAGGACGGCCTGGACATCGACGGCAAGCCATGCCATAAGGAGAATCATAAAGTCATAATGACCGATCTCGGGTGCGCCAGCGGCGGGGCACCATGGACGAAGATCTCAGCACCGGTGTCAACCAACGTGTGTGCCCCACCGCTGACGCGGCGGGCTAAAAGCGTAAACGCGGGGGCGCAATAAAAAACGAAAAGGCCAGTGATGAAGATCGTTGCACGGGCCTTTTCGCTCTGTCGTATTTTCTGTCGGATGAACTTGTGAGATTCGTTACTCGCTAGGCGGCACCTCCCGTCGCGAATTTGCCTCGACGGCGAAGCAGAAAGGAAATCAAGATGAGGGCGGATCCCATCGCCAGAAAGCTGTTCGGCTCCGGGGTCGGCGCATTGATCTGCACGCCGGCGCGGAAGTTGGCGACATTCAATACCCAATTGGCATTGCTGGTTGAGTTCGCGATGATCGTAATCGTCAGAATGTCTTCGAGATCACTGGTAACGCCGTAAAAGCCAGGTCCCGTGGTCAAGTAGCTGGGCGAGCCAGTTCCTGTGTCATAGCGATTGACGGGAGTTACGGCGACGGAACCGCTTGCGGAAGTTGCCGTAATGGTGACGTTGGCTACCGTCGAGTTGCTCTGCCCAAAATCGAATCCCGCGCTGCGCGTACCCGGTGCCAAGGTCATCGTAATACTCGGCGCTCCGGTAGTGGAAGCGAGGAAGCCGTCAACGGTTGCCAAACCGCTGGTCCACTGTGGATAGCCCCCGTTGCCATTCAGCGACGTATATAAGCTGTTCCGGCTTCCTGAGATTTGCCGGACATAGAGCGCCGCACCGGCACCACTATTGGCCCCGGCAAACGTTACGCCGCTGAACACTTTCCCGGTAATGTTGTTGATGGACTGCGGACCCGAGTTGTAGCTGGGCGTACAGGAGTTCGCCCCCGTACACTCGCCGAAGAAATCGATGCCATCGTAAGTCAACGAAGGCATCAGGGTCAGGAAATTCGCTCGGATTCCGGATCCACCGTAGGAGTTGCCCGACACGGGCACGAGGGCACCCCAAGAAGCGCCGACAGCGAAAGCGATCAGGCTGAGTCTTGACACACAATGTAAAAGTTTCATAGATCTCCCGCGCTCTC
>JANLPT010000337.1:0-4170 GCA_031367405.1 Bryobacteraceae bacterium
AGGGCGGCTGGCGGCATTGCCGCCAGCCCGTTGAGCTTATCTGCGAGGCTTGCCATCACGCGGTTACCTGTTCGATCGCCGCCGGTTGCACCAGGCGATAAGCGTCTACAGCCGCGAGGTGGAGGACATCTTGATCCAGCACGCCGGCGTACTGGAAGTGGCGATTATCGGGCGCCCCGATCCCGAATGGGGCGAGCGGGTGGTGGCTGTAATAGGCCACGGGGACCACGCTCCTCCGGCCCCAGACGAGCTAGACGGACTGTGCCGATCGCATGTTTTGCGTTACAAGTGTCCCAAAGAATACCGCTTCATCGCCGCGATTCCTAAAAACGATTATGGCAAGATCGACAAGAAGATCCTTGCTTCCTACTTTATTTAAGAACGGAAAAAGCCAATGCCACGCCGGTTTGTCGATCTATCAATATACCTTGAAAATGACGTCATATCCGATCCGGAACCCTATCGGCCCAAAATCGAATACATTGATCACCGCGCGACGGTCGAAGATCTCGGCCATTTCTTCCCGGGGCTGAACCCGCAGGACATGCCGAACGGGGAGGCATGGGCGATCGAGCGACTAGAACTCATCACGCACAACGGCACGCACCTCGATGCACCCTACCACTACGCCTCGACGATGGACCACGGCAAACGCGCGATCACCATCGACGAGGTGCCGCTGGAGTGGTGCTTCCAGCCGGGGGTCAAGCTCGATTTCCGCCACTTCCCAGATGGTTATGTGGCCACAGAGCAAGACGTCCGCGATGAGCTAGCACGGATCGGCCACACGCTCTCGCCAATGGAGATCGTGGTCATCAACACCCGCGCAGGCAGTCGCTATGGCCATGACGACTTCGTTTCGGCGGGCTGCGGCATGGGCAAGGCGGCGACGCTCTATTTGCTGGAAGCGGGTGTGCGTGTCACGGGCACCGACGCGTGGAGCTGGGATGCGCCGTTTGAGGTGACGGCCGAGCGCTATGCCAAGGACGGCGATGCCTCGATCATCTGGGAAGGCCACAAGGCCGGGCTTGAAATAGGCTATTGCCACCTTGAGAAGCTTCACAACCTAGAGGCGCTGCCGCCCAGCGGCTTCACCCTCTGCTGTTTTCCATTCAAGATCCGCGCAGCGTCCGCAGGCTTCACGCGCGCCGTCGCGATCTTCGACGAGTAGGCTGCGCGCATGAGCACGGTGTTCCCGCCGGCCAGCGAGGAGCCGCGGCCGTTAGATCGCGCGCAGCTGGTCGGGCGGTGGAACGTTTAGTCGTGGCATGAATTCCATGAGGCCGGGCGGATCGTGGAGCCGTTTGGCCACCACCCTTCTGGCTTCCTGCGCTACGAACCGGACGGCGACATGATCTGCATCATCGCCAAGCCCGGCCGCCAGCCTTTCCGCAGCTCGCGCCAGTTCGAGGCCAGCGAAGCCGAAAAGGCCCGTGCCTATGAGGGACTGTTCGTCTACGCCGGGACCTACGAACTATCGCCCGGCGGCGTCACCCACCACGTCGAATTCGCGCTGTTCCCCAACTGGGAAAACTCGGTTCAAGCCCGCCGCATCGCCCACCTCGGCACAGGACGCCTCTGCCTCGAGGCCGACGTCCGCGGTAAGGGCCTGTCACCCCATCTGGTCCGCATCGAATGGCGGAAGGCGAACGGCGGCTGATTGCTGCGAGATTGTAATCTGTGGATCGGCGCCCAAGCGGGACCCCGCCTATGACCGTAGAAGCCATTGCAATCTAATGGAAATTAGGACTCATCGGGGGTCCCGATCTCCGCCGATCGGGATTCCCGGCGCTGCGCTTTTAGGAACAATTTCAGACGCTTGCGGCGTGCGAAGGCGGGACCCTACTTCGACGCCGTTTCACAGGTATGGCAACGGCTCGGCAGCAACGTTCCCCCAATTATTGCCGTTCTTCGCCCGAAATGGCTTTCGCGGAACTGGCCGTTGGAAGCGTGCGAGGGCAAACGGCGACGACCAGGCCAACGCGTCGATTGGACTTCTTTACTCCCCCGCGCAGGGTGACCAGGCGACGCAATCGAATGTGTCACCGCAACAAACCGCTACCAGCGCTCGTGCGCGGGAACGGGGGGAAAATCCCTTGCGACAGCTGTGCCGCTTGATCATACCCGGCATCATCGTCCAAGCTATGAGCAATGATACCCCATATAACCGTTCAACTGATTGCAAGCGCCATCCAGACCAAGAACATGGTCGCGGCCGGGTACGCCTACTGGCAACAAGGCCGGGTGAGCGCGCTCGAGATCGACACGGATATGGCGATGATCACCGCCGACGTCAGGGGTAGCGCCCGGCGCCCTTACGAAGTGACCATTGCCTTCGCGGATTTGGATGGCGATGACGAAGAACCCTTGATCGAATGCACCTGCCCAGTCGGCTTCGATTGCAAGCATGGCGCGGCCGTGCTGTTTGCGGCACAAGCAAGTGCTGCGTCAGACGCTGACGGGCCATTGGGTGCGGTGGAGCCTCGCATTGTACCGAAAGCGGCTTCAAAGCCGCCTCCCCTGCCCGCGCCCTTGCAGCAATGGTTGAGCGAAACCCAGGCCGAAGCAACCTTGCGCACACGCGGCACTTGCGATCTGGCCTACGTCTTTTCACCACGCGCCCTGCACGACGGCAAGAGCCGCAAGGGCAAGGCGTTGCAAATATCGGGACAGATCCTGCCTCAGCGGCTGGCCATTGCGGTCTGGATTTGGGAACGGCGGGATAACGGCCAGACCGGATGGCAGCAACCCGCTGCCTATCAGTTGCGCAACGGCCAGATGCCACTGCAACCGGTCGATCAATGGCTGGTGCGCCGGATGGATCCTTATACGGGCGATCTCGACACGCACACCTCGCCCAAAGGGCCCGCGGGAAGCGATTGGGTCGAAAAGGCCATCGCAACCGATCGGGCACGCTGGCGCAAGGCCGATGGGCCTATCCTGCATTGGGGCCAAGACCAGACAGCGCAGTGGTGCTGGACAAACCTTGCCAACGGCGAACAACGCCCGTCACTGGAGGGCTTGACTGACGGTCAACTGCTTCTCGCAACCACGCCGCCCGTTATTGTCGACGACTCCACCGGAACCGTGCACCGAGTGGCCGGCATCACCGATCCCGCGCTGGCCCAACGCGTGTTGCTGATGCCCCCGGTGCCGCCGGATGCCGTGGGACAATTGGCAACCCATTGGGAAAATATCGTTGGTTCTGACATACCCGCACCAACGCTCACGGGCCTCAAGGACCTGGGGGCTATGCAACCCTTGCCGGTGCTGACCTTCGTTCAAGAGAAGGTCGAAGCAATCATGCCGCGTCGCCGCGGTTATTATGCATCGCCCACCTACAAGGCTGACATGGCCTGCGCGCGGCTAAGCTTCGATTATGCAGGATACCGCGTGACGCCGAGCGCAAATGCGGCGGAGATCATCAGCAACAGTGATGCAGGCTTCATTCGTTTTAGACGCGACCTTGCGGCTGAAACCAGGGCGCTCGAGCAGATGATTGTCCATGGCCTCATACCGGTGGAGGGATTTCCAGAGCTGAGGACCAAGCCAACGCAGCAATGGGATTTTGCGCCGTCCGCGCTGACCAGGGCCACCGATTTCGCCCTGTTCATGCACACCGCGCTGCCACAGTTGCGGGCCGAAGGTTGGCGCATCGAATATGGCCCGAAGTGGCAGCTCACCATCGTAGAAGTTGGCGGTGCGGATGTGCAGTTTGATGTTACCACATCGGGCACCGATTGGTTCGACATCAGCCTTGGTGCCCGTATCAATGGGCAAGTCGTCGACATCCTGCCCATGTTGCGTCAGTTGCTGGCGAACTTTGGCCCGCAATTGCTGGACCAGGCAGGGGACAGCATCACCATCGCGATTGGTCCCGGCAAGCTGGCCCAATTGCCCACCGAACAGATCAGGCCCGTGCTGGCGATGCTGCTCGACCTGGCTCTCCACGATCGTGAGGCATCCGGAAAATTGCGTCTGCCGCGTAGCGATATCGCCGTGCTGGCCGATCTCGAAGCGGCGAGCGCAGGCCGCATCGGCTGGCGCGGCAGCGATGACTTGCGCCAACTCGCCCGCGCGCTCGCGCGCATCGATCTAGAACCGACCTTAACGCCGGTCGGCTTCAAGGCAAATCTCCGCCCCTATCAGCAGCACGGGCTGGACTGGCTG
>JANLPT010000340.1:0-15363 GCA_031367405.1 Bryobacteraceae bacterium
CTCGGGCTGCAACACGCTGATGCCGTCGTAGATATACTCGCTGACCCGAGGCCGGCTGCCGTTGATCCGGGGCAACACACTGCCGGGTGGCAGATTCACCCCGGGGGAGAGGGCAATGAGTTGGACGAAGTTGCGGCCATCCAGCGGCAAGGTCACCGTTCTCCTCTGCTCCACCACAAATCCCACGGTACCGGAAGTGGTTTGCAATAACGGTGTACCGGCGATGACTTCTACGGCTTGGCTGGCCTCACCGAGCTTCAGCTCCAGGTCCACCGCGAGCCGGTCTGCCACCCGCAGGATAAGTCCATCGCGCTTAAATGGCGCGAAGCCGGGATGCGAGATCGAGAGACGATATTCGCCCGGCATCAAAGCCAGAAACTGATAGCCACCGTCCTTACCAGAGGGCACAGTCGACGTGACGCCGGTGCTCCGGTGGGTGAGGTCCACTTGGGCGCTGACCACCGGCAATCCGGCGGGATCTCGAACCGTGCCCCGCAGTTCAGCCTTCGTGGATTGAGCGCTCGCGCCGGCTACCAGCAGAAGCAGGGTACAGAGAAGCACACCGAGGCTCACTGCGAGAATGCGCGTCCTGGGGCATCTAAACTGGCCATGATCGAGCTATTTTCCCTTAAATAATGACTTCGGGATCATGGCGTGCGCACCCTTGACGCCGTCCACGAGTTGAGTGATGCGCAGGTCGATGGCCACGCTCATCAGCATGTAGGCGTCGGCGGGGGAGAGGCCCTTTTCGGTGGTCAAAAAAGCGAGCGTCTCTTCGGCGGCGAGGCGGATCGCCCGGTTAAAGTCCGCGTCCAGCCCCATGGCGATCCAGTGCGTGGGCGTTTCGGCGCGGGGCCATTTCAACTTCATGTCCTTGCGCACTTGGAAGCGGAAAGTGCCGGTGAGCGAAGTCTCCAAGCCGGTCTGGTCGACTTCGCCATCGCCTTGCGCGGCGTGCCCGTCACCCACTTGAAAGAGCGCTCCTTCGACAAACACGGGGATATAGAGTTTGGTGCCCGCAATCAACTCGCGATTGTCGAGATTGCCGGCGTGCATGCTGGGCGGCGAACTGCTGATGCGCCCCGCACCCGTCGGCGGGGCAACGCCCATGCTGCCGAAGAACGGTCGCAGTGGAACTTCGACGCCCGGGGCGAAGGGAGCTACCATGCGTTGGCGGTCGAGCGGGATGATGCGCCGTTTTTGGGCCGCCGGCCGGTCGGCAAAAATGTCGGCCAATACGCCATTCTGCCCCATGCCATTGTACGAGTAGTCGAGGGTCATTTTGACGTCGAGAATGTCAACTTCGAGCACGTCGCCGGGCTCGGCACCGGTGATGAAGACGGGTCCCGTCAGGAAGTGGCCGCGCGCCTTGGGGTCCTTCTTGGCGATGGCATAGCGGGCCGGCTCAATCCGTTCTTTCGCGACGCCGGAAGCCTCAAGCATTTCGGCCGAGCCAACGCCCAGCGTCTCAATGATGACGGTATCGCCGGAAGCGATCTTGAGCACCGGCACGGTGGAAGAGTCGTAGTGACCCACCACGACGGTCTCCGCGTTCGCTGCCAGCCGATGGGTCGTCTGGGCCACCAAATTCGCTGCCGCAAGGGTGAGCAAAGCAAGAAGTTTCATGGAGGGATTTCTTACTATGACACGCCCGGCCCGCTAGGGGAACGATGCAGCTTAGGAGGATGCGCTTTGGGCTAAAGTCAACGACAAGTCGTGAAAGCCGCCACTGTCGGCACCGGCCGCGCCCGCCGCCAGCGCCATAAGGTCTCCGCAGTCCTCTTCCCCCTCCGCCAACTGCCGGTAGGCCCGCAGTTGCTGCAACGCGGTCTGAATCGCTATCTCCGCCGACCGGCGCCAAGTCATCAGACAATGGGCAGTTTCTCCATTGAAACAGCGGTCACGGGCGGCGGCCGCAATCGCCTCGCGCTCCGCCTGCTGCAGGCAGCGTAGGTGCCAAGTCGCATGAGTGAGTTGGGCGCAGAACGTCTCCTCCACCACCCCTGTGGGCTGAATTTGTTGCCGCCACTCGTCCTCAATGGCCTGAATCTCATCCAGCGGAGTCAAACGGAGAGCGGGTGCATGACGGCGGGGTAAAAGTGCCAAGGCATCCACCGGGCTTACGGGGGGCGCGACTTCCAAACACTCCACCTGCGGGGCAAACGCCTTGAAACGATTCAGGCATCGCTCGCATCGCAAAGCCCGCAATCCGAAGAATTCCCCCAGCCAATCACCCGCGGTTTGATAGCTTGACACTCGAATGTGGTCCGATTTGCATCGCGGACATTTGATACACCTCTTTGGCACCGTCACCAAGCCCAATTTGTCCGCCTTTCAAACTCGCCCGTAAATAGTCCTATCGGAGGAAGGGATCTACCTCATTAGACGTTATCCACACTTTTGGCGCGCCGAGTGTCTCGTAAATCGACATTTTGGGTTGGCGGCCTCCGGCGACCCCGAAAGTCAGGTCCACTTCGCAAATTTACCCAGAGCCTGCCCAGGCGATAGCAAAAAAATCCCGCTTACCCCTTAGGCCGGACCTTCACCGCGCCCCACTGCGACTTCGGCGTCCGCCCATTCTTGCTCCACCGCTTCTTCTTCGTCATCGACTCCAACGCCTTCGCCCGCCGCTCGCTGAACGCCTTCGCACTCACCACCCGGCGCGTGGTCATCGTACGCGGTACTTCCTTCGCCATCAACCCGCAGCACACGAGAAAAACTAAGATGCGCATCGCCATTCAACGCCATAATCGGCAGTTTGGCTCGCTTTCAATACCCTTCAAGCCTTCCCTTCTTGGGCCGCCTGATAAAATCGCAATTACCAGCCGATGTGGAAGAAACCATACAGCAATTGGGTGAACAAGTGGGAGCAGCAGCTCTGCTTTCGCTCGACTGACCGTGTCGAGCGCCCCTTTGAATGGGGTCTCGACTCCACCGCCACCTGGCCCCGGATCATCAAGGCCAATGGCCACTCCCCTGAAGCCGGCCTTGCTGCTCTAAACCATCACATCATCGCCCACAGCGACGAATTCTTCGGCCACCAGCCCCCCCAAGATTTTTCCGTCACCGGCGACCGGCTCACCTTCACCACCCCCCACCCCACGCCGCACGGCAAGAACAACACCGTCCACGCCCGCATCTTTCCTGGCCGCAATCCCCAAGGCCGCGCCGTCGTCGTCCTACCCCACTGGAATTCGCACGCCGCCCAACACGTCGGCCTCTGCCAAGGCATCGCTTGGTTCGGGCCCACCGTCCTCCGCCTCAGCCTCCCCTATCACGACGATCGCATGCCCCCCGAACTCAACCGGGCCGACTACGCCGTGTCGTCCAACATCTGCCGCACCATTGACGCCACCCGCCAAGCCGTCGTCGACACCCGCGCCTGCTTCGATTGGCTCGAACAACAAGGTTATAGCCGGCTCGGCATCGTCGGCACCAGCCTCGGTTCCTGCTACGCCTTCCTCGCCTCCGCCCACGACGCGCGCATCAAGGTCAACGTCTTCAACCACTGCAGCTCCCATTTCAGCGATGTCGTCTGGACCGGCCTTTCCACCATCCACATCAAGAAAACCCTCGCCGAACATCTCGACATGGAGCGGCTCCGGTCACTGTGGCAATGCATCTCGCCGGTGAATTATATGGCCAAATACGCCGCCCACAGCCACAAGCGCCAGAAGTTCATCTACACCGAGTACGACACGACGTTTCTACCGTATCTGTCTGAGGAAATCCTCGCCTGCGTCCGCGACCACGGCATCCCCCACGAAGTCGCCAAACTCCCCTGCGGCCACTACACCATGGGCGAATCGCCGTTCAAGTTCATGGACGGCTACCAGATTATTTCGTCGCTCGTCCGCTGGCTCTAGATGGCCCAGATCGGGCCGAGATCGAGAACCAACCCTTCCACCGGTCCCTCACCGGCAATACTCGTAATTCCCTGGCGGACCTCTGGCTCCTGGTTCGGGCGATACACCGCCACCGACTGCGTGCGTGGGTCAATCATCCAACCCAGTTCCACGCCATTGGCGACCCACTCGAGCATCTTTTCGTGAACCTTCTTGGGCCGGTCCGACGGGGACATCAGCTCGATCACAAACTCGGGGCAAATGGGCTTCCGGCGAAAGCGTTCCCGTGAAATCCACGCGGCGTCGGGCGCAAGGCGAGCCCCATTCGAAAGTACATACCCCGCGCTCGAATCACTCACCATACCCCTGCCCGATTCAAGCATCCATTTCGTCAACTGGTAGCCGATCAATGAGTTGCGAAAGCCTGTCTCAGGGTCGGTAGGTGGCAAAATGATCAGTTCCCCTTCCGCCGTATACTCCAGACAATAATCTGCGTACTGCTCGCACAAGTCCTGAAACTGCGCGTCCGTCATCCCGGGGACCGAGAGACTCACCGGCAAATAGGTGTCCGCAACCATCATCACCATACCCCGAGTATAAGCCCCCAAGTGACCCCAGTGGCCCGCGGCATCCGGCCCGCGAATCGTGTCCGCCCTCTGGAAATCCTCTTGAAATAATGATCTCCTCAACCCGTTCACATCATTCTCAAACTCCGTTCCGCTCGTATAACTCCCTTATAATTAGATACATCCACATAACCGCCGCTCTCCGGAGAACCTCGATCCTATACCGCCTGGCTTACCCTGAATACAGGAGATTGACCGCACTATACTCATGCCGCAAAATACTGCACTGCACAAATTCAGCCCTACCCCTCCCATGCTCAACAATCCAAAAGGGAAACTTAACAATCGGCTTCGTTTTGTGAATCCAAAATTCAAGATCCAACGCGCTCTCCGCAACCTCTAATAAAAATGACCGCCGCGATAACAAAGCGCAGCACGCCGCAACACGACGCGCTCCTCACGCGACTCTCCCAGGCTCGCAAAATTACCGATTCCCTATGGGACCTCCTCCGGCCCGGTACCCTTCTGCACCGCCCCATCCCAGATCGCCACCGCCTCATCTTCTACCTCGGCCATCTCGAGGCCTTCGACTGGAACCTGATCGCCCGCCGCACCCTCGGCCTGAATTCTTTCCACCCCACCTTCGACCAACTCTTCGAATTCGGCATCGACCCCGAACCTGGCACCCATCCGCAGGACTCGCCACAGGACTGGCCCGCCGAAGCCGAGATCCGCCGCTACCACCGCCGCACCCGTGAAACCCTTGATCGCGTCATTGAAAACGCCCCGCCTCAAATCGTCCACGCCGCCGTCGAGCACCGGCTCATGCACGCCGAAACCCTCGCCTACCTGTTCCACCATCTGCCCTACGACGCCAAGGTCTTGCCCGCCCGGCAAACACCTTTGCCCAGCCACGCCATCCTCAATCCCGTCATCGATATCCCCGGCGGCCAAGCTCTCCTCGGCCAGGCCGGCGACGGCGTCTTCGGCTGGGATAACGAATTCAGCCGTCACACCGTCGAAGTGCCCGCCTTCCAATGCCGTCAATACAAAATCACCAATGGCGAGTATCTGCAATTCGTGAACTCCGGCGCGCCCGCCCCCCATTTCTGGTTACAAGCCCACGGCGAATGGTTCTATCGCGGCATGTTCCAGTTACTGCCACTGCCACTCGGCTCTCCGGTCTATGTAACCCAGAAACAAGCCGCCACTTATGCCGCCTGGGCCGGGCACACCCTGTTAACCGAAGCCCAATTCCACCGCGTGGCCGACACTATCCCCAGCGCCCCAGGTAACTACAACTTCGCTCACTGGGACCCGGTCGCCGTCAATCAACCTGGCACCTCGCCCCTCATCGGTAATGGTTGGGAATTAACCCGCACTCCGTTCGCGCCCTTTCCCGGCTTTTCGCCTTTCCCCTTCTATCCCGGTTACTCGGCCGATTTTTTCGATGGCCAACACTTCGTTTTGAAAGGCGCGTCGCCCCGCACCGCCGCGTGCTTCCTGCGTCCCAGCTTCCGTAATTGGTTTCGTGCTGATTACCCCTACGCTTACGCCACTTTTCGCACCGTCCAAGAGGCCATATGAAGAACGAAGAATTCGCCCGCGATGTTCATACCGGTCTGTCACTTACTCAGAAAGAGTTGCCTTCTAGATACCTTTACGATGCAGTCGGCAGCGCCTTGTTCGAAGCCATCACGGTGCTACCGGAATACGGCCTTACTCGCGCCGATGCTCACTTACTCGCGCAGCTCGCGCCTGAGTTGCCAACCCGCTTTCGCGCCGTCGCCGAACTCGGCTGCGGCACCGGCCACAAAGTACGGCCCATCCTTCAGCACTTCGGTTCACCGCGGTACTTCCCGATCGACCTTTCCGCAACCGCGCTGGCCCTCTGTGCCACTGAGCTTTCCAGCGTCGCCCAAGTTACCCCCCTTCAGCACACCTACCTCGATGGAATGCGCGCTGTCCGCACTCACCTGGCACCCGATGAACCATTGCTAGTGCTCTTCATCGGCAGCACGATCGGCAACTTCTGCCCCGCCGAGCGCGTGGTATTCCTCGCTCAACTCCGCAAACTCCTGCGGCCCGGCGACGCCCTGCTGCTTGGTTGCGACTTAGTCAAGCCACTCGACACTATGTTAGTCGCCTATGACGATCCAGCCGGTGTCACGGCTGCCTTCAACCTCAATCTTTTAGGCCGCATCAACCGCGAACTCGATGCCAACTTCGCCCTGCGCCAGTTCGAACACCAAGCCCTTTACGACGGCGGCGAGGGCCGCGTCGAAATGCATCTCCGGTCCCGCCTGAAGCAAACGGTCACCATCGCGGCGACCACTTACTCCTTCGCCGCCGGCGAGACCATCTGGACCGAGTCCTCCCACAAATTCCGCCCGGAATGCATCCCCACCCTAGCCGGCCCCGCCGGCTTTACCTTCCAACGCCAATGGATCGCCCCGCACTGGCCCTTCTCCGAGAGCCTCTGGAGTGTTCACTAAGTGAAACTGTAGCCAAGCGCTCATCGTTATGCCAGGATCGCTCGAATTACTTCGCCGTGTACATCGGTCAAGCGGAAGTCACGGCCCGCATAGCGGTAAGTTAAGCGCGTATGGTCGAAGCCAAGCTGATTCAGAATCGTCGCGTGTAAGTCATGCACGTGGACGCGATTCTCGATGGCCTTGAAGCCAAAATCATCGGTCGCGCCATAGGCCATCCCGCCGCGGATGCCGCCGCCGGCCAGCAGCGTCGTGAAAGCCGGAGGATTGTGGTCTCGACCGCAGCCAAGCTTTTCAAGGCCCGAGTTTTGAATCATGGGCGTCCGGCCAAATTCGCCGGCGATGACGATCAGCGTGTCGTTGAATAAGCCGCGCGTCTTTAAGTCGTCCACCAGTGCCGCCACCGGGCCGTCGGTTTTTTGCGCCAGCTTGCCGTGTACGCGAATGTCATCGTGGTTGTCCCACGGCTGAAAGGGGCCGTAGTAAATCTGCACCATGCGGACGCCGCTTTCCACTAACCGCAGGGCCATCAGGCAGCCCCGGCCGAAGTCCGAAATGTCATACCGGGCGCGGACTTTTTCGCTCTCTTTGCGAATGTCGAATAGCGGGCCGCCCTCCGTCTGCAAGCGGTAAGCCGACTCCATCGACTGCACCGCGCCGTCTAACTGTGGCTGTGCTCCGGCATAGTGCCGGTTCAGCCGATCGAGCAATATAAGTTGCTTCCGCTGCTCCTCCGGTGCCAAGTCTTCGTTGCGAAGGTTGGGGATGATCTTTTCGGGCTCAATCGCCGTGTTTTGGATATGTACGCCCTGGTATGTCGTCGGCATGTAACCCGAGCTCCACAGCGAGGAGCCAAGCACCGGAAAGCCGGGGCAAAGCACGACGAAGCCCGGCAGGTTTTGGTTCTCGGTGCCGAGGCCGTAAGTGACCCAAGCGCCCATCGATGGGCGGCCGGGTAACTGATGGCCGCAGTTCATCAGTTGCAGCGACGGGCCGTGGTTGCCGTTGTCGGTATACATCGAGCGGATCACGCAGAAGTCGTCGATGCGCTTGCCGATCTCGGGGAAGATCTCGCTTACCTCCAGGCCGGATTGGCCGTGCCGTTTGAACTCCCAGGGTGAACGCATCAAAGTGCCGCTCGCGCGGTCCGTGCGGATCTTGGGCCCCGGCATCGGCTGGCCATCGTACTTAGTCAAAGCGGGCTTGGGGTCGAAGGTATCCACCTGCGACATACCGCCGTTTAGGAACAGGAAGATAATGTGTTTGGCCTTGGGCGCGAAATGAGGCCCAGCCTGTAACACGCTCTGCGCGCCCACCAGGCCGAAGCCGCCGCCGAGTTGCCCGAGAAACTGCCGCCGGTTAAACATTGTTAGTTCACGCTCGAGAATTCCACGGCGCCGAGGAGCGCTCGCAAGTAGGGCGGCCATGAGGCATCGCCCGTCGCCACATATTCTACTCCGAGGCGAAGTTCCCCGGCGTCGGGTTCACGGCCGTAAAGAAGCCGGTAGGCTTGGTTGATCCGATCCGCAGACTTCTTTCCGGCTTCCTTTAGCAGGCGGTCGTTTAACTTACTCGCTTGAGCCGCGACAAAACGGCTATTGAGCCAATAGAGGCCTTGCAAGGGGCCGGAGGTGCTGGGGCGCTCGTCAATGGAGGTGTTAGGGTCAGGAAAATCGAAGAGGGCTAGAGCCGGGTCAAGCCGGGTGCGGCTCACCGTCAGATACAGCGCGCGGCGGAGGTTGTCGTCGGCAACTGGCTTGGACGCGCCGCCTATGGTGGGGTCCAGTTGGCCGGAGACAGCGAGCACCGAGTCGCGCAGAGTTTCCATATCGAGCCTCGGCTTCAAGTCGAAGTGCGAAAGTAGCTTATTCTCAGCGTCCGCTTCCGGCGATGCGCCAGTCGCCAGCGAGTAAGTGCTCGATAGCAGGATCTCGCGATGCAAGGCCTTAATGCTCCAGCCGCTTTTGATGAACTCGCTCGCCAGATAGTCGAGTAACTCGGGATGCGCCGGTCGCTCGCCCATGCGTCCGAAGTTAGACGGCGTGCGGACCAAGCCTTTGCCGAAATGATGTTGCCAGATCCGGTTTACCATCACCCGGGCGGTAAGCGGATTGGTGGGGCTCGCCATGGCCAAGGCGAGCTCCGCGCGACCGCTGCCCTTCGTATAAGTGGCCGGTTCGCCCTCGCACAGCACCTGTAAGAAGCGGCGAGGGGCCACCTCGCCCGGCGTCTTCGGGTCACCCCGCAGCGCGACTTTGATATCGCCCGGTTGATCGCCTTCAGTAACCGCATGGACGAAAGGGTACATCGGAGGCAGCTCCTTTTCGAGCGCCGCAATCTCGAGATTTAGCTTATCCACATAGGCGCGGGCGATCCCGCCGAGGAAACGGTCAATCTCCTTGGGGCCATAGTAAAGCACGCCCGCCGGCGCTTTGAAACCGTCGATGTTATAGGGGCCATAGGCGATCTCGCGCCATTGGTAGAACTTCAGCACGGGCAGCGAGACGATGTTCGTGTACTGGCGGGTATTCTCGTTCTTCTGCCCCTTGCGGCCCCCGAAGGCAACGTAGTTCTTGTCGTCCACCTCTTTGGCTTCGTCGAGTAATTGGAGGATGAATGTCTGGTAGCGATCCGCTTCGGCAATCGCTTGTGCCTCGGTCGGGCTGGCGGCTATCAAGTCCCGCCAGGGTTTGAGGTAAGTATGATCCTGGTCACTGGCCATCAGATACTTCTTCCAGCGCTCCAGGGTCTCCTTGTCGAGCCCTGTCGCCTCAGTTTGTTTCTGAAACGCGGCGACTAAATAGCGCGCCGTATCGCGGGCGAGTAAGTCGACCAGCTGCTTAGTCTGGTCGGCCAGATAGTCATTGAGAACCTCTTTCAAATCGTCGACTTTCTTCTTTTGGGCCTTATAGCGTTCGACAACGGCTTCCGCGACTAATGCATGTTGATCGGTCTTCGTGCTGCTAAAGACTCCGAGTAAGGAGTAATAGTCTTTGGTCGGGATGGGGTCGTATTTATGGTCGTGGCATTGGGCGCAGCCAACGGTGAGGCCAAGAAAGACTTTCGTTGTCACGTCCACCTGGTCATTGGCGCTAGCGCCGAGGGCTTGGAAGCCGAGGCCGGCCCGGTGCTCTTTCGTTTCGGGCAGTAAGTCGGCGGCAATTTGGGCTTTGACGAAAAGGTCATAAGGAAGGTCGCGGTTGAAGGCGTCTACCACCCAGTCGCGGTAACGCCAGGCATTAGGCAAGGGCGTATCGACACTGGCCGCCAACTCGCCGTCGGAATAACGCGCCAGGTCGAGCCAATGGCGGGCCCAGCGTTCGCCATAGTGGGGCGACGCCAGCAGACGGTAAACCACCTTGGCCTTGGCGTCAGCGGATTTGTCGGCGGCAAAGTTGCCGGTTTCGGCCACCGTCGGAGGAAGGCCCGTAAGATCGAGCGTCACCCGCCGAAGCCAAGCGCGTTCAGCGGCGGGCGGCACCGGTTTCAAGTTTGCCGCCTCGAGCCGCGCGAGGATAAACCGGTCGACGTTCGTCCGCACCCAGGCCACGTTCTTCACCTGGGGCGGCGAAACGCGCTTCAAAGGCTGAAAGGACCAGAAGGCTCGCTGCTGAGGCGTGACCCGGATGTTGGTGCTGGCCACCTGTTCCTGATGCCCGGGCCAAGGCAGCCCGCGCCGGATCCAGTCGGCCAGGGCGGCAACTTCGGCTTCCGCCAAAGCGCCCACGGGCGGCATCTTCAGCCGGATGTGCGTGCGCCGGACGGCTTGCATCAACAGGCTGTCATCCGGCTTCCCCAGCACCACGGCGGCCCCGGACTTGCCGCCTTTCAGCAGACCTTCGCGCGAGTCAAGCCGCAGGCCCCCCAGCGCGCCCTCGCTATGGCAGGAGTGACAGTTGGTCGCCAGCAGCGGGCGGATCTTGGATTCGAAGAACTCGGCGTCATCTGCGGCGAGCAGCGGCGTCAACAGGAAGATCAGAAGTCGGAGTGCCCGCATGTAAAAAGTATATTCCAATAGAAAACCGCTCGTACCCGGGACGAATCCCGAATACGAGCGGCGGGGGGTAGCATCTCGACGAAACGTTACTTACGAGCGGTCTGCACCTTGGGGGTAGACAGATAGCCAACCACGGTGTCCTTGGTGATCTCGTTCACCACGATTTCGTAGGGCTGGCGCGCGGTGCTGGCGACGTAGAACTGCACGGGCTCGTTCATGGTCTTGTCTTTCTTCTCGATCTTGCGATCATCGGCGTTCAGCTCCATCGTGAAGCGGGCGCGCTTGGGGTCAGCCTTCTTGAGGGCCAGCGTGACGCCGCCCACCTTGGTGGCCTTATCGCTGCGAGTGAGGCGGAACTCGAAGTAGTTACGCTCACCGAAGTCGCGGAGAGCTTTGAGTTCGGTGGAGTTAGTGGCGATCAAACCGCTCATCACGCCCATGTCGCCAGTCGCGCGCCGCAGATCGGCGATGGTGGACTGCAATTCGGTGCGCGTGGCGTCTACGTCAGTTCGCACCTGCTTCACGTCCGTAGAAACACTAACGAGCTGGGTGGTGGATTGATCAGCCGTCGATTTCACTTGGGTAAGCTGCGAGTTTAAGTCGGCGACGAGCTTTTGGTTACCCTCGGTTTCTGCCGTGAGCTTGGTAGACAGCGCGCCGGCCAGCTTATCGGCATGCCTTTGAGCGAGGCTTTGGGCGGCCCAACTGGCCGTACGGGCGGCGTCCTTGCCTGCTTTTTCGGTTTCCGTGCGGGACGTGGTCATTTCGCCACGCATGGTGGCAAGCTGAGCGCCGGTCTGGGATTCAACTTTGGACAAACCTTGCCGGAGTTCGGCCACTTGCCCGTTTACGGCGTTCACCTGCTGGTCAACGGTTTGAAGGCGCGACCCTTGATAGGCGTTAAAGCCGAGCGAAAGAGCCAACGCCGCAGCCATGGCGGGCAGGATCCACTTGGCGCCGGACTGAGTCGTCGAATTATTGTTATTGTTTGAATTTTCCATTTTCTTCTCCTTTGGGCAGTTCTCTCAAGCTGCTATGGAGAGATGGCTCCAAGGCACATTGGGTTCCGCATAAATGTAAAGTCTTGCCTTGGTGTTGCTGAATTCCACGTTCTATTCCGGCAAATGCCAAAGCTCGTTGAAAAGCGCGGCGAAGGCTCACATCGGCACTGGCTTCGAAGATGTCCACTTCGCCAGCGGCATCCGTAACGGTCGAGAGTAATTTAGCCTAAAGTCGGCGGTTGAGTAAGTGAAGCTCCTACTCGCGTTGGGGAATTTGTCACTAATGCTGCGTCTGGTCTCGTCCATGCAGCCAGAACGTGGAGGCGGGTGGGTTTTGGCGTCCTGGGTAAAGAAGGCCCGGGGAAACTCGAGCAGGAAGCGTCCGGCTCATTCACCTTGGCTCAGCTTCAGCTCTTCTGGCTGGGGCACAATCGGGGACTGGCCCTTGGCGGGCCCGGCCTTCGGGGATGCCGCTGGAGGAGGAGCTTGAGGCAACGCGGACATCTCGCAAATGACGGCCAAAAGTAAATTTCGAAACATCGCTGTAATTTTTTATCACTTTCTATTGACAAGGATCGAAAACGGGAGCATCCTGCAAGTGAATCGACTTGGAAGAAACGATGTGGTTTCCCGAGCGAGGGACCAGCGAAGTAGGCTGTTTAATCAAGGAGGTGCCATCGGACAATGGATAATAGTGAGCCTTGGCATCAACAGGGCGGTAACCGCGTAAACTTTGCCAGTAACCTCGTGAACGACCGGACTCGCGCGAAACGCTAACTAACCCAGCGTGCGCTGCCCTTTTTGGGCGAAGTGAAGGCGTCCACTCGAGATGAAATCAAAGCGTAGTTGCGTGGTTATCGCCCTTGTTCGTTTGGCAGTCTTCCGGTCGGCACTTTTGAAGCGGTGAGGAGGGTGGTGCTGGCAATTGGGTTGCCCCACCAGAATCTCCACCCCAGTCGGCGGCGTTCCACATTCGCTGCACCAAGCGCCCGCAAAGCCTCTTCATACTTCGCCGTGGCACGGATGTCCGCGATGACCATTCGACCTTCGGGTTTCAGGACCCGAAAGCCTTCAATGATCGCTCGTTTGCGATCAGCATTGGATCGGATGTTGTGGATCGCGAGGCTGGAGACTACCAGATCGAAGGTTGCATCTGGATACGGCAGCGCGCGCATATCCCCTGTATCGATTTGTACGCGATCACTCACGCCTTCGAGCGATGCGTTGCGCACCGTGACGTCCCGGGCGTTGCCCGACTGATCCTTTTTGCTCCAGATATCGATGCCATATATCGATGCCGGTCACCCGGCCCGTCGTCAACCGGCGAGCGACCGCCGTCAGGATCGCGCCGCGTCCGCACCCCATATCGAGCACCACTTCGTCGCCGCGCAGATGCAGGCCATCCAGAATGCGGTCCCACTCGAGAAACTTGCCGCGCCGGGTGGTGTAGAGAAAACTGCTGGTGTTCGCAAAAAAGATGACGAAATAGAACGTCATCAGCCGGGCCGGGCGAATCTCTCCCTGCCACCAACATAGCGCCGCCCCAAACCCGGCGGCCACGGACAAAAGCCCAAAGATCACTGGGAAGTAAGGCGCATCGTAGCCATAGTCACCGCGTCGCATCACGAGCAATTGTAAGCTACCGCGTCACTTCAGACAAGCGATCCCGGCGCACTGTGATCCCGGCGCACTGTGATCCCGGCGCACTGTGATCCCGGCGCACTGCCATGCGGCTTCTTTTCGAGATGCGGGGATGAGGGGGCGTTTGGGGTCACGTCGCTTGAGCCATCGTTTCATTTATTGGCTCATTTATAGGCCACCACGGCGCTGGAAGGGCCGGCCAAGTGAATCACTTCGAAACGCTGAAACCCGGCTTCGGTACACCAGCCACGGAAGTCGGCGGCGGAGTAATCGAAGGCGTCGCCGAATTCGATGAGCATGTTGAGCGACATCATGAGGCCCATCACATTTTCGCGACGGGCATCGTCGATGATGGCTTCGATGACGACGAATGCTCCTCCGGCGGGCAAGGCGGCGTAGGCGGCGCGGATGAGGTGCATCTTTTTCTCGAGATTCCAGTCGTGGAGAATCATGCCCATGGTGATGAGGTCGGCTTTGGGCAGGGGCTGCTGGAAGAAATCGCCCGAGGCAGTCTGGATGCGGTCGCTGAGGCCGGCGGCAGCGATGTGTTTCTTGGCGATGGGCTCGACGGGAGGGAGATCGAATGAGGTGCAGTGCAGATGAGGATGCACCTTGGCGGCTTCGATGCAGAGGAGCCCGGTGGCCCCGCCGACGTCGCAGAGAGTCTGGAAAGGGGAGAAGTCGAATTTCTGGGCGAAGGCTTCGAAGTTCATGCGGGAGATGCCCGTCATGGCGCCGAGAAACTGTTCGAGCTTCGGGAGTTCTGCGTAGAGTTCCTCGAAGATGCCCTTCTGGCCGTGCTTGGTTTCGTTTTGGGCTTTACCGGTGCGGAGGGCTTCGGGCAAGTCGTTCCAAAACTTGAACAGGCGGGCATTGAGCATGACGAGAACGCCGCCAATATAGCGGGGGCTGCCTTGGTGAAGGTACAGCGCGCCGGCGGGCGTGTTGCTGTAGGTGGCCGTGGGGCCGTCACCTTCGCGTTCGAGGAACTGCATGGCGACCAGGGCGTCGAAAAAATCGCTGATGGCGCGAGGGTGGAGACCGAGTTTGGTGCCGAGTTCCGCGCCGGTGAGACGGTGATCGTCAAGCGTGGTGAAGACGCCGAACTCGACGGCAGTGAGGAGTACCTTCGAGGACCAAAAGGCGAAGGCGGTTTGGAGGATGGGGCTGGGGTCAATGGGTGGATGAGGCATAGTGTGGTGGTACAAACGTACTACGTATTTGTGTCCGTTCCGCTAAGATGATTCGCGTGCTGCCATTGCTCTTCGGAATTTGCACACTTTCGGCCGTCGCGCCTCTTCAGGCCGTGTCGATTCAGACTTTCCATTTCACGGGGGCCTGCGCTCCTACCGATTGCTTTGCCACCAACGGCACGGTGAGCGGTGGAAACAGCACCGCCACACTGAATTTGACTTCTACCTATACGCGAGGCACGGCCATCGCTTTGGGAGACTTCGTTTCGTTTATATACAACGGCAGTAACCGTCACTGGCCCCCCGTTCTTCAATTTTCTTGTGAATGGCGCTTGGGACGCTGGGTATCAGAGCCTGGCGGGCGACATTGGGACCAATGGCACATTTGAAAAGCTAAGGCAGAGTAACTTGGATTTCGGCGTCGCCGGCGAGGGTGACTTCAGTTTCCCTGGTGACGCCGCCGATGGTGACTCGCACGCGATGAGTGCCTTTGAAGGCTCGCGTGTTCCAACGGCCGGCCTCATTGGTTTCGCCTTGAGCGCGGGTCCACCATTCATTGAAGACGAGCCGTTCATAGGCCTCGAGCATGGGGCGCGGTGACCAATCGCGGCGGAAGATGCCGGCCCCT
>JANLPT010000366.1:0-3127 GCA_031367405.1 Bryobacteraceae bacterium
GTGCCAAAGACCTCGGTCTGCTTCCAGGTCTGGTTCGAGCTCTGGATGCCGATAAAGTCGTGGCTGCGTACGAAGTGTGGATTGGTGACCAGAATCTGCGCTCCCGGCGGCGCATAGTGGATGTAGTTGAAGCCCACCAGCGTGTCGCGCAGGAACTGCGCCAGCAGGCCGCGGGCCTCCTTCAGCCGCTCCGGATCGGTGGCTGACTTCTCCACAATCTGGCGGAAGTTCACCTTGCGCTGGCTCTCGATGTGTTTGTCCACCCAGTAGCCGAAAGCCATCGCATTCTTTTCGGCGCCGGTGAGGCTTGAGCGCGGCGGCTGCGTCTCCTGAATGCGGGCCGACAGCCGGTTCACCAGGGCGGTGTTCATCTTCTCGCCCTTCGAAATGGCGACTAGATTGTCGGCCAGGTCGAAAATCGTCTTGAGCGAAATGAGCCGCTGCGCTTCGAAGATCCGCTTCATGTCTTCCACGATGAGGAAGTGCGAGTCGTCTTCGGAAGGCTTGATTTGGCCGGCCATCAAACTGAGCATTTGCTCCTGCGGATCGCCGCCGGGGGCGATGCCCGCCGCCTTCGTCAAGGCTTGCACGCCGCTGCGGCCCGCGTCGAACAAATCGCGGCTGTTTTTGACGATGGCGAACGAGGTAAGCACTTCGGCCAAAGCGGCGTCGGCCCCGCTCTCGGGGATCAGGTTCTGGCGGGCGAGAATTTGCCAAAGGCCGGTGAGCGATTGCAGCATGCCCGCCTCCTCCGCTTTGGTGTTGACGTCGCGGACCTGGTTCACTGCGGCGGCGGCATCAAGGTACATCGTGATCGTTTTCTCCGATAGGCCGGGGACCTCCGAGAACATCGGGAATTGCGAGGCGAAGAGTTTATAGTCTTTCAGCAGCCGCTCCACCATCGGCGGGGTGAAGGGTTGGGTGCGTCGGCGGTTGATGTCGCTCAGCATCATGTACATCTTGAGCGGATCGTTTTCGACGGCCTTGCGCGAAAGCGCGAACAGCGCCTCCACCACGTCATCGGGCTCCTTCCAACCCGCCGCCGACTTCGTCAGTTTGCCATCGTACTTGCCGTGCGGATGCGTGATGAACAGGTTCTTCCAGGCGGCCACACCGCCGGGTACATGCGGCCTGCCGTCCGGTTCCAGACGTAAACGATTCGTCAGCAGCATCATGTCGGTGTTGGCGCGAAATACGGGCCGGGCCGGGCCAGGGCTCGTCAGACGTCCGCGGATCGCCGTGTAAAAGCGCTTGGAGCGCGCGGGATCGGTGAGGTAAGCGGCGGTGGGCGTGCCTTGGATCCGCATCAAGCCGTCGAAGTAGGCGGCGAGCCAGCCGTCATCGCGGGAGATCAGCTTCTCAAAGAAAGCGGCACCTTGGTCGGGCGAGACACCGGTGAACTCCTGCCAGGAAGCGTTGGTGCCCGGGATAATCGCCTTACCATTCCGGATCTGGAACATGGCACCGTAGAAGTCGAGGACGTGGGCGAAGGCGCGGATGCGGCTGGCCGGCATGGTCTTTTTGAGCTCTTCCGCCGTTTCGCGATCCAGCTTTGACAGGCCCAGATAGAGCCGGCAGAGCGACGGGTCTTCGAGAAACAGGTCAATAAACGGCTTGTTTTCGGTGTTCTTCTCGCGCGAGGAAAGCCAATATTCAGGGCCGTAGAGCACCGGCACCTTGGTGGGCGAATAGTCGAGGATGAAGGGCTTGTTGGTGCGCAGGGAGAGTTCGAGGTCAGAGAGCGGGAAGCCCGAATCGATGGTGAGGAAGGCGCGCGTGGCGTTGACGGTTTCGAGCACCACGTCGCTGCCGCAACCGCCGCGCATGCGATAGCCGAGCACCTTGAGTAACTCGCCCGTCACGGGGCTCTCGCAGGTCTCGATCTTCATGATCTTGTCTGCGCCCGAGAGCTTTTCGAGTTCGCGTGCCTGCGACAGATAACGGACGATCAGCTTTAGGTATTCGGTCGGTTCGAGAGCCTCGTTGCTGGAGGCGGCTTGGTAGCCGTTGGTGACGACGTTGCGGGCGATGGCACCGATGACGTCGGCGGGCGACAACTCCGGCGATAACGCCGCCATGCGGTTGAATGAGCGCAGGGGCCCGGGAATGTCAACCGTAGGCCAAGGCGCTTCGGACTTCGTATAGACGGGCAGCTTGAGATCGCGCGAACCCGCCGCGCGATAAGCCTCCAGGTGCTTCCCGGCCGATTTGATGTCTTCGGTGAGCAGGTCAAGGATCATCAGGCGGCGCGCGATGCGTGCTTTGTCCTGCGGTGCGGCGGCCGCGAGCCAGCGCTCGTAAGCGGCCCGTGTACCGGGGTCGCGTTTACGATCGAGGAACTCAGCCCAGGAGGCCAAGTCATCGGCGGAGGCATTGGCCGGCGCGGCCGTCCGGCGCAGCAACTCCTTGGCTCCAGCGACATCGCCATTTTTTTCCAACTGCCGCGCGCGCGTGGCGGCTTCGCTGGCCGCGAAACACAAGCCAACGACACCAACTCCCAACAACACCAATCGCCAAGTGGAAAGCATTTCGTCTTCCATTCCCTTCGACGTCGTTTGCCTTCATGTCAGGCTAAGACCGTTGACATAGAATTCTATTCTAGATTCGGGGGCAACGCATCGGGGCGTATTCTCTGTTTACTAATTGTTGATCGGCGCGTCTCCTTTTCCGGGCGTGGTGACCTGGCCTAAACGATTGCCTATAATCGACTTAAATGGCTACTCGTTTCCTCCTCGGCTGCATTTGGCTACTCCCGGCTTTCACGTTGACGGCCCAACCACTTTCTGAAGATCTGGGCGCGTCCGGCATGTGGCAAGCCTGGAAGCGGTCGCAGACCACCGCGCGCGTCCTGTACATCACGGCTCATCCGGACGATGAAGACGCGGCTACCTTAACTTATTTGGCGCGCGGTTTGGGCGTCGACGTCACCCTGCTTTCCATCACGCGCGGCGAGAGTGGAGCCAATGTCATCACGGGTGATTTCTTCGAAGCGCTCGGGAAATTGCGCGAGTTGGAACTGGAGAAGGCCGCGCAGTTTTACGGAGTGAAGGTGCGGCACACCACCTTCACCGACTTCGGTTATTCGAAGAACGTGGGCGAAACATGGCGCGTTTGGGATCGGGAGAAA
>JANLPT010000383.1:0-2868 GCA_031367405.1 Bryobacteraceae bacterium
GCGAGTTTCTGATAAAGTTCACCGTACTTTTCGTGGCTGGCCAAATAAGCGGCCATCACGTGGGCTCGCGGGCGAGGGTTCTTCCTTTTTTCTATGAGATCCGCCAGCGCTTCATCCACCAGCGCCTGAAGCTGGCGACCCGCTTTGCGCGAGGGCGCGAATGTCGGCCAAGATCTCGGAATTCACCTGGGTCGCGAACTTCTCTCGGATTTGGGACATTTCTCCTCACCTCTCCCTAAGACTATCATGATTCATCATGACAACCTTTCCCCAACGCCAGTGGCGCGGGCTTCCAGCCCGCGTAGGGTATGCGCGCATACCTGTTAGGTTTGCCTGATGTTAGGCCTGCTTGACGGGCCCCTCGCCCTTCAAGATTATGTGCTTGATCTTACGCATGTCGCCTTCGCCCAAGCCGAGGGCTCCGGCGATATCGACGTGTTCGGGTTGCATGCGGACGAAACCGGAGTCGGCGTCGGGTTTGGCGTCGGCGATGGGGGCCATGCCCACGCGGGCGCGCTGGGCGTCTAAGGCGTTCCACCCGATGCGGTCCATCGCCACTGGATCCGTGCTGAAGTACATCGTCTTGTGCTCCCATACGTATTTCACCTTGCGCGCCGTGACGCCGGGCCCACCGTGATAGAGCCCCTTAATACCATCGCAAATGTTGAGCACCGTCTTATGGCGGATGACGGGGATCGACACCGATGCCGGGATGAAAGCGCCGCACGCGTTGAGCATGGGCGAGGAGTGGCTGCGGTTGACGTTGTTCACGAGACCGTGCGAAAGGTTCTTGAGGGCGATCGTGATGCCCGCCGATTGGTGATGCTTCAACAGGCACACGTTCACCAGCTTGTCGACGTTGGTCGTGATAAATTTCGAGGCATAAGAACGGCGCGCCCGCTCGTTGTTGAAGCCGAAGCCGGGTAGAGTGAGCTGCATGTCGAGGTAATGGTCAGGATCGTAGCCGTCCATGCCCTGCTGCACCTCCTCGTAATTCTGGGCCGCGTAACCCATGCGCACGCCGTCCGGCAGCCACTTGTCGAAGCGCGCCTCAAGGAACTCCGCCTTATAGCGGTCGTAAACGACGATGTCTTTCTTCTTCACTCCGGCGGCTTCGAGACCAGCGATGATCTCGTGCAAAACGGTGGGGTCGGACATCACATAAGGGCGGCTGACAGGGTTGAGCTTGATGCCCACGCGTTCGCCCGGCGAGAAAAACATCTTCCAGCTCTCGCGCCAATCCGGTGCGCCAGTGAGCGATTGCAGGCCGGTGCGGATCATCCGCTGCACCGGATCTTTCTGGTAGACGCCGCTGACAATTGAGCGATCATCCGAAACGGACACCACTTTGCCCGGAAACAGGCCGGGAATCGACCATTTGGTGGCCTCGCTCTTGCTCGACGTGGACTGGCCCAGCGCCAGATTCTGGCAAAACGTAGGCGCGACGACGCCTAAAGCCAGCATGCGTTCCATCCACGCGCGACGCGTTTCCGGCCGGAAATTCTCACCGCGATTTTTTGCTTCACCAGTCAGCAGATGCATGACATGATTATGAGGTAAATTCGTTGCCAGGAGAACCATCGAAATGCAGCTGCCTTCCCGCCGCGATGTCGCCCGCGTGCTTTCGGTCACCGCGCTGGCTAAACAAGTTATGGGCCAAACGTCCGCCTCCGCGACCGGCATGCCGACCCGCGTGCTGGGCCGGACGGGCCAGCGGGTCAGCATCGTCTGTCTCGGTGGCTGGCACATCGGCTCAGTGAAAGATGAAAAAGAAGCTTTCCGCATCATGCACACCGCCATCGGCGAAGGCCTCACTTTCTTCGATAACGCGTGGGATTATCATGACGGCCACAGCGAAGAGGTGATGGGCAAGGCGCTCGCGATGGACAAGAAGCGCGACAAGGTTTTCCTGATGACCAAGAATTGCGAGCGCGACTACGCGGGTTCGATGCGCAATTTGGAAGAGTCCTTGAAGCGGCTCAAGACGGACCACCTTGACTTGTGGCAGTTTCACGAGAATAACTACGACAACGACCCTGACTGGGTGTTCGAAAAGGGCGGCATCAAGGCGGCGATCGAAGCGCGGAAGCAAGGCAAGGTCCGCTTCATTGGCTTTACGGGGCACAAGGATCCGCGCATTCATTTGAAGATGCTGGCGAAGCCGTTCGACTGGGATACGGCGCAGATGCCGATTAACGTATTGGACGCCCATTTCCGTAGCTTTCAGAAGGAGGTGGTGCCGGTTTGCCTGAAGCAGAACGTCGGGGTGATCGGGATGAAGGGCTTGGCCGGCGGCGACGTCCAGGGCCGTATCATCGATAAGCTGGGGCTGACGTCCGACCAGGCGTACCGCTACTGCCTCAGCCTGCCGGTGACCACGCAGGTGATGGGCATCACGTCGATGGCGCAACTCAAACAGGATATCGCGCTGGCGCGCACGTTGAAGCCGATGACGAAGTCCGAGATGGATTCGATGTCAGGCCGATTCCGCGAGGTGTCGAGCGACGGCCGGCATGAGTTGTTTAAGAGCACCCAGCGCTTTGACGGTCCGCATCACCGCAAGCAGCACACGTTCGACGTTTAGTGAACGATGTCCATCAGGATCACATCGGGCAGGTTGGCACGGGCGAGCTGGACGCCTGAAGTTCCGTCGGTGGCGCTCAGGTAGGCTGCCACTAATTCTGCAGGCGATGTGCACCTTTGGCAATTGGCTTTCACCGAGCGGCTGGAGGGAAGGCATTCCGCCTGAAAAATGCCCCGCCTGCCGTGTTAGCCTGAGAGCTTCCTCAGGAGGGGTTCACGCATGACCAGTTGGTTAGAAAAAGCGGTGGCCAGTGGCGGTCTTGCCCTGATGCTTCTGACTTCGGC
>JANLPT010000002.1:0-6119 GCA_031367405.1 Bryobacteraceae bacterium
GTCGGGCGTTTCGCCGTCGTCCTCCAGCGCGAAGCGGCCTCCGATCGAGGTGGCCGAGAGGGGCCCTTTCTGGTCGAGATACCACTGCATGATGTCGATAGAATGCGCGCCAAGATTGGTCATCTGGCCGCCGGAGAAATCCCAGAACCAGCGGAAATGATAGATGCCGCGATGTGGTGAATAGGGCTTCGCGGATGAGGAGGGTCCGAGCCACATGTCATAGTCGAAGCCCTGGGGCACTTCGATATCGGGCGGCTTGCCGAAGCCCGGCATGATGTTGCGATGGGAGGCCATCTTCACCGAGTGGATTTTGCCCAGATAGCCCTGGCTCATCAATTCCTTCGCGGCTTGATAGTGTTTCCCGCTGCGTTGCTGAGTGCCCACCTGCACCACGCGGTTATGCTTGCGCGCCACCTTGGTCATCCACTTGCCTTCGTCAATGAAGAGCGTCATCGGCTTCTCGACGTAAACGTCTTTGCCGGCCGCGCAGGCCATCATGGTCATCATGGCGTGCCAATGGTCGGGCGTGGAGACGACAACGGCTTGGACGTCCTTATCGTCGAGCAACTTGCGAAAGTCGCGATAGGGCTTCGTGCTGCCGCCCAGCTTGGTGATGCCTTCGTCCATGCGCGGCGCGTAAGTCTCGGAGAGGGCCACCATGTCGGTGTCTTTCTGGTTCTTGAAGTCGAAGACATGCTGCGCGCCGATGAGTCCGTAGCCAATGAAGCCGACGCCCACGCGGTCGTTGGCCCCCAGGACACGTTGAGAGGCGGCGGCAGTGGCGGCCGAGAGCGCAAAGGAACGGCGAGTGAGAGACATCGCCTGAAATCGTATCATTGAATCGATTTGATTTCTCGCTACTACATTACCGATCGCAACCCACTCGGCGGCATCGACGCGTTGATCGCCAACATCGCCCGCCGCCTGGACGAAGGCATCGAGATGATCCAGCTGCGCGAAAGAGACTTGCCCGTGCTGGATCAACTGGCCTTGGCTCGGCGCGTGCGGGCTCTGGCGAATCCGCATGGCGCGAAGATCCTGATCAACGACCGGCTGGACGTGGCGTTGGCCGCCGGGCTCGACGGCGTCCACTTACGCGGCGACGCGCCCGCACCCGCTGAGTTGCGAGCCTCGGTCCCCGCCGGCTTTTTGTTCGGAGTCTCCTGCCATTCGCTCGACGACGTCCACCGAGCCGACTCCGCTGACTTTGTCGTGCTGGGTCCAGTGTTCGAGTCGTTTTCAAAGCCGGGCTATGGTCCAGCGATTGGCCTGGATGGGCTGAGAAATTCAGGCAACATCGTGCCGGTGTACGCCCTCGGCGGTATCACTGAAACCAACGCGCCCGCCTGCATCGAAGCCGGTGCCGCAGGCATCGCGGCGATTACGATGTTCCAGCGCTGAGGTTACGGATGGCTGCTTGCAACGACCTCAGGAAAAGACCACATTCGGGTGACTTTCGAACCACAGTTTCACGGTTCAGCTGGTTCAGGATGAGCCCGGCGAGCAGCGGCGAATGGTCCTTCTCGTCGTAGTGTTTGACCGGTCCGCACGGTTTGGTGATTCGACTGAGTTGCTTGAAAACGTCCGCCCGTGGCCGTAACTCGACGTTTGGCCATTTTGGTACGCTCTGTGCTTTCACACACGGCCCAAGAGCTTTCTGAACAGCCGCGGGATCGGCGACGAACCAGCTTTCCATGGCCTGAACCCAATAGTAAGTGTGTTTGGGCCGGTTCGATGGAAGTGGGCCTTCCGCGTCCTTCAGGATCAGATGCCGAGCGCGGGGGTAGTCGCGTTGGCCTACTCGACGAGCCTTCTCCGCTTGTTTTTTGCCGGCCCCTACCAACTCAAGTTTGATCATGTGACTGGCCGCGAGCTCAAACTCCGGCTCAAAGAATTTCCTCAGGCCCCCTTTCAGGCGCGGATCGCCTTCAAAGTAGATCCGCACCATCTTCACCACCGGTTGCCGCCAATCGCCCCTGAGCGCCAAGTTTCTCCCAGCGACGAATAGACCTGAAGCCAGCGGCGGATACTTGCCTTGTCCAGCCGGCGTAACGTCGTAGCGTTGTCAAAATCCTTTTCGCAAACCAGAACCGAGTCCGGGACGTGCTGTATGGCAGTGATCAATTCTGGTGAGTGGGTTGAGATGATGAGTTGGGTGCGCTCCGAAGCTTCCAGCAGTTCCTCAGCCACAATTCCGATGGCGTCAGGATGGAGGCCCAGTTCGGGTTCCTCAATCAAGATCAAAGGCGGTGGATTGGGATGGCGAAGGATGACGAGCAATTGGAGAAATCGAAGAGTTCCATCTGAAATTCGCGAGGCCGGCACGGACCCATCCAGGCGATCCTCTGCAAGCTTCAGTCCCCAATACTGCCCGGAGACTTCCGCTTTTACGCTACGATAGCTTTCGCCGAATCTCCGCAAAGCGTCATCGATACCACCCAGCAAATCGGCTTGATAGAAGTCGTGAATTATCTTGGCTAAGTTGTCACCGGTTCGAGTTAGATACCTGTCTCCCAAACCAACGGGTACACCCTGTCTGATTTCACTCAGCCCCGCCAGCCGGTAAGTCCGAATCTGGCGAAGCCGATCTTGCCATTCTCGCCACTCCGTTCCTGCGGGCATCAAATAGCTCAGGATCGAGCGCTCGCTAGCCGGTGTTTCGGCCCTGAAATGAGTCGCTAGCGGCGCTCGTCCTTGGATCGCCGACTCGTGTCGAGTCAGGGCTGAGACTTTACTGCCAGTTCTTCGAAGGTATTCAGCGTAGATGTGCAAGCTGACACCGAACACCCCGAACACCGTCTCATACTCAAGTTTCTCCTCGAATCGAAACGCTAGCTTGGCAGCTGGACCAGCACCCACCCCCTTCGAAAGCCACGCTCCAGGTCCCCCTTGCGTTCTCAAGAATGCAGAGGAATCTTCTGTAAATCCCGTCAAAAGAGATAGGGCGTCCAGAAAGTTCGACTTGCCCGATCCATTCGCCCCGATCAGGACGTTGAGCGGCTTGAGTTCAACCTTGGCGTCGCGAAACGATAGCACATCCCGAAGATGGACAGATTGGAGGAACACAGAACTTCATTCTACGACTTCGCGATGCCCGCGCCCGCCTGAATCTCCCGCAGATTCTACGCCAGAATTGGGTCGCGCCGGGCGCGAGGTGAACGTTTCAACCGTTGCCTTCCGCGCCTTCGCCAAACAAGGGCCCTGAGTTCGGATTCGGCAGACGACCCATAGGCCGCTCCCCGTGCTATTCTCCGGCAATGAAACCCGATAACAGCCGCCGCGAATTCCTCGGACTCACACGCAGCGCCGGAATGGCCGCCCTTATCGGCGGAGCCTGGCCGCGCTTTGCCGGTGCCGCAGGCCCCGAAACCGACTTGGTCGTCTTCAACGCCAAGGTCTACACCGTCGATTCTCGCGCGCCCAAAGCGGAAGCGTTCGCCATCAAGTCCGGCCGTTTCACTGCCGTTGGCACCACGGCCGAAGTTCGCTCGCTGATCGGCAAGGGTACCCAGCAGTTCGACGCCAAAGGCATGACCATCGTCCCCGGCTTTATCGACTGCCACAATCACGCCCCCGGCGAAGTGCTGGTCTACGAGGTGTTAGTCGGCAATCCCTACGTGGTCGAGTTTGTCACCATCGATAGCATCGTCGAGAAACTGCGCGCCAAAGCCGCCCAAACGCCGGCCGGCACCTGGGTGGAAGGTTACTTCTTTGACGACACCAAGGTGAAGGACAAGCGATTGCTAAACGTCCGCGATCTCGACCGTGTCTCCCAGGACCATCCAGTCGTCGTGCACCACCGCGGCGGCCATACGTCGTTCTACAACAGCAAGGCTTTCCAGACGGCGGACGTCAACCGGCAGACGCCCAATCCGCCCGGCGGTACCTTCGACCGCGATGCCAGCGGCGCCTTAAACGGCCGCGTAACTGACCTCGCCAAGGAAGTATTGAGGAAGGCCGGGAAGCGTGCCACTTACACGCCCGAACAGCAAGCCCAGCGCAGCCGCGTCGGCTTGGCACATATCTCAAAACAATTTGCGAAATACGGCGTCACCAGCGTGCATCACGAAGGCGGTGACTTACCCGGTTTGCAAGCCATTCGCACCCGCGGCGAGTTACTCCATCGCGTAAGTTACGAAAGCTATGGCCCAGCCCTCGAAGCATTGATCGCGGCCGGCATCGAGAGCGGCTTCGGCGATGAATGGATTAAACTCGGTGCCACCGCCGAGCATACTGTCGATGGCTCGTTTTCCGAACGCACCATGGCGCTCAGCACCCCCTATCCCGGAGTTACTCCTCCGTACAAAGGCAACGTCACTGAGCCGCAAGCCGAGTTGAACGCCTGGGTGGAGCGCGTCCACCGCGCCGGCATCCAGGTGAATTGCCACGCCAATGGCGATGTCGCGATCGACATGATGCTGACGGCCATGGAGCGGGCTCAGAAGGCCTTTCCGCGTGCCGATGCGCGTCCGAAGATCACTCACTGCACCCTGACACCGCCCGCGCTGGTGCGGCGCATCAAAGCCCTCGGCGCGGTGCCGGCGGCATTTACCACTTACGCCTACTACAATTCCGATAAGTTCGCCTACTACGGCGAGGAGATGATGAAGAATTGCATGCCCTATCGCTCGTGGCTCGATGCCGGCATCATGGCGGCCGCCGGTTCCGACTTCAGCCCCGGCCCCTTCGATCCCCGCATGGCCATCCAGGGCATGGCCACCCGTACCGGCTGGGACGGCAAGACCTGGGGTGCCAACCAACGCATCAGCGTCGAGGAGGCGCTCCGCGTGAATACGATCAACGGGGCTTATAATTCACACGAAGAGGCGATCAAGGGCTCCATCACGGCCGGCAAGCTCGCGGACTTCGTCGTCCTCTCCGGCGATTTGTTCACCGTGGCGCTGGACAAGATCAAAGACTTGCAAATCGTCCGCACCGTCGTTGGCGGTAACACCGTCTATCAGGCTTAGTTGAACTGATTGGCGGCATCAATCGCCGATTTTGCCCGCGGATCGCCTCCGGCCTGAAAATTGAGTAGCGCCCCGGCTCGTGCTACAAACGAAACGTATGGACAAGGCGATCCAGCGATATATCGACTTGGACGAAATGAAAGCGGACGAGTACCGCTATTGGCAGAGCCGCCCCGTGTACGAGCGAGTGGCCGCCGTTTCAGAACTTACCCAAGAACTTTACCGGATGAATGGCGTGGGGCCAGATGCATTCAGACTTCAGAGAACTCTTGTCCGTTTTGAACGACTGCCAGGTTCGTAGTTAGGTACTCGATCCTCGGTGCCTATAGTGCGTCGTCGGGCAGCACGTGAACGAGGAAAGGGACGTCAATACCCGCAGCTTTGGCGGCGGCAAACACTTGATGCCCGTCCGCACCGGCGGCAACCAAGCGCTCACCGTCAACCACGACCCATTGATCCGCATATCGCGCGCGATTTTCCTTGATCCAGTCCATCTCGCGTCGTCGATCCCGGGACCGGACCATTCTCACGAGAGGTCCCTGCTGCAGTCCATCTGCGTACCGCAATACCTGCTCCTGCTGCCCGGCAGGTAAGCGGCGCACTTTGTCCAGAATGGCTTCTTCGAGGTTCATCTTCTGCCTTCTTGATCATACCCGAGCTTTTGCTCACCAGAACGCTAAGTCACTTGCGCCGGCGCGTGGATCTCTTGCAAGTTCCACACCCGAATCGGGTCACGTTTGCGCGAAGTGAAAGCTTCCACCGCCGCTTTGGCCCCGCTGATCGTCGTAATGCAGGGGACGCGATGGGTCAGAGACGACCGGCGCAGGGCCTTTTCGTCGCTGAAACTGATCGCGCTTGACGTCGTGTAAATGATTAACTGGACCTTGCCCGCCTTGAGTAAGTCCACTGCATTCGGCCGGCCTTCATTTACTTTGAATACAACCTTCGGTTTCAAGCCCGCTGACTTCAGCACGGCGGCCGTGCCTCGCGTGGCGGCTAACTCGAAGCCTAACTCGGCAAAGCGTTTGCCGATTTCCACAGCGTCCTGCTTGTGACGATCGCTAACACTCATGAAGATACAGCCGGAAGAGGGCAGGGGAGTGCCGGCACTCAACTGCGCCTTAGCGAAGGCTTCGCCGAAGTTTGCGC
>JANLPT010000015.1:0-2502 GCA_031367405.1 Bryobacteraceae bacterium
CCGTCAGCAAGCCGGTGCCGCCGGGGTAGCGCGCTATGCCGCAGTCTGCCGAAGTTGCCATCCCGGGGCGGCCGAGTCTCATGTGACGAAGCCGCCGGACGATTGCGTCTCTTGTCACATGCCCCGCCGCCGGCCATCGGATGCGATCCACGTCACGATTGCGGACCACCTGATCCAGCGTAAGCAGGTCGCCCGGGAAGGCCCTGTTGAGGAAAAGCCTGCGCCCCCTTACCGGGGGAGAGTCGCGCTCTACTATCCCGAAGTCATGGCAGATGCGGCGTCCAGCGAGCTTTACCGCGCCGTGGCGCAGGTCGCCCATCAAGCCAATCTCGCCGAAGGCATTCCGTTGCTCGAAGCATCGATCACGAAATTGAAGCCCAGTCAATCGAAGGCCCAGTTCTATGCCGACCTGGCCGGAGCTTATCGCCAGACTGGGCAGCCTGGCCGGGCGGCGGACTTGTACCGGCAAGCCCTTCGCCTCGATCCGCAAAGCTGGCCCGCCTACTTCGGGC
Source organism: Bryobacteraceae bacterium (assembly GCA_031367405.1). Taxonomy (GTDB): domain Bacteria; phylum Acidobacteriota; class Terriglobia; order Bryobacterales; family Bryobacteraceae; genus JALHNI01. The sequence goes on from JANLPT010000015.1 coordinate 513, forward strand.
TGGGCGTCACCGAACGGGCCCCGGATGCCCTGAAGCGCGCTATGGCTCTTGCGCCGTGGAACACCGAAATCGTCAAGTCTCTGGCCGCCGCACTGCCGTCGCCGGAAGCGTTCACCATAATACGCTCAGCCACGATCACGGACCCCGATGCGGGCGATCTGCAAAACAATCTCGGTGCCACACTGGTGCGTCTGGGCGACTTCTCCTCAGCAGAGCGAGCTTTGCGTGAGGCCGTCCGGCTCCGGCCAGAGGTGGCTTCGATGCGGATCAATCTGGCCACTCTGCTGGCGCGCCAGAATCATTGGGCGCAGGCCAGGCACGAATTTGAACAGGCGCTGCGTCTGGACATTTCTTCAGCCGAAGCCCACTCGTCTTATGGCGTTGCGCTGGCTGCCCGGGGCGACTTGGCGACGGCGCGCCAACAACTGGAGACGGCGCTCACCTGGAACCCCGCGCTTTGGAATACCCGCAATAACCTTGGGACGTTGCTGCAACGCATGGGTGACCCGGCCGCTGCGATTCGCGAATACCGGGCCGCCCTCGCCATTCGAGACGATTTCCCGGCCGCCCACTACAATCTCGCCGTGTTACTCACGACCCATCCGGCGGAAGCGGAGCAACATTTTCTGGCCGCATTGCGCGGGGCACCGGACCATCATGAAGCCCATTTGAAGTTGGGCCAACTGCTTTGCGCTCAGCAACGTTGCGAGGCAGGCGTGGTCCACTTGCGCCAAGCGGCAAAGAGCGCTAATCCGCCAGTAAGAAACGCCGCGGAGGCCGCGTTGCGAGGTGCCCGATGAGGCCGTTCCACGCCGGCGGCGTGGGAGCCGCTGGACTCGACGCGGCTGCACCGAAGGAGCCGGAAGCTGCCGCCTTGGCCCGCTGGAAGCGCTCGACACCCCGCAGCCCGACGGGGTCTGTTCGGGAACCGCAAGACCTTTCCCTACCCACGTTCCGTTCCCGTGATGCGCGTCAATTCCACCTTGATTCGGCGATGGCGGGCGTTCTCGAGAAAGTCGGCGACCACGTCGTCGATATCGGTATCGACGAACTTGGCGTGGTGCCCGTCAATCACCAGCTGTGAATCATCGGGAATGGCGGCGAGTTGGCGCTTGAGGTCAGCCTTATTTAAGAACGACATGTCTTTATTGAAGCGCAATAAATATTCAGTGCCGTCGTGCTCCACGCTGACGGCTTGGTGATGGTTTGACCGGAGGACGAAGAACAGCCCCACCGCCAAGCCCAGCAGCACGCCTTTGAGTAAGTCGAGCAGCACCACGCCCAGTACGGTGGCGATGAACGGCAGAAACTGCGCGTATCCGGCGGCGTACATGCTGGTGAAGAGTTTCACCTTAGCCAGTTTGTAGCCGATCAGAATGAGAATCGCGGCCAGGCAGGAGAGCGGCACGTGGTTCAGCCAGCCGGGAATCGCCAGGACGGCGACCAGCAACAGGCAACCGTGGATGAAGGCCGACATGCGGGTCCGTGCGCCGGCGTAAACATTGGCCGACGTGCGCACCACCACGGACGTAATCGGCAAGCCGCCGACGAAACCACTGCAGAGGTTGCCGGTGCCTTGCGCCAGCAACTCGCGGTTGGGCGACGAGACGCGTTTGAACGGGTCAAGCTTGTCGGCAGCTTCGAGCGATAGCAGCGTTTCGAGGCTAGCGACCACGGCGATAGTGAGCGCCGTCATCCAGACGTCCTGGCGCAGTAAAGCGCCGAAGTCGGGGAACGAGAATAGCTTCATGAAGGCGTCGGCACTGGTCACCACGGGCAATGCCACCAGGTGGCCGTCTTCGGCGCGCAAATAGAAGCTCCCGAAAAACGCGCGGAAAGTCTCGTTCATCGCGGTGCCGAGAATCACGGCCGCCAACGCGCCGGGCAGAAGCTTAGTGAAGTGAAACCGCTTCAGCCAAGCCGAATCCCAAGCCAGGATGAGGAGCATGCAGGAGAGGGAGATGATGATGGCTTCGCCATTGCTCGCGTA
>JANLPT010000049.1:0-2201 GCA_031367405.1 Bryobacteraceae bacterium
CGCGTTCTCTATGCCCCTCAGCAGTCAGCGGCCAAGCAGATCAAATCATGCCGAAACAACGACCCACCCTTCAAGGACGATGCCTCGCAAAATTCGCGAGTTGGTAACCGACTTGGAAAAAGCGGGCTGGCTGCTCGCGGACGGCGGCAAAGGCAGTCATCGAAAGTTTGCCCATCCGCGTTCGCCGCGTAAGATCATCGTCAGCGGAGCGAGCGGAGCCGACGCCCATCATTACCAGGAAAAGCTCGTCAAGACCGCCATCCGCGAAGTGCAACCATGAAAACCGATTACCTGAAATTCGTGCAATGGAGTGAAGCCGACCGGCTCTTCGTCGGCTATTGCCCCGACCTCTTCATCGGTGGCGTCTGCCACGGCTCCGACGAGCAAAATGTCTATCGCGAACTTACCCGGCTGGTCGCCGACGAGATTACCGAAAGCCAGCGCGCCAAACGCGCGCTGCCCAAGAAAAGCGCGCTGGTCACAGTTCCGGTTGCGCTCTGATGCCTGCCGCTCGATCCTACTCACGCGAAGTCGCTTAGCATCCGTCGCGTTCCTTTCGCAGCCGAAGGTTTGTGTTATCTCGGTTACTCTTTCCCAAGTTACAAAGATCGCAAAGCGATTGGTAATTCTCGATCCGGTCACCCCCGCCTTTGGAACGGGGAGTAATATGGTCCACATGCAGGATGGCATCCTGTGCCGATCCTCGACCGCAGGAAACGCATTTCCAATCGTCCCTTTGAAACACCTGCCATCGCATCGCAGGCATCACTTTCACCTTTTGCTCCGCCGCTTGCCTGGCGTCCAGCGTGGCAGCTTCAGGCGAAAATTCGCGCTGCTTTTCTTTCCCTTTGTGCTCCTCTGCATAGACCGTCCGCAACCACACATTTGCCTTGCCAAGCAGTTCGCGTAAACGAATGGGGCATCCCTTGCTGATTTGAAGATAGGAATCGTAGATAGGGTAAAACAGGGCATACTCGTCCACGATCGACTGAAGCGACTCTGCGGAAATGGGATATCCGCTGCGTTTCTGCGGAACAAACGAGTTATCGAAGCAACGGTTTTTGATCATCCACTCGTATTGCTCTCGAAAGGTTGAGATGGGTTCCAAGTCAGCGTCAGCGTCATACAACAGACTCGGTGCAATTCCGCACCCATGACATAAGCTGTGCGTGATCTCCTCAAAGTCTAAGTGGAACCGCAGGAGCTTTTCATAAGACGCATCAGTGAGCCCTTTCAACCAGTAATTCGAAAGCACAAGCCCAAGTCCCTTTTCTGAAAGGGACAGACCTAATCGAAACGGCACCATGTGAACTGGGTTGTTGTCCTTGCGCTCCAGACCATGCCATTTCTCCTTGGTTGTTTTGCCGCTGAGGCTAACGAAGGCTTCTTGATACAAGTGTTTCAGCTCTCCCCCACGTTTCATCCGGAAGTGAGGGAAGAACGAGATGGTTGAATCATCGAACACCTCTATGCCGTAAATCTGACGGATCAGGGAAATGCACTCGTTCAGAACGACATGAAGGCGCGGGAGGATCGAGTGTTTGAGCGCATCAGCCCTCAGTCGCGGGTCATCGACTTGGAAAAGGTTCCGGTCGCTCTCGTCGAAATTAACATCAGCAAGTCTCATCCAACCGCGAGGATACTAGCGCCGTCCTTTCAATTGAAAGCAGGAACGCCACGCAGATCCTCCTCGTTCCCAAGCTCCTGCTTGGGAATGCCCCTGTCTTGGAAGCTCCGCTTCCCTGCGCCCGGCACCCGGGACAGCCGCCGACTTTCGCGGGCGCGGCGAAGCAGAACTTCGGGGACAAGTGCGTGCCCAAGCCAGAGCTTGGGCACGAGGGGCACGAGGGGCATTTCCTGCGCGGCTTTCGCTCGTGAGAAAGCGCGCGCTTGCGGTCGCAGATTGATTTCGCGAACTTCCGGGCATGTCGCCCGATTCGTTTGTTCACCTGCATTTGCACACGGAGTATTCGCTGCTCGATGGGGCGGTGCGGATACCGGAGCTGATGAAGAAGGCGAAGGGGCTGGGGATGCCGGCGGTGGCGATCACGGATCACGGGAATCTTTTCGGGGCGATCGAGTTTTTCCAGGAGGGGAAGAAGGCGGGGGTGAAGCCGATCATCGGGTGCGAGGTGTATATGGCGGCGGGTTCGCACAAGGATCGGGGGACGGGGAATGGGCGGGATACGGCGTTTCATTTC
>JANLPT010000066.1:0-33955 GCA_031367405.1 Bryobacteraceae bacterium
ACTGCGAGTTAGGGGAAGGTCGGGGGATGCCCGGCGATGGCCCCGTTTTCCAGGTCGCGATCAGCGGCTGACCGATGTCCACGGCGAGAACGAGTTTACGTCGTGGTTGCTGGGGTAGTTCTACATCGGATTTAGCATCAGCTTCCCAACCAAAAAGGAGGGGGCTGTCGCCCGCGAATGAAGACTTTAGCTCGGGCCAGGTGTGACTCTTCCGGTGATCGCCTCAAGACGCTTGCGGAGAAGCTCTTTGAGGTGGGTTATGTTTCGGTATTCGGGAACGTTGTGGACAGACAAGTCAAAATGAAGTGGCGTGCCTGCTCGCCGGAACAGAATCGGGCGTTTGCCTACCGCATGTGCGTAACCCACCTCGTAGTAAACGTTCGGGCGTTCGCCAGAAAGATCAGCAACGAGAAACTCCGCTGAACGGATGTTTTCGAGTATTACACCAGTGATCACATCTTGGTGTTCGATGTCATCAGCGCGAACAGCCTCGACGCCAAACTGGCCGAAGACCTCCTTGAAGGCATATACTACATCTTGAAGTTCCGGGTTATTAGGATTCATCCACATCAGTATGAACGCGGTGTTGACTGAGACCGACACCGAGGTTCGATCGGCACCCGGAGAATCATCAGACTGCAACGCGGGGACTGTCCGCAAGCGTCGAATAGACTCCTCAAAACCTGAAGCAATTTTCTGTAAGTACTCAGTACGGGTGACCGGGTCAAGTCCAAAGCGACCTTTCGGTCGCAGGATGCCCGATACTCTGAACATCGTCTCTATTCGATCCGGAGGCTGAAGAAGATCCCGCGTAAGTACTTCTAGCTCATTCAGCCAGCGGAGAACATCGATTTCTAACTCGCCCAAAGGGTGCGACTCACCGGTAACGAAATCTGGAAATCGATCCGTCTTGGAATCGAATTGCCACTGACTTACATATTCAAGTACCTGCTGCTGAAGACTAAGTCCGCGTTCGATATGTTTAGCTGAGCGAGTTGCCACGGTGGGTCCTTTCAGAATACAACGTATCGCCTGCGGTAAACGCGGAGAAACGGAGGAAGAGGACCAGCGCAGGGGATCGGCGTCATTCGCCCTCATACACTTATCTCCATCGGTCGGCCCCATTGGTCGGGCGAGATAAGTCAGGGATGCCCCCTGAGGGGACAACTTTCCAGCTACCCCAACGCTAAACTAGCGAGGGTTTTTCTCCAAATATCCCTTAAAATGCTTGGCGAAGGCTTCGGCTGCGGATTGGAAGTTGCCCTTCTTGACGTTGCAGGCAAAGAGCACAGCGCTGCTTTGGTTATCGATCACCTGAATGGTTCCTTCGAATTTAGTAAAACCGCCGCCCATCCCGAAAGCCATTTTCGCAACCTTGGTCCCAGTGCTATCCTCCTTTTGGGAAGAAACACTTTTAATGGTCCATTGGGATTTAGTCGCGTCCGTAACGACCACTACGGGAACATCTTTCTTCGTCAGGGCGGCCGAGAGAGCCGTTCCAAAATCGACATGTTTCGCTTTGTCTCGGGAATTCGAAGCATCCGATGTTTCACTCGCCGTGACGAACACGCGGGGTTTGTCCGCTGCAATAATTAGCATTGACGCCATTATCGTGGAACAGAATAAGAATCCTACTAACCGCTTCATTTCAAGTCCTCCAAAATGTTAACAAAGATACTGTGACGTAGTGTACACCATAGGAACGGGGGGAGAACGGGGGAACGGAAAAATAGGGGCACCCCCAAAAATAGGGGCACCCCCGACATTGCCCGACTTTTTCCTAACTCATTCATCTCGGAGGAACGTGGGGAAACGGGGGCATCGCCGGGAAACGGGGGCATCGCCGGGTATCCCCCGACCTGAGCATAAACCATAGTGATTAATACAGTTCCCGGCAATTCGGGGCCATCCACTGGCATCCCCCGAATTTCGGTAAAGCGCTGTTTCTATGGCTCCTATCCGAAGGGAGCATCAACGAGTGCATAAATTCACCACATCGGAAATCGGGGCCATCCACAAGCATCCGTGCGCTGGGACAGAACGGCAGGGAAGATAGTTACCAGTGCCGCGACCGTTAACTCGCCTTCCGCAGGGCATCCTCAACGGCTTCCGGATGTTTCGCAATGACTGCCAGCAGCACACACGCCGGACCGTCCGCACAAACCGGACCACCCCGGCGAGTCTGTCGGAGTAAAAAATGGACCTACGTAGAATCAATAACTTACAAGCTTTTCGCGACGTCGAATTGTCCGTAAGTCATTGATTCTACGTTCGAGGAGAGTTTCTCTCCGACAGACTCCCGGCGGTGGCGAGGTTTTCCGGCCACGGCGATGTCACCCCGGTAAAGGGCATCACCATGGGCGACGGGGACCACACGATTGAGGTGGTGGTGCGGGCGGCGGTCAGCGATGGCCGTTCCTACCGCAACTTTTTCCGGGGGCCATCATGTAGACTGGACTGACTCGCTCCTATGCCCCTCTCCCCAGGCGATAAGCTCGGCCCGCATGAAATCATCGCATCCATTGGCAAAGGCGGAATGGGTGAGGTGTGGAGAGCCCGTGATTCGCGGCTGAACCGCGATGTCGCGATCAAGACTTCGCTCAACGGGTTCAGCGCGCGGTTCCATCAGGAAGCGCAGTCCGTCGCCGCGTTGAATCACCCGAATATCTGCACGCTCTACGACGTTGGGCCGGATTACCTCGTCATGGAATTCATCGAGGGACAGACGCTCTCCGAGCGCATAGCGCAGGGACCGATTCTGCTGGATGAGGCCCTGGCCATCGCGAAGCAGATCGCCGATGCTTTGGAAGCGGCGCACGAAAAGAGAATCATCCATCGCGATTTGAAACCAGCCAACGTCAAGATCCGGCCGGATGGTTCGGTGAAGGTGCTGGATTTCGGCCTCGCCAAGACGGACGAGCCAGCGGCTTTGACCGGAGATTCGTCGACGGTAACCGCTTTGACCGAGGCCGGCGTGATCCTGGGTACAGCGGGATACATGAGTCCGGAACAGGCCCGCGGCCAAGTTGTCGACAAGCGCGCCGACATTTGGGCCTTTGGGGTGGTTCTGTACGAGATGCTCACCGGTGAGAGACTATTCCGCCGCAGCAACCTCTCCGACACGGTCGCCTCGGTAATGCATGATGAGCCGCCGTGGAGCCGGGTCCCGGAAAAGGCGAGGCGCCTGCTGCGGAGCTGTCTGCAAAAAGACCCGAAGCAGCGGCTACGCGATATGGGGGACGCCTGGCACCTTCTTGAGGAGTCTCCGCCGGCGGGCCCGGCAAAGAACGGCACGGCTTGGAAAGTTGCCGCCTCCGCAGCAATCGTCCTGGCCGCCGTCTCAACCGCATCAATGCTGGCTGTCTGGCGAACTCCGCGCACCTACCCGCAACCCCTGGTTTCGCTCAGCCTCGACCTCGGGCCGGACGTGTCTCTCACCGGCGCCGCTCCCGCCATGGACCTTTCGCCGGACGGAAACCGAATCGCCTTTGTCTCCCAAGGACCCGAAGGAATCCGCCATCTCCTGACGCGGCGTCTCGACCAACCCAAAGCAACCGTTCTGGCGAAGACCGATGGTGCCTTTGGACCCTTCTTTTCGCCGGATGGGCGTTGGATAGGATTCTTCGCCAACAACAAGCTGAAGAAGATATCGGTGGAAGGCGGCGAACCCATCGTTTTGTGCGAGGCCCCAATAGCTCGTGGTGCCAGTTGGGGCGAGGATGACGGTATCATCGCCGCCCTCGAGACGCGGGTCGGCCTAGTGCGGGTTCCCGCCGCCGGAGGAACGCCTACGGGAGTCACCCAGTTGGATTTGGAGCGTGGAGAAGCCAGCCACCGCTGGCCGCAAATCCTGCCCGGTGGTAAAGCGGTGCTGTTCACCATGTCCACCGTGGGGTCCTTCTTTGAAGGTGCCGACATAATGGCAGTTACTTTGAAGGATCACCAGACGAAGACCATCTTGAAGCGAGTGGGCATGTACGGCCGGTACTTGCCTAGTGGTCATCTGACCTACGTCAGCAAAGGGACCTTATATGCCGTGCCGTTTGACCTTGACGGGCTGGTTACGAAAGGCGCGCCGGTGCCGTTGCTTGAGGATGTCTCGCACAATCCCTATTTCGGATCCGCTCAACTCAACTTCACGCCAGGCGGAACCTTGGTTTACCGCACCGGCGTCACCAGTGACCGCGTCACCATTCAATGGATGGATGCCGCCGGAAGAACAGAACCACTTTGGGACGAGCCGGGGTTCTATCAGGCGCCGCGCGTCTCGCCCGACGGCAAGCTGTTAGTGATTGCCGCGGTAGAGGGGCCGGACTCCCAGATTTGGGTCTACAACTGGGAGCGGCGACTTTCCACCCGCCTCACCCAGGGTGCGGGAATCTATCAAAGTCCGGTTTGGCACCCGGATGGGCGTCATGTGGTTTTCAATGGGCCGGGAGGCATGTTCTGGGCGAGGGCGGACGGCGTCGGCAAGCCCCAGGTATTAACTGCGTCCAAGTATTCTCAAAATCCGAATTCCTTCAGTTTCGACGGAAAAAGGCTGGCGTTTTCCGAACTGAACCCCGGCGGTGGGGCCGACATCCGAATCCTGCCGATTGAGACCGGTCCAGCCGGGTTGCGTGGAGGCACACCGGAGTCGTTTCTGCGAACCCCGGCCGCCGCTCCGTCAATTGCTTTCTCCCCGGACGGACGCTGGCTGGCGTATTCGTCGACCGAATCGGGAGCCTACCAGGTGTATGTGCGGGCTTATCCCGACAACGGAACAACCAGGCAGATTTCCAATAGCCCCTCGGCTTTCCCGGTGTGGTCCCCGAATGGCCGCGAACTGTTCTACCGTACGGGGGAGCAGCGGATCATGGTGGTGGATTACACCGTGAAGGGTGACGCCTTTGAGACACAGCAGCCGCGACCTCTGACCAGCCAGTTGCTAGCGGACTTGGGGAACAGCCGGACGTACGATCTCGCGCCGGATGGCAAACGGTTTGCCGTGCTGACCTCGGGTGCCAAGCAGTCTCAGGTGATGCTGCTAGTGAACTTCTTTGACGAAGTCCAGCGGCGTGTAGCCGGCCAGAGCAAATAGGATTCCCTCCGGCGATCAGCGTCGGGCTAAACCGTACCACGATCAGGGCCCACTCGCCACGGACCTTTCCTTGGCCGCGAAGGGCAAAGCGGCGGAACTTTCGTTGCCCCGCCGGGCATACTGTTTCTTTTCGGCGTCCGGCTTGAGCCGTTCGCGCATCGCGTCGCATTGGGCGACAAGGGCTTCGTCGTCAGCCCAGTTGGTGCAGCCCAGTTGGTGCCAGGCATGATCAGGGGAACGGGAAACGACCGCATCCACGGGGTGGCCTCCATGAGCCGGGCGTCCATGAGCCGGGCGGAAATGTCAAGTCAATAAGATAGGAAGAATTCGGGGGCGGGTGAGGGTGCGGGTCAAGGCTGCGCGTAAGCGCACCGCGGCAGCGGCTTGGCCTTGACGCGCGCCCCGCCCGCATAAGCTGGTAAAAGGCGGAGGTGCAGGCATTTCCACGAGAACAGGGGTAAGAACCCCGTTCAAAAGTTTCACTTCGACCATGGCATCAAGTATAGTGAGGGCGTGTATGGGGATTGGGCCGATGGTTGATGGCAAAACTTGGAAGATTTGGCCAGACGGCTTGATGAGCCCATTGAAATGAATATGCAGAGATCCGGAAAATTATGGTGCGAGGTTTACGAGCTGAGGAAGCGACTAGAGTCCCATGGCTATTCGTTCGCTGCAATTTCGGCTTGGCGAGCTCGGGAGCTAGAAGATGGAAGGCCATCTGGCTTGCGTGATTTCTATACCGAGCATCACTTGTGCTTCAAATGTCACGCTTGTGGCTTGGAAATGCTAGGAAGCAACAAAGATGGAGTGGCGGTTTGGGATGTATGTGAAGACTGCGGTGGTACGGGCCGGGCCAGTTCGGAGCTATGAATGTTCGAAGCGGAACTTAACGGCGCATGAAGTCGAGCAGGCGGCGGACTTCGCCGGTGTCGAGTTCACGGTACTGGCCGGGGGCGAGATCGCCTAAGGGCAGGGGCCCGAGAGCGACTCTGATTAGACGGAGAGTGGGATAACCGACGGCGGCGGTCATACGCCGTACTTGCCGGTTTTTGCCTTCGCTGATGATCAGTTCGACCCAAGCGGTGGGGATTTCGGCGCGGTACCGAATGGGCGGCACTCTTGGCGGCAGAGGAGGGTCTGCCGCCAAGAGGCGCACCTGCGCTGGACGCGTCCGCAAGTCTCGGAGGTTAACCCCGGACGCGAGAGTATCCAGCGCTTCCCGTGGAGGGATGCCTTCTACTTGAGCCCAGTAAGTCTTGGCATGCGCAAAACGCGGATCCGTCAACTGGTGCTGTAACCAACCATCGTTGGTGAGAAGTAATAAGCCCTCACTATCTCGATCTAACCGTCCGGCCGGATAGACGCCGGGCACCCGGACAAAATCTTTTAAGGTCCGGGCCGGCGAGCCGGGCTCGGGACTGAACTGGGTAAGTACATCGTAAGGTTTATGGAAGAGTAAGTAGCGGTTCACTTCAATATCGCTCGACGCACGACGCCAAAAAAAGCATCATCGGGTAATAGTTTTCGCAGGGCGAGAATGCCGCGCGAGTTGGCCGAGTAACGGAGACGCGGCGATTCGCCGGTGGCCGCCTCATAAATCGCATCCGCTACGACTTCCGGGCCGGGCGCGTCCCGACCCGCTTTTTCAAGCGCCGGCATGGCGCGCGCGACAAAGCTGGCATAACTGGCGTTATCGCCAGTGGAGGCCACATCCAGACTGCGATGATAGAAATCGGTTTTGATCGGACCCGGCTCAATCAATTTAACTTGAATGCCCAAGGGCGCGAGTTCAAACTGCAACGATTCCGTAAAACCCTCTACTGCCCATTTAGTGGCATGGTAGCTGCTGTAGAGCGGAAAAGTGATGCGCCCGCCGACGGATGCCACGTTAATGAGGATACCGCTCTTGCGTTCACGGAAATGAGGCAATATCTCCCGCGTGACATTCATTACGCCGAAGACATTGGTTTCGAACTGCCGCCGGATTTGCTCATCGGTGGTGGCCTCAAACGGGCCGACCAGCCCATAACCAGCGTTATTGACGACGACGTCAATCGTATCGTAGAGGGCAATGCCCTGCGCGATGGCGGACTGGATCGCGGCGGGAACGGTTACGTCCATGGGCAAGACGGTCACGATGCCGAGTTTCAGCAAAGCGGCACCTTCGACGGGCTGCCGCATGGTGGCGATGACATTCCAGCCGCGCCGCGCGAATAACTCCACTGTCGCGCGGCCAATGCCACTCGAAGCTCCCGTCACTAATACCGTATCGCTCATGTAATGCTTATCTGATTCTGCTCACGCTGGGCGAGCTTCAAAAATCCTTCGATCAACGCTTCGGCGGCGAAAACAAAATCGCGGTCGAAGCGCACATCGAAGGCTTGTAAGTCTTCGTGCCGGGCTAACATATGACGAATACGAGCGGGCTTATTGGCCCGGAGGTACATGCCCATGATCAGCGCCCTGAGTAACAAAAGAAGACGCAAACCGGAGCCGCGTGGCAGGCCGGCCAAACATTCTTCCAGGGCGCGGCCGGCGGAGGTCATATACTCCAGGGCGCGGCGTTCGAAGACGAGCACCGCTGAATCGGACGCGCCGCGGTCGAGTAAGGTTTCTACTAACGGTAACAAGCGGATTAATTCACGGCGCGTTTGTAAGCTGGCTAAAATGGTGGCGGCCACGACGCGAGGACGCGTCCGGCGGCCTAACTTGCGGAAGCTGACGCCTAACTCCCGCAGCCAGAGTTCGAGTAACTCGTCCAGCACCGCGACAAAGACTTCTTCTTTCGTCGCGAAGTATAAGTAGAGGGTGCCTTTGGCCAAACCCAGCCGGCTGGCGAGATGGGCCATGGTGAATTCTTCCAAGGCGCTCTCGCTCCATAGCGAGAAGGCGGCCTGGATGATCGCCCGGCGGCGTTCCTCTTTTTGTTCCGGTTGCCGGGCGCGATGCATGCCGGCTAGTCCGGTGGCCGGCGAGCGGTATTTGGAGGATAAATGACCAATAGTCAGATAATATCTGACCAGTGGTCATTTGTCAAATAGCGAGGCCGATGGGGAGCACGTCAGGGATAATGAAAGCCCATGAGTAAACGGATTCTGATCGCCGGAGCCAGCGGCTCCGTGGGGCTGGCGACGTTGCGCGCCGCCAAGGAGGCCGGATACTGGGTCCGCACGCTTTCCCGCCGGATGACGCATTATCCGACGCTGGCGCGCTACGCCAACGACGTGGTGCTGGCCGACGCCACCTCGACGCTCGCCATCCAGCATATCTTTGAGGACGTCGATATCGTCATTTCAGCACTGGGTGCGCCGGTGAGTGCGGGGGCGGCTGAGCGGCGTTCTTTCCGCGCCGTCGACTTGGCCGCGAACCGCAATTTGCTCACGCTAGCCCAGAAATCCGGGCGCATCGAACGCTTCGTCTACGTCAGCGTCCACCTGTCGCCGGGCTACACGCATACGGCTTATGTGCAGGCGCACGAAGACTTTGTCGATACGCTGCAACTCTCCAAGATGAGGTACACGATTGTGCGGCCGACGGGGGTGTTTTCCGCGTTTACGGAGATGCTGGCCTATGCGCGTTTTGGCTTCCTGCCGGTGGTGGGCGATGGGCAGGCTAAGAGCAATCCGATTCACGAGGAGGATGTGGCGCGGGCCTGCCTGGAGCGACTGGAGGGTGAGAGCTGCCAGATTGACGTGGGCGGCCCGGACACGTTCACGCGGCGCGAGATTGCGGAACTGGCTTTTCGGGTGCAGGATCGCGCGCCCCGGGTCTGGCTGGTGAATCCGGCGGCGTTTCGTTGGCTGGGCCGTTTGGGCGCAATTGGATCGCCGCGCAAGCGCGAGCTGTTCGAGTTTCTGGGGGCGGTTTCGACGACCACTTGCGTGGCGCCCGAGTATGGGCGGCAACACCTGGAAGCTTACTTCCGTTCGCTCACCAGCCTGCGTTAATGCGAAGCTATTTGAAGACCCGATGAGAAAAGATCTACTTCCGATCCAGACGATCGCGCAAAAGCTGCAACTGCCCGCGGAACTTGTGGAGCCGCTGGGCCTGTACGGGGCGAAGATAAAGCTGGAACTACTGGACCATCCGGCCTTTCCGCGGCGAGGCAAGCTGATCCTGGTGACGGCCACCACGCCGACCAAGAGTGGGGAAGGGAAGACCGTTACCGCCATCGGCCTGACGCAGGGTTTAGAGCGGATCGGCAAGCGGGCGATTATCACGTCGCGCGAACCGTCGCTCGGACCGGTGTTTGGGATGAAGGGCGGTGCGGCGGGGGGCGGACGTTCGCAGATTGAGCCGAGCGAAAAGATCAATCTGCATTTCCACGGCGACTTTCATGCGATCACGTCGGCGCACAATCTATTGGCCGCGCTGATTGACTCGCATCTGTTTCATGGCAACGATCTTGACCTTGACCCCGGCGAGATTACCTGGCCGCGGGCGCTGGATATGAACGACCGCGCTTTACGGCACATCCAGGTGAGCGTGGGCGGCAAGCGTGCGGGCGCCAACCGGCCGGCCGGTTTCCTGATCACGGCGGCTTCGGAGATCATGGCGATTTTAGCGCTGGCGAAAAATCGCGAGGACTTGCGGCAGAGGCTTTCGGCGATCATCATTGGCATGGATCGCGCGGGCGCGCCGGTGCGGGCCGCGCAACTCGGCGCGGTGGGCGGCATGATGGCTTTGCTGAGCGAGGCGCTGCTGCCCAACTTAGTGCAGACGACGGAAGGCACGCCGGCGCTGGTACACTGCGGCCCGTTCGCGAACATCGCGCATGGCACCAGTAGCGTGATTTCGCAAGCCATGGGCTTGCAACTGGCGGACTATGTGGTGAACGAAGCCGGCTTCGCGGCTGACCTGGGCTGCGAAAAGTATATGGACATTGTGATGCCTTCGTCGGGCATCCGGCCGAGCGCCGCCGTGCTGGTGACCACCGTGCAGAGCTTGCGCAGCCAAGGCGAGAACGACATGGAAAAGGGCTTCGCCAATCTGCGTAAACACATCGCGATTCTGCAGGGCTTTGGCCTGCCGACGATCGTGGCGATCAATCGCTTCCCGCAGAACAGCGACGCGGACCTGGCGCGGCTGCAGGCTTACTGTGTCGAGCAAGGGGCGACGTGCGTGTTCTCTGAGGCGTTTGCGCGCGGGGCGGCGGGCGCGGTGGCGTTGGCGGAAGAGGTGGTGCGGACGATTGAAGCGAACCCCGATGTGGCTCCGCACGGCGTTTATGCGGCGGACGATGCGGCGCAAGAAAAAGTGCGTCTGGTGGCGACGCGGGTCTACGGCGCGGCGGGAGTGGCCTTCAGCCCGCTGGCGGAGGAGAAATTGCAACGCTTTGCCGGTTGGGGCTACGGCGGATTGCCCGTGTGCATCGCGAAGACGCAATATTCGCTCTCTGACAATCCGCAATTGCTGGGCGCGCCCGAAGGCTGGACGCTGCAGATTACGGACATCGCGCTTTCGGCCGGTGCCGGATTCCTGGTGGCTATTTCCGGCAGCATGATGCTGATGCCGGGCTTGCCGAAGGAGTCGCGCGCGGCGGCCATCGACGTGGATGCCGGGGGCGAGATTACCGGTTTATCGTAAGGGGGTTGATGCCGCCGCATACCGCCGTGGCCTTCACTACTCGGCTTCCCAACGAAAGCGCCAAATGGCGATGACGCCGAAGCCGACGGCGCTTAGCAGCAGCACCGCGACGGGTAAGATGGCCTCCTCGATGCCGAGTCCGCGCCAGGTCATGGCGTCCAAGCCGTCCATGGCCCAGCGCACCGGATTCGCCTTCGTCACGGACTGCATCCACTGCGGGAACAGAAATCCCGGCACCCAGGCACCGCTCAACATCACCAGGAGCAGCGTCGCCAGCGTCGCCAAGCCGCGGGCGGCTTCGGGCGTTTTGCCGATGGCGGCGATCAGCATGCCGTAGCCCGCCGTCATCAAAGAGAAAGCAGCGCACACGCCGATGAAGCCCAGCAGGCTGCCTTCCACCTTGACGCCAAACACCACGCGGGCGAAGGTGAAGACCACGGCGAGGATCAGCATGCCGACCAGCATCGCACTGAAGGCGCGGCTGCCAAGTAACACCGTCTTCGACAAGGGCGCGGCCCGAAAGCGCCGCCACAGACCTCGTTGGCGCAGGAGCAACATGCCGATGCCGACGTCGATGCCCATGAAGAGCATGAATTGGATGGCCATGCCGCCGAAGGAGTGGGCGTAGGCGTTGTACTGCACGCCGGCGCGCGAGGTGAGGGCTTCGTCTTTGGTTTCGAAAGGCATGGCGAGCCCACCTTCGAGCGAGGCGGCTTGCGGCCGTTCCGCGAACTTCGCGACGCTTTTGAGCAGACTGGCGATGGCGCTCTTCTCGGCCGGATCCATGTGGGCCTCGTCGAGCGAACGGAGAGCGGTGGCGGCGGTCTGTTGGCCGGTAACGCCGCTGAAGGCTTGTTTGGTGACGGTCCGCATCACTTGGCCGGTGAGGATCCCGCGAATCATGGACGCTTCGGCTTGGTGCGAGGGGTCGTACATGACGGTGATTTGGGGCTTCGGCCCGGCGCCGAAGAGGGCTTGCGCGGCTTGATTGCCAAAGCCGGGCGGCAGGACGATCGCGACCGGGGCCTTCCCTTTCCGAACGGCTTCCTGTGCGGCCTCAAGAGGGGAAAGCGCCGCGTCGAGGAGAGGTTCTTTTTGCAACGAGACGAAGAGATCTTTGGCCGATGGGCCTTGGTCCTGATCGATCACCAGGACGCGCAGCTTGTTTTGTTGCTTGGTCGACTGGGGGCCGCCGCCGAAGACATAGCCGAAGAAACTGCCGATCAGGATGGGCGCGGCGAAGGCCATGATGACGGCGCGGCGATCGCCGAAGAAGATGTAGAGGTCTTTCAAGACGAGAGCGAGAAAAGCGTTCATGCGTCGCGGAGGCTCCTTCCGGTCAAGTGGAGAAAAACAGTTTCGAGCGTGGGGCGCTCGGTTTGGAGATGTTCGACCATGGCCCCGTTGGCGCGCAGCCAGAGCAGCAGGTCAGGTAGCACGTCGAGCCGCTCAACGCCGATGCGGAGCCGTTGGCCGTTCCACTCGGCCTGTTTCACTCCGGCCAGTGCTTCGAGACCGGGCAACGAGGTTGGGCCGGCCAGATCGATCAGGATGAAGTTGCTTACGGGAGCGCGGCGCAGCAGGCCCGGCACCGTGTCATCAGCGACCACTTTGCCGTGATCGACGATGGCGATGCGATCGCAAAGCCGGGCGGCTTCTTCCATGTAGTGGGTGGTGTAGAGCAGCGTCTTGCCGGCCGCTTTGAGCACTTCGAGATTATCGAAAATGGCGTTGCGGCTTTGGGGATCGACGCCGGCGGTGGGTTCGTCGAGGAGAATCACTTGCGGGTCATGCATGAGGGCGGCGGCGAGGTTGAGACGGCGTTTCATACCGCCGGAGAACGTGCCGGCTTTGTCGCGAGCGCGTCCGGTGAGGCCGACCAGCTCGAGCACCCGCTCACGTTCGCGGGCGAGGCGGGTGCCGCTTAGGTTATAGAGGGCACCGAAAAGATCGAGATTTTGGGCCGCGGACAGTTCATCGAAGAGGGCGAGTTCTTGCGGCACCAGACCGAGTTGGCGTTTGACCGGGCTGGTGTCGCCGCCGATCAACTCGCCGGCGATGCGGACTTCGCCCGAGTCCGGCGCAATGAGTCCGGCGAGCATGCCGATGGTGGTGGTTTTACCGGCTCCGTTGGGCCCTAGCAGTCCCATTACTTCGCCCGGGCCCACCCGCAGCGAAACGCCGTCTACGGCTTGAATCGCGCCATAGGCTTTCTTGAGGTGGTGAGCTTCGAGCATTTGGGTAGTTAGAGCTTACTACGTACCCCGGTCAACTTAAGTTCATTTGGTTACCCAATAGGCGACGATGATAATTGATCTGGCCCGTGTGGTAGCGCAGGTGGCCATTGGTGTGGATCAGAAAGAAACCTACCGCCATGGGCACCCCCATCACTTCTTCCGGATACAGTTCGTCGAGCCGGGCGGCGGGCAGGGCGGTGAGCGCGGTGGCGACCGCGTGGCGGGCCAATTCGATTTTTGCTAAAAGCTCGACCTTCGATAGGCCCCGCAGTGAAAACTCGGCTGGCCGGTCACGCCGATAGTCGATGGCACCCAACCGGAAGCCGATGTAGTGGCGCAGGTTGCCGCAAAGATGCAGCACGAGATTGCCGCCGGAGTTGGCAATGCCGTCCGTGACGATCCAAAGGGACTCGCCGGTGGGGTAGAGGTTCACCTCATTCGCCAACAGGGTCAGATCGCGGTCATACAGGAAGATCAAATGGGTCAACATGGGGTGAATATTTGGCGAATACTGAATCAATAAAATCTATGAGCGATATTTCCCGTGGCGCAGGGGGATCGTCTGGACCTACAGTACTCTAAACGAGCCTCACCGCTCAACTTGGGTTAAGCGAGGTCGCCACCTCCTAGAAGTCTTCCCCAAGCTGCCTTGTTGCAGATGGCCCACCCGGGCCGCAGCGCTCTCTGCCCTGAGCGCGCTACTTAACATCTGAACAGGGGAAAACTGGTATGAGGTTAGGCCTAAAAGCTTTACTTTCTCTCGCATTCTGCTTTGGCACCAGCGCCTGGGCGCAGTCGACTTACGGCGGACTCCGCGGTATTGTCGCTGACGCAGGCGGTGGCGTTCTGGCAAGCTCCAAAGTCGGTCTGCTGAACGAGGGCACGGGCGAAGTTCGCTCGGCGCTGACTCTGGCGACTGGCGAATATCTTTTTAGTCAAGTGATTCCGGGCTCCTACACGATTAGTGTGGAAAATCCGGGCTTCAAGAAATACTCCCGCAAGGGTGTGCTGGTGGAGACCCAAAGCCAGATCACGGTCGATGTGAAGATGGAAGTGGGCAACGTTACCGACAGCGTGAACGTCACCGGAGAAGTGCCGTTGATCGAGACGGCGACCGCTTCGCAAGGCCAGGTGATTGACCGGCAGAAGATGATTGACCTGCCGAACCTGGGCCGCAATCCTTACATGTTCTCGAAGCTGGCTCCGAACGTGCAGCAAGTCGGTAACCCCGCTTATGCACGCATGCAGGGCCAGTCCGGTTCATCGCAGATTTCGATCGCCGGCGGCCCGTCCCGCGGCAATAACTACTTGCTGGATGGCATTCCGATTACGGACATGGCCAACCGCGCCATCATCATTGCGTCGCTCGAAGCGGTGCAGGAAATGAAATTGCAGGCCAATACTTATGACGCCGAAGTCGGCCGGTCCGGTGGTAGCATGTTTAACGTGTTCTTGAAGAGCGGTACGAACTCTTATCACGGCTCCTTGGCCGGTTACATGCGCCAGACGGATGGGATCGCGAATAGCTTTTTCTCGAACCGTGCCGGTGCGCCCCGCACTGACCAGCCCTTCCGCAACTACATGGCAGTTTCGGAGGCAAGGTTTGGATCCCCAAGGTTTATGACGGCAAGAACAAGACGTTCTTCTGGGCCGTTTTCGAAGGCTATCGGGACACGCAGGCCAATGCGGGCACTACGGCCGTTCCTACTTTGGCGGAGCGCATCGGCGACTTTTCTAATACGCGTTCCGTGGCGAATGGTCCCCTGCGCCTGATCTACGATCCGCTCTGCACGCTGGCCGACGGTACGCGGACGCCCTTTGGGGGCAACATCATCGCGGACGCATCAGTCAGCCGGGCCGTCTCATTGCGGCGGCATTTGCCGCACCTGGAACCACCGCGCGCTTCTTTGGCGATGCGAATCGTCCTTACTCCGGCCAATTGCCTTCGAAAGCCGACCAGCACACCATTAGGCTGGACCATCGCTTTGCCGAATGGTGGAACGTGAACGTTTCCTACCTGCGCTACAACTCGCTGGAACCCGGCGAGAACTGGTTCCCGGGCAATGTCGCGTCTCCTCAGCAATGGACGCTGGACCGCAAGGTGAACGCGACGCAGATCAACAATACGCTGACGCTGAATCCGACCACGGTGGTCGCCATTCGCTACGGCTTCAATCGCTTTCCGAACTTAAGCTCGCAGAAGAGCGCGGGTTACAATGTCGGTCTTTTGGGCCTTTCGCCAAGCTTTGTATCGCAGATTCCGGTGACCACCTTCCCGCGCGTCACTTACGAGAATTTCTATGCCGGTGACGCGATGGGCACCAACAGCAATGGCTCCAGCGTACCCAGCTCGAATAACTTCGGCGCGCAGTTATCGAAGTTTGTGGGCAAGCATAGCTTTAAGTTCGGGGTCGATTACCGGAAGCTGAAGGTATCGGGCGTGGACTACGGTAATTCGGCCGGCAACTTTTCCTTCACCGATTAATTCACCCGCGCGAATTACCTGCGGGGCGACGGCGCTTCCGGCGCTGACGTGGCCAGCCTGCTGCTCGGCAATCCCGCTGCGGCCGATGGGTTGGTTCCCACGAAGCTGTTCCAGTATCTGAATTACGCGTCAGGCTTCGTGCAGGACGGCATCCGGCTCAATAGCAAGTTCACTTTGAACGTGGGGATGCGCTGGGAGAGGGAAACCGGGCTGATCGAAACCAACGACAACCTGATCGTCGGCTTTGACCGCAAGATCCTGAATTCGATTTCGGCCTCCTCGGGCGTTCCGGCGCCAGGGGCGGTGCAGTTCGCGGGCCAGGGCGGCAACAAACGCTCCACGGGCAATCCGGACCAGAATAAGCTTTCGCCCCGCATCGGTGTCGCCTATCAGATGAACTCCAAGACCACGATTCGCGGCGGTTATGGAATTTTCTGGGCACCGGCTTTTGCCTACGGCGGACCGTTGACGTCGGAAGGGTTCATCGCCTCCACGCAAGCGGTGACGACGGTGGACAGTGGGCGCACACCGGCGGTGAGCTTGTCGAACGTCTTCGCCAGCGGCTTGGATTCAGCTCGGATTGCGGGTTTACTTCTAAACTTTCGGAGGATGAGGGCCGGTTCGGAGCGAGCCGGCCCTGTGATTGAATAAGTGTTATTGAACAAAATAGTGAAGAATCCATTTCCGATTCTGCTAGAAGAGAATATACTAACGTTTGAAGGCATTGAGTTACCAAGATCGTAACTTTCGAGACTGAGAATTCCGCGAGGGAAGACAAGAATATGAAGCAATTGCTCAATCCTGTAATGCAAGAGAACCTGCTTGACCGCGGGTTTAACCGGCGCAGCTTTGGCCGCGTCGCTGCCATGATCACGGCAGGTGCCAGCCTGCCATTTTACAACGAGGCCGCCTTAGCCCAGGGTCTGTCGGCCATGCGCGGACCGATTCCCGCCGATGCGGTCCGCATCAACGCCAACGAGAATCCGCTGGGCCCTTGCGATGCCGCCGTGGAAGCAATGTCCAGCGTGCTGAAGAAAGGTGGCCGGTACCTTTACGAGCACACCTTCGAGTTCGCCAAAGTTCAGGCTGACATCGACGGCGTGAAGCCGAACTATGTCTTGCCCTACGACGGATCGAGCGCGCCGCTGCACCAGGCTGTCATCGGCTTCTGCTCCAAGGACAAGCCCTTCGTGATTGCTGACCCGGGCTATGAAGCCGGCTCTCGCGCCGCCGAGTTTATCGGTGCCAGGGTCATCAAGGTACCGCTATCGAAAGATTACTCGCATGACGTCAAAGCGATGGTCGCGGCTCACCCCTCGCCCGGCCTGATCTACATCTGTAACCCCAACAATCCGGGCGGCTGGGCTACGAAGAAGAGCGACATCGAGTGGCTGGTGAATAACAAGCCGGCCGGCACGGTGATCCTGCTCGACGAGGCTTACATCCATCTGTCGAAGGAAGAGGTCTCCTCTGACCTCGTCGCGGCCGACAAGGATGTCGTCATTCTGCGGACGTTCTCCAAGCTCTACGGTATGGCTGGCCTGCGCGCCGGTGCTGCCATGGGCCGTCCCGATCTGCTGGCCAAAATCTCACCCTGGGGTGCGGGCGCGCTTCCCGTCACCGGGATGGTGGGAGCCACGGCGTCACTGAAGGAAAAGAACTTGGTGGCCCAGCGCCGCAAGATCATCGGCGACGTCCGGAACGACCTCTTCTCCTGGTTCTCCAAGAAGAACTACAAGTTCCTTCCGTCCGAGACGAACAACTTCATGGTGGCGACCAACGGCGGCGCGAAGAAGTTCATCGACGGCATGTTCGACCAGAAAATCCTCGTCGGCCGCCTTTGGACCTCCATGCCCAATCACGTGCGAATTTCGGTGGGCACGCGCGAGGAGATGGAGAAGTTCAAGGTCGCGTTTGAAAAGGTGATGGCCGCCTAAGCCGCGGTCGTCTGGTGAATGCGGGCGGCTCCTCTGCGCGAGCCGTCCGCACGTTTTATGCACCGTTTAGATAAAGTTTCCCTACTCCGGATTTGAGAGGGCACCAATGAGGAAGGTCACGTCCACCTCCGCCTCGTACGAGGTTGATCTGCGACTCAGAAAATTCTCCTACAGCTGGAAGACGTTTACCGGGGACTTCTTCGGTGGACTCATCGCGGCCCTGATCGCTCTCCCCTACGGACTCGCGATGGCCACCCTGATGGGCTTACCGCCGATCATGGGCCTCTTCACGTCGCTGCTCACCTGCCCCATCACCTTCCTACTGGGCCGCAATCCCGTCCTCATCGGCGGCACCGCCACCGTCACCGTCCCCTTCATTGCCAAAGCCGTCGCCGATTACGGCATTGCTGGCGCGGCCAAAATCTCTCTCATCGCTTCCATCTTCATGATGATTTTCAGCGTCTTGCGCTGGGGCCGCTACATTCTGCAAGTTCCTCACTCCGTCGTCTCCGGATTCTCCTGCGGCATCGGGACCATGATGGTGGTGGCGCAACTGAAGACGATTATGGGCTTGGCCATCCCCAACTCCGCTACGCAACTCTCCACGTTGGCCCAGTTCTGGATGGTGCTGGAGAAGTTGGATGGCTTCAAATGGCCGCCCTTCATCCTGGGTGTCACCGTTATTGCGGTCGCGTTCTTTGTCGCCTCCCGGTCGAAGATGATGCCCGCGCCGCTGATTGGCGTCATCGCGGCGGTGGGGATCGGCTATGCGCTGAGTCTGCATGAAAAGATCGTGGGCCGCCTGCCGCTGGAAATGCCGCCCCTAGCCAGTTTTCTATGGAGCCCCGCCGACCTCGACAAGCTCTTGCTGCCCGGTTTCGGCTTGGCCTTCGTCGCCTCCGTCAATCTGCTGATCACTTCCCGCGTGGTGGACCATTTTCGTGGCTGGCACAAGCCCATGCGCCCGTCCGATGCCGACGGCGAGTTGGGTGCTTACGGCATCGCTAATGTCTGTGCCGGCATGTTCGGCGCGCCCATCAGCGTGGGCATTCCGGCCCGCAGCCTGGCCAGTGTCCGTTGCGGCGGATCGACCCGGGTTTCGAACCTCATCCATGGCGGCGTGCTGATGGCGACGCTGTATATGGGAAGCGAATACGTCTCGAAGATCCCCGTCGCGGCGCTGGCTGGGGTGACGGCCTATGTGGGCATCTGTCTGCTGGAATGGTCCACTTGGAAACGCCTACCGAAGATGCGCCCGCTGGATGCTGCCGCCTTCCTGGTCACCTGCTTGTCGGTCTTGGTGGTGAACGCCGTCATCGCCGTGGCCTTAGGCTGCTCCCTTTACGGTTTCCGGTGGCTCTACCATCGCTATTTCCTCGCCCCGCCGCATACGATACAGAAACCCGCCTAATTTTTAGTCCGATTGAAGCCAAACCTCCGGTTCCCGAACAAAATCTGGTTAAATTGTAGAGGTCCCCTCATCTGAGAAGGTGGGAGGCTGGGCCGACTAGTCTTCAGGAGCCAAAGCAAAATATGTCCGCAGTGGCTGCGCATAGCACCCTTCATCGATCGCTCGCGTTCTGGCAGGCGACGATCGGCAAAAAAACCGTCATGGCCATTACCGGCGGTATTCTAGTCGCCTTTACCCTGGTCCACATGGCCGGGAATATGCAGATATACCTGGGCGCTGAGGCGATCAATAACTATGGCCACCTGCTGAAATCGAATTTGGCTGTGCTGTGGGGCGCGCGAGTGTTTCTGCTCGCGACGATTTCTCTGCACCTGACGGCCGCTTTCCAATTGTGGTCATTGAAGAGTAAGGCGCGTCCTGTGGCTTACCAAAAGTTGACGGCGACCAAGAGTACGTACGCGTCCCGGACGATGTACATTAGCGGGCCGGTCCTGTTTTTCTTTATCGTCTATCACCTTTCGCATTTCACCACGGGGCAAACGCATCCCCAGTTTGAAGAGGGCGAAGTTTATCGCAATGTGATTTTCGGTTTCCGCCAGCCGATTGCCTTCGGTGCCTATCTCATCGCCATGGCCTGTTTGGGCTTCCACCTCACCCACGGGGTTTGGAGCGCCTTTCAGAGCCTGGGTGTGAATCATCCGAAGTATTCGCCGAAGTTACGCAATCTGGCGACCGGTTTAACGGCTTTAATCGTGGGTGGCAATCTTTCGATTCCGGTGGCGGTGATGTTCCGTCTTATCGGCAGCGACGTTCAGTAGAGGAGAGAAATGGAGCTCAATTCCAGAGTCCCATCGGGTGACATAGCGACGCGTTGGACGCGGACGAAGTTCGACATGAAGTTGGTGAACCCGTCCAACAAGCGCAAGCATTCGGTGATTGTGGTTGGCTCGGGTTTGGCGGGCGCTTCGGCGGCGGCCACCATGGGTGAACTGGGTTACAACGTGAAATGCTTCTGCTTTCAAGATTCCCCCCGGCGCGCGCATTCGATCGCCGCGCAGGGCGGCATCAACGCGGCGAAGAATTATCAGAATGACGGTGACTCCGTCTACCGCCTCTTCTACGACACGGTGAAAGGCGGCGACTTCCGGGCCCGCGAAAGCAATGTCTACCGGCTGGCTGAGATCTCGGTGAATATCATCGATCAGTGCGTGGCCCAGGGCGTGCCTTTTGCGCGCGAGTACGGCGGCACGCTTTCGAACCGTTCGTTCGGTGGCGCGCAAGTGTCCCGGACTTTCTATGCCCGCGGACAGACCGGGCAGCAGTTATTGCTCGGTGCGTATCAGTCGCTGGAACGCCAAATCGACGCGGGCCGGGTGCAGATGCTCACGCGGCGCGAGATGCTCGACGTGGTGAATGTCGATGGCCAGGCGCGGGGCATTGTCTGCCGCAACCTGACGACGGGCGCGATTGAAAGCTATGCGGCCGACGTGGTGGTGCTGGCCACCGGCGGCTATGGCAATGTCTTTTATTTGTCCACGAACGCCAAGGGTTCGAACGTGACGGCCACTTGGCGCGCGCACAAACGCGGCGCGCTGTTTGGCAATCCCTGCTTCACGCAGATTCATCCCACCTGCATTCCGGTGTCGGGCGACTACCAATCGAAATTGACCTTGATGTCAGAATCCTTGCGCAACGACGGGCGCATTTGGGTGCCTAAGAAACAGGGTGACAAGCGGACGGCGGCCCAAATCCCCGAGGACGAGCGCGACTATTACCTGGAACGTATCTATCCCAGCTTTGGGAACTTAGTGCCGCGTGACATTGCCAGCCGGGCCGCTAAGAAGATGTGCGACGACGGTCGCGGCGTGGGCGAAAGTGGCTTCGGCGTCTATCTGGATTTAAGCGAAGCCATCAAGCGTCTCGGCGTCGACACCATCAAAGAGCGTTACGGCAATCTCTTTGAAATGTATGACCGCATTACCGGCGAAGATCCTTATCAACTGCCGATGCGCATTTATCCGGCCGTCCATTACACCATGGGCGGCTTGTGGGTGGACTATCAGTTGATGACCACCGTCCCCGGCCTCTTTTGTCTGGGCGAAGCCAATTTCTCCGACCACGGTGCCAATCGTCTGGGCGCTTCAGCGTTGATGCAGGGGCTGGCCGACGGTTACTTCATCGCTCCGGCTTGCGTGGGCAATTACATGGCTTCGAATAAGTTCGCCCCGGTGGATACGAGCCATAGCGCTTTTAAGGAAGCGGAAGACAACGTCAATTCGCAAACGAAGAAGTTACTCGGCGCAAGTAACAAGCGCACCGTCACATCCTTCCATCGCGAACTGGGTAAGATCATGTGGGAATACTGCGGGATGGCTCGCAACGCCGCCGGCCTGAATTTGGCCATTGGCAAAATCGACGCCTTGCGCGAGGAATATTGGGCGTCGGTGAACGTGCCGGGTTCCGGCGACGAATTGAATCAATCGTTGGAGACGGCGGGCCGCGTGGCCGATTTGATTGAGCTGGGGTCCTTGATGTGCCGCGATGCGCTCGCTCGTGAGGAGAGCTGCGGCGGCCACTATCGCGAGGAGCATCAGACGCCGGAGGGCGAGGCGCGGCGCGACGACGATAATTTCTCCTATGTGTCAGCCTGGCAATGGGAAGGCGACCGGAAGGCGCAGACTTTGGTGAAAGAGCCGCTCACGTTCGACTATGTGCATCCCAGCCAGCGGAGTTACAAGTAAATGCGAATTACTCTTAATATTTGGCGCCAAAAGAATACGAATGCTGCGGGCGCCTTGAAGCGCTATGAAGTGCCAAATGTCAGCCCTGATATGTCGTTCCTCGAAATGCTCGACGTCTTGAACGAAGATCTCATCGAGAAGCAGGATACCGACGGTCCGGTGACTTTTGAGCATGATTGCCGGGAAGGCATTTGCGGCTCTTGCGGCTTCATGATCAACGGGATGGCGCATGGCGGCAACGCGCGCACCACAGTCTGCCAGTTACACATGCGCCATTTTAAGGATGGCGACGATGTGGTGCTGGAGCCTTGGCGCGCCACGGCGTTCCCCGTGCTGCGTGACCTGATGGTCGACCGCGCCTCTTTCGATCGCATCATCGCTTCCGGCGGCTACGTCTCCGTTTCTACGGGTTCGGCGACGGACGGCAACGCCATCCCGATTCGCAAGCTGGATAGCGATCTGGCGATGGACAATGCCCAGTGCATTGGCTGCGGTGCTTGTGTCGCAGCCTGCCCGAATGCGTCCGCTTCGCTCTTTACCAGCGCCAAGATTGCCCATCTGGGCCATCTGCCGCAGGGGCAACCCGAGCGGTTTGAGCGCGCCAAGAGCATGGTGGACCAGATGAACAATGAGCTGTTCGGGTCCTGCAGCAATATCGGCGAATGCGAGGCGGTGTGTCCCAAGGGCATTCGTCTTGAATCCATCGCCTTCATGAATCGCGAATATTCGAAGGCCTCGTTTATGGAGCGTCCGTCCACGGGCAGCGTCGGCTTCGGCTGAGTGCTAATTCTTCCGATGGGTGGCGCGATGGATGCGCTCCAACTCCGCCAAGACGTCTTCGGGCATGGTTTCCATTTCGAGGTCCTCGAGTTCGTTATCGCCGCCCGGCTCCACGCCCAGCTTTCTTTGGATGGCGTCCAGCATTTTCAGCACGCGCGTTAATTCATGTTCGGCCAGTAAGCCCACCTGCAGGTCCAGGTCAGCTCGCCGCTCGGCCTCGTCGCTGAGGCGATTTTGGGTGATCATCACGAGTGCGGAAAGAAAGATGGCTTCGAGCGACACCACCATGGTCAGCAAGCCATAGGGGAACGGGTCAAAGGCCGGTAGGCCCAGCCGGCCGGTGTTCAAGAGTACCCACCCGATAAACCACCCAATGTGAATATAGACGAACGGCATGCTGCCGGAGAAAGCCGTCACCGTGTCGGCGATGCGGTCTTGCAGACCACGCTCGTTGGCTTGTTTCACTCGCAACCCGACGATGGTTCGTATGTTGCGCTCCAGCACCTTCGATAGCGCTGGTTTCGGTATTTCGTTTTCGTTGGTGGTGATCGAATCCATAGGCCTCTCGAATGACTGTAACGCGTGCTAACCCAGTCTGTCTGCTCGACGTCCAATCAACAGCGAACTTTTCGTGGCGAGCGGTGTTTAGTGATACGGAGCGCAACATGAACCGGCGAATCGCCATTTCGGCCAGTCTGCTTTGCTTGGCGGTAGCGGCCAAGCCTGCCGCCGATCTGTTTAAGAATAAGCTGTCCGGTGACTTGCAGATTCAGCACGCGTTGAGCCGCCTGACGTTTGGCGCGCGCCCGGGCGATGCGGCGTTCGTGAAGAAACTGGGGCTCAAGAAATGGATCTCCCTCCAACTGCATCCGCCGTCCATCGCGGAGAGTCCGAAACTGGAAGAGAAACTCGCCGGCCTCAAGACACTGACTATGTCCGCGCCCGATATGGCCGAAACCTATCCGCCCCCGCCAGTAATCAAAGCGATGGCGGAAGGTAAGGCCAAGCTTCCTGAAGATCCCGCCCGGCGTGAGCAAATGTCGGCGTTAGTGGCGATTTACAACCGCCGCAATCATGGCGTGGAAGAGAAACTGACGCTGGCGCAAAAGAAAAGTTTATTGCTGAATCCGCCGCCGGGGCAAACGGTCGCCGCCGAAATCGTGGAAGCCAAACTCTACCGCGCGGTCTACTCGGAGCGCCAGCTCAGCGAGGTGATGACGGACTTCTGGTTCAATCATTTCAATGTCTTTCTCGACAAAGGCCCGGATCGCTATTTGACCACTTCTTATGAGCGCGATGCGATTCGTCCCCATGGGCTGGGTAAGTTCGGCGACTTACTCCGCGCCACCGCTCAGCATCCGGCCATGCTCTTTTATTTGGATAACTGGCAATCGACGGTAGCGGCCAAGGGCCGCGCCAAAGGGTTGAACGAAAATTATGCTCGCGAGTTAATGGAGTTACACACGTTGGGCGTCGATGGAGGCTATACCCAACAGGACGTCGTCGAAGTGGCACGTTGCTTTACCGGCTGGACGATTCGCCCGGATGGCCGCGGCCGGGCCGGCCTTTATGGCGGCGAGTTCGTCTACGATCCGCGCTTGCATGACCTTGGTGAGAAAACCGTCCTGGGCGTGAAGATCCCCGCCGGTGGCGGCCAGGCGGACGGTGAAAAGGTACTCGATCTCCTGCTGCGCCATCCCTCGACAGCGAAGTTTATTGCCCGTAAGCTGGCCACGCGCTTCGTGGCCGACGATCCACCGGCCGCGTTAGTCGATCGTCTGGCGGCCAAGTTCCATGAGTCCGGCGGAGACATCGCCAAGGTCATGGAAACGATGCTGCAGAGCCGCGAGTTCTTGAGCGAAGGCGCTTATCAGAGTAAGATGAAGTCGCCGCTGGAACTGGTGGTCAGTGCGGTGCGCGCGGCGGGTGCTGAGGTGGAGCGTCCGCTGGCCTTGGCGAATTTATTGAAGACCATGGGGCAGCCGCTCTACCGTAAGCAAGAGCCGACGGGTTACTCCAACAATGGCGAGGACTGGAGTAACTCGGCGAGTCTGCTGGCCCGGCTGAATTTCGCCGTCGCGCTCGAGCAAAATATGGCGTCCGGCGTCCGCGTGGCCACTTTGCCGCCGGGCCTCGATCTGCGTGCGCCCGCCTTTCAGAAACGATAAGGAGCTTGGAACATGAACCGCCGGGCATTCGTTAAATCCACCGGCCTGGCCCTCTTTGGCATCGGCGCGGCCCCGGGCTGGCTCGCTCGCGCGGCCGCGCAATCCGGCGGCCAGCGCCGGAAAGTGCTGGTGACGATCTTCCAGCGCGGAGCGATGGACGGCCTCCATGCCGTGGTGCCTTACGGCGACGCGAGTTACAAGACTCTGCGGCCCACCTTGGCCATCGAGTCACCGTTAGATCTCGATGGTTTCTTCGGCCTCAACCCGGCCCTCTCCGCGCTCAAACCTATCTGGGACGCCAAGCAATTGGCGATCGTCGAAGCGGTTGGTTCGCCTGACCCGACGCGTTCGCATTTCGATGCGCAGGATTACATGGAGTCGGGCACGCCGGGCCTCAAATCGACGCGCGATGGCTGGCTGAATCGTACGCTCGCCGCCGAAGCCACGCCCTCGCCGGTCCGCGCCATTGCCGTCGGTTCGGACTTACCCCGCATGCTGCGCGGTAAGAATCCTTCGGTGGCCCTATCCTCAGTGCGCGACTTCGAGGTACGCGATGCAATGGCCGCGCGCGAGTTTGAGTCGAGCTTCGCCAAGAGCAGCATGGCGAATTTGAGCCACGAAACTTTTGAGGCGGTGCGAATTCTGAAGTCGTTGCCCGCCGCCGATACCAAGGTCAACTATCCATCGTCGCGGCTCGGCCAAAGCCTGAAGGAAATCGCCCGTCTGATTAAGGCCGACGTGGGGCTGGAGGTGGCTTTCGCCGATATGGCCGGCTGGGATACGCACGTCAACGAAGCACCCAGGCTGGCCCAGTTACTGAGTGAATTTGCGGGTGCCCTGGCCGCCTTCTGGCAAGATCTCGGCGACCGTCTGGAAGACGTGGCGGTCGTCACGCTTTCCGAATTTGGCCGCACCGCGCGGGAAAACGGCAACCGTGGCACTGACCATGGCCACGCCAATGTCATGTTTGCTTTTGGGGGCGGCGTGAAGGGCGGCCGCGTCCATGGCGATTGGCCTGGCTTGGCGGTGGACAAACTCTACGAGCGTCGCGACCTGGCGGTGACGACGGACTTCCGCACGGTCTTGAGCCAGTTAGTAACGGGTCACCTGGGGCATCGCGATGTGGCCGGCGTATTCCCGGGCTTTGCGCCGGGCGCGTTTAGTTTGCTCTAAGGGCAGATAGCCGCATCGCCATTCTTGATAGGCTGAATTGAAGAGGTTCTACGCGATGCCGCTACGGAGTGCCGAGGTATCGGTCCATTTGGATCGTTTTATTGAGGATGCGGTCGCGTCTGGCCGTTTCCATGATGCGAGTGAGGTGGTGAACGAAGGCTTGCGGCTACTGAGGGAGCGCGAGCAGGTAAACCGGGAAAAGCGGGAGTGGTTGCGCGCGGCGGCCAAGGAAGGCTTCGACGCGATTGATCGCGGCGAGGGAATCGAATTTGAATCGATGGCTGAGCTCACGGCCTATATAGATGAGCTTGAAGGGGAGGTCGCTGCCGCGGTGGCCGCCGAACGCCAATGTGGCTGAGAAGCGCGCCCCCTTGCGAATTACTCTTGCTCCGGCCGCCCGCCACGATCTTCGCGAACTTCTAAGATGGAGTTACGAAAACTTTGGGGAACGCGCCGCAGGACGTTACCGGGTCCTACGGCAACAGGCGTTGCGCGATCTTGAGGCTGATCCTGAACGTCATGGTTCGATGGAACGGCCGGGGATGATGATTGAAGGCGCACGGCTCTACCACCTTCAGTTCAGCCGAACCAGGGTCAGCGGGGTTGGGGTAAAGGAGCCGCGGCATTTTGTGCTTTATCGACGCCGTGGTGAAGGGATGATTGAGGTGGGCCGCATTCTACATGACAGTTGCGATGTGGAGCGTCATCTTCCAGGGAGGTTTCGTGTTGGGTCTGAGGTTTGAGTCTAAATTCTCGTCTCTTGGCAGGCAGTTTTTGTGAAGCTCTAGACCCTGACGGACTCACGCTCTTTCACGGCGGCGGGACGGGTCTTGCGTCCGCGCAGCCACTCCTGCAGACGCTCCATATATAAGTAAATCACCGGTGTAATATAGAGAGTCAGCACTTGGCTGACTAACAAGCCGCCGACCACGGCCAGGCCCAGCGGCTGGCGGGCGTCGCCGCCTTCGCCATAACCCATCGCAATCGGCAAGGTGCCGAACAGGGCCGCCACGGTGGTCATCATAATCGGGCGGAAGCGCTGGAGGCAGCCCTGCCAGATAGCCTCCCGCGCGTTGAGCCCCTCGATCCGGGCGACGATGGCGAAATCGATCATCATGATGGCATTCTTCTTCACCACGCCGAAAAGCATGATGATGCCGACGAAGGCGTAGAGGTCAAGTTGCTTGCCGAAAATGAGCAGGGTGGCGAGCGCGCCAAAGACGGCCGACGGCAGGCCGGCCAGAATCGTAATGGGATGAATGAAGCTCTCATACAGCACTCCCAGCACGATGAAAATCACCAGGATCGCCACCAGTAGCAGAATCGTCAGGTTCTCGAACGACTTCTGGAACTCTTTCACCGTCCCTTGGAAGCTGGTGGTGATATTCGTCGGCATGCCCATTTCGCGGACGGTCTCTTCCACTTTCTCCGCCGCCTGTCCGAGCGAATATCCGGGTGCCAGATTAAAAGAAACCGTCACGGCCGGTAACTGGCCGAAGTGATTAATCGACAGCGGACCCACCTGTTGTTTGATGCGCGCCAGCGTGTCCAGCGGCACCAGCGCCCCGGCCGCTGACCTCACGTAGAGTTTCGAGAGCGAAGATTGGTCACGCTGATAACGCGGCTCCACTTCGAGAATCACGGCGTACTGATTGGCGGGCGCGTAAATCGTCGTTATTTCGCGCTGGCCATACGCGCCAAACAAAGCCGACTGGATTTGTTGGGCGGAAATACCGAGCGCCTGTGCGCGGTCACGGTCAATTTCCACGTTCACCTCGGGGCTCGCGATTTGTAAGTCGGAATTTACGTCGACAAAGCCGGGTAACTTCTTCATTTCCTCGGCCAGCTGCGGTGCCCACTTATAAAGCGACTGTAAGTTAACGCTTTGCAGAGTCATCTGGAAAAGACTCTGCGATGGCTGGCCGCCAATCGTAATGGGCGGTGGATTGTTCATGAAGACTTGAATGCCGGGAATCGCGGCCATCTTCGGCCGTAACTCGGCAATAATCCGGTCAATGGAGCGCGTCCGTTCGGCGCGGGGTTTCGCCCGCAGCACGAGGAAGCCCGCGTTACCGTTACGAATGAAAGAGACGGCACTTACAATATCCGGGTCTGCCTTGCCGATGGCCGCCACTGCTTGCTGGTGTATGGCCATCGACTCGAAGGAGATGTCCTGGGCGGCGCGGGTCTGCGAGAAGATGACGCCGTTGTCCTGGCTGGGGATGAAGCCGGTGGGCATGTTCTTAAATAAATAAATCGTGCCGAATAGCATGGCCACCGCCACGCCCATCGTCACCCAATGCCAGCGCATGGCGGCGCGCAGCGTAACTTCATAGGTGCGCGAGAGGCCATCGAACATACGCTCAAACCAACGGTAAACCGCGCCATGTTCGCTCGCGTGTGCCACCCGCAGATAACGGCTGCCCAGCATCGGTGTGAGCGTGAGCGACACAAAGCCAGAGATCAAAATTGCGACAACAATCGTGACGGAAAACTCATGCAGTAAGCGACCGACAATGCCGCCCAGAAACAAGACCGGAATAAAGACCGCCACCAGCGAAATGGTCATCGAGACGATGGTGAAGCCGATCTCCCGGGAAGCGATCATCGCCGCTTCCCGGCGTGACTTACCCATTTCCATGTGCCGCACGATGTTTTCGAGCATGACGATGGCGTCGTCGACCACAAAGCCAACGGACAACGTGAGGGCCATCAGCGACAAGTTATTCAAGCTGTAGCCCAGCAGGTGCATCACCGCGAACGTGCCGACCAGCGAGAAGGGAACCGCGAGACCGGGAATGAGGGTGGCGGGCAGGTTTCGCAGGAATAGAAAGATCACCAGCACCACGAGCGCGATGGTGAGCAGCAACGTGAATTCGACGTCGGCGATGGAGCCGCGGATAGTCTGCGACGAGTCATTGGCCACTTGCAAGTCGATGGTGGGCGGGATGGCTTGACGGAAGGCCGGGAGCATCGCCCGGATGCGATCGACGATCTCGACGGTGTTGGTGCCGGGCTGCCGCTGCACGGCCAGGATGACGCCGCGGGTGCCATTGAACCAACCGATGTTCCGGGTGTTTTCGACGCCATCGAGCACGGTGGCGATTTGGTCAAGCCGGATGGGTGAGCCGTTTCTCCAGGCGACGATGATGGGCCGGTAAGCTTTGGCATCGGCGAGGGTGCCGCTGGATTGAATGGTGAACGCCTGCTTGGTGCCGTCCAAACGGCCAGTGGGTAAGTTGGTGTTACTCGTTTGAATGGCCCGCTGCACATCTTCAATGGAGATGTTGTAAGCGGTCATCCGGTCAGGATCTACCTGAATCCGCACGGCATACTTTTGCACGCCGAAGATGTTGACGCTTGACACGCCGGTGATCATCGAGATGCGCTGCGCCAGCAGCGTGTCGGCGTATTCATTCACCACGTAGAGAGGCTGCGTTTCGGAGCGCAAGGCGAGAAAGAGAATGGGCTGCTCGGCCGGATTCACCTTCTGCATGGTGGGCGGGCGGGGCATGGTGGAAGGCAAGCGGCCGCCCGCTTTGGCGATGGCTGACTGAACGTCCTGCGCGGCGGCGTCGATGTCGCGGCTGAGTTCGAACTGAATGGTGATTTGGGTGGCGCCTTGGGAGTTCGTCGAATTCATCGAGTCAATGCCGGCGATGGTGGAGAACTCGCGCTCGAGCGGCGTCGCCACCGAGGTGGCCATCGTCTCCGGGCTGGCACCGGGCAGCACAGCCTGCACCTGCAGCGTGGGATAGTCAATGGCGGGCAGCGCGGCCACGGGCAGGGCGCGGAAAGCGATGGCACCGAACAGGAGGATGGCGAGCGTCACCAGCGTCGTCATCACTGGCCGTTCGATAAAGATGCGGGAGAAGTTCATTCGCCCGCTCCAGCCTGCGCCGCCGTCGTCCGGCGAACTTTCATGCCGGGGGCGAGCCGCAGTTGTCCGTCAGTCACCACGACATCGCCCGGCTCAAGGCCGTTCACCACGGTCTTATCCTGATACGTTTCGCCCACCGTCACGAGACGCACTTCGACGGTGGAGTCCGGTTTCAGGCGATAGACGAAGGGGCCCTTCTGCCCTGGTTGCAAGGCTTCGGAAGGAACTACCGTTGCGTTCACGATGGTGCCCAGCCCCAGGACGATGTCGACAAACTGGCCGGGCCAAAACAGGCGGTCCTGGTTGGCGAAGGTCGCCTTAAGCCGAATGGAGCCGGTGGTGGCGTCGACGGCGTTATCGATCACGGCGAGCGAGCCCATGGCCACGGCGGTGGGGGTGTCCTTCAAAGAAGCCCGCACGGGCAGTTGGCGGGCCGCTTGCAGTTTCCGGATCGTCCCCAGGTGCCCTTCCGGCACATTGAAAATCGCAAAGATGGGTGAGGTCCGGTTGACGACGACGAGGTTGGTTTCGTTGGCCTTGACGACGTTACCCGCATTCACGAGCAGGTTTCCGGTGCGCCCGGCAATCGGCGAACGGACTTTGCAGTAAGCGACGTCGAGCTTGGCTTTCTCCACTTGGGCGAGGTCAGCGGCCAAGTTCGCTTTTGCGCTTTCGACGCCGGCGCGCGTGGCCAATACGGCGGATTGTTCCTTTTCGGCGGTGGTCCGGAACTGGTCGAGTTGGGTGCGGGAGACGATGCCGCTGCTGGCGAGTTCGGCGTAGCGCTTGGATTCGGCTGCGGAATACTTGGCTTGCGCCGCATCGCGCACGACATTGGCTTCGTTCTGTTGCAGAGCGGCGCGGTCCCGGGCGACATTGGCCTCGGCTTGCGCCAGCGATTGCTGATAAGGCCGATCGTCAATTTGGAACAATAGCGCGCCCTTGTCCACCAACTGCCCTTCGCTGAAAGCCACCTGGACGATCTGCCCAGCCACCTGCGGCTTCACCTGCACGGTTTCGGAGGCTTCCGTGGTACCGACAACGGCCAGCTCAATGGGAATGGAGAGGGTTGTCGCTTTGCCGACCACCACCGGCGCTGCGGGAGGCTTGCCGGGACCCTTCGCCGTGCTGATGGCTGGCTGACATCCCACCAGCGCGAATGACGCGATACCGGCGATCAAACATTTTAGAGAAATCTTCAAATAACACCCATCGTCCTGTTGTCCAATCGTAACATTCCAGGCCTATAGTAGGGACGTTCCGGGACCCTGATCGTTACCCGTGATTCCAGCCTTAATGATCTACGGCCGCCTCGCTAAGCTACCCACAAAGGCATAAATTCTATTCCCCCCCCTTCCCCCTATTTTCGGGTGCCTGGGGTCGGTGGTGCTGCGACCCCAGTATTGCAGGCATTAGGGTTAAGTGAGGATGTGGGGGAAGTCTGGGCGGGAGAGGGGCTGTTATGCAGACCGGCAGCGAGCCGTTGAATGAGTCGCGCCACGGCTCATGAACCGATGGCCGATGGCCACTGTATACTGACAGGAACCCGCATGGCCCGCGAACCCGGCACTCAGATCGGCCCTTACGTCATCCACTCCCTGCTCGGCGTGGGCGGGATGGGTGAGGTTTATCGTGCTCGCGACGGGCGCTTGAACCGCGACGTTGCCCTCAAGTTCCTCCACGCCGATGCCGACGCCCGGCGCTTCCAAACCGAGGCCCGCGCCGTGGCCGCGCTGAACCATCCCAACATCGTCTCCATCTTCGACGTTGCCGACGGCTACCTCGTCACCGAACTGGTCGACGGCAATCCGCTGCGCAAGCTGAAGCCGACGCAGCGCGAAGCCATCGACTACGCCGCCCAGATCGCCGACGGACTCGCCGCCGC
This sequence comes from Bryobacteraceae bacterium, assembly GCA_031367405.1. Lineage (GTDB taxonomy): Bacteria > Acidobacteriota > Terriglobia > Bryobacterales > Bryobacteraceae > JALHNI01. The sequence goes on from JANLPT010000066.1 coordinate 31,364, forward strand.
CCACACCGCCGGCATCACCCACCGCGACCTGAAGCCGGACAACGTCATGGTGACTCGTGAAGGCCGCGTCAAGATTCTCGACTTTGGCCTCGCCCGCCAAGTCCAGACCGGCACTGACGACGCCACCCGCACCCTGGGCGGCATGGTGATGGGTACCGTCGCCTATATGTCGCCGGAACAGGCGCGCGGCCAGGCGGCTGACGCCCGCAGCGACATCTTCAGCTTCGGCACTACGCTGTACGAGATGCTCGCCGGGAAGCAGCCCTTCACCGGCGACAGCGCTGCGCAAACCATGGCCGCCGTCATCGAAAAGGACCCGCCGCCGCTCCCTGACACCGTCCCCCAGGGCCTCAAAGGCATCGTCCTGCGCTGCCTAGAAAAAGAGCCTTCCCGCCGCTTCCAATCCGCCTCGGACCTCGCCTATGCCTTGCGCGCCATGAGCGGCTCCTCCACCTCGGTCCAAACGCCCGTCCCGGTAAAGCGGGCGATCCCCTGGCTCAGCGCCGCCCTGGCGATCGCCCTGGCCGGCACGCTCGCGTTCTTCCTGCTGCGCCCCGCGCCCGTCGCCGTCGCCATCTCTGACCTGCCTCGCACCCCCATCCCCATCGAAGAGCCGTCACCGGGCGATCCCGCCTTTTCGCCCGACGGCAAGAGCATCCTCTACACGGCCCTGGTGGGCGAAACGCGGCAGGTCTTTCTGCGCCAACTGGATTCTCCCGATTCGCAGCAACTCACCAAGGGAGCGGAAGATGTGAATCGGCCGGCCTGGTCTCCCGATGCTTCGAAGTTCTACTTCACCCGGGGCCGCGCGGAGCTCTGGGAGCAATCCGTCTCGGGCAGCACGCCGCAACTGGTCCTGCCGAAGGTCGCCAGCTACGCTATCACTCCCGATGGCCGCGGGGTTGTCGTCTGCAGCTTCTTTGAAGCCGGCGGTTTTCATCTAAAGATCAGTTCCCCCATGGGCAGCCCCGTCCGCCCACTACGCAATGCTCCCGCGGCGATTTGGCCGAAATCGGCTACGAGAGTACCGGTCATGCGCTTCAGTCCCGATGGCAAACAACTCATGTTTGCTTACGGCAGCACCCTACCCATCGCCCGGCTTTTTGTGATCCCCTGGCCGGAAGACGGCGGGGCCGCCCGCGAGGTTCCCCTGAGTGAATCCACCGAAGAGCGTCACCTCGAAACCTTTACATGGCTCGGTGACAGCCGGTATGTGGTGGCCGAACACCGAGTGGGCGGCCGTTACGGGCTGGACTTCATTGACACCCGGCAGGCAACTCGAAAGTCCCATTTCTCATCCTACGGCCGCCTGGAAGCGAACACGTTCGACGCCGTTCATGACCGCCTGCTGTACCAGGAGCACGGAGAAAATTGGGGCGCCTGGTCCTACTCGTTGGCGGATCGCAAACTGTCGCGCCTCCATGACACTTCGCTCAACGAAACCGAACCGGCCTGGTCCCCCGACGGCACCACGCTGGCCTTCGTGGCGCACTACGGCGACGAGGATGAACTGTGGCTCAAGAACGTGGCTGCCGGCTGGAAACGCGTCCTCTTCAAGTCCTCGGCTACCGGCGACAAAACCGCCCGCTTCCGCGCCCCCGCCTTTTCACCCGATGGCGGACGCCTTGCCCTTACCGTAACGTTGGACCAAGCCATCGTCCCCTCCGGTTATGCCATCTACCTGATCCTCACCAAGAGCGGGCAAGCCACGCGCCTGCCCGGTGACCTCGGCAACGGGTTGCGGCCCGTGGACTGGTCACCCGACGGCCGCTCCCTCGCGTTTCGTAACGTGGCTGGCACCCCTCAGATCCTGGACGTCGAATCCGGCAAACTCCGCCAACTCGGAGGGCTGACGGGCAACCGCAGCAACACCACCTGGTCGCGCGACGGCAAGTGGATCGCCCGCGTCGACCGCAGCGGAGTCTGGCTCGTCTCGCCGGACGGCAAAGAGACCCGCCAGGTCTCGAAGCGCATCTTCACCAGCGCGGACGCCCCCGCCCACTGCTTCAGCGCCGACGGCAGCCGCCTCTACATCCTGCGCAACGAAGGCGCTTCCGCCAAGCTCGAAGAACTGGTCCTAGCCACCGACGAACTCCGCACCCTCACCGTCCTCCCCGGCGCCATCCCGCCCGACAACTACAACCGCGGCATGCGCCTGCACCCCGACGGCAAAAGCGTCGTCTTCACCAGCGGCGAAGTCACCACCACCTTCTGGCTCGTCGACGGCGTCACCGCCGCGCTCAACCGGTAACGCACGCCCCACACGCCACGAGCCGGCCGGATAGAGCCGCAGCCGAGAGAGTGAGGGGCTACTGCGACAAAGACACCAGTGAGGTTTGGCTTCCAGCCCGCCCAGGTGCCCGCCCAGGCCTAAAGCCCAGAAACTGTCGCCGATTTAGCGCCGGGTGACAATTAAGCTGCGCCAGGCGGTGTTGCCGGACGTGTCGCGGGCTCGGATGATGATGGTGTTGAATCCGGGGTTGAGGGGAATCTCGGCGCGCCAGGAGTTCGTGCCCGCCGCCGTGCCCGTGGGCCCGTTAGAGGATTGCCAGGTGACGGCGGCCATGCCCCCGGCGTCGCTGGCCGTCCCCG
>JANLPT010000130.1:0-5288 GCA_031367405.1 Bryobacteraceae bacterium
CACGAGTTCTTCCCCGCCCCCACGTGCCGTCCTTCGGCGGTAGGAACGGTGAAGGGTAACGACAAAGGCCTGCGGGCAGTCCGAGACAGTGAGCCGCTGAGCGTCTTCGTCTTTAAGACCGTGGCGGATACGTTCTCCGGACGGGTCTCCTACCTCAAGGTGGCCTCGGGGGTGCTGAAGAACGACAGCATCCTAATCAACTCCCGTACGGGCCAGCCCGAGAAGCTCTCGCACCTCGGCGTCCTGCAGGGCAAGAACCTGAGCCCGGTGACCGAATTGCGGGCCGGGGACATCGGCGCCGTGGCCAAGCTGAAGGACACGCTGACTGGTGACACGCTGCACGACAAAGCCACGCCGGTGGCCTATCCGGCCGTCGAACTGCCGGAGCCGTCCATTGCCTACGCCATTCTCGCCAAGACGCGCACCGACGAGGACCGCATGGGTCATGCCATCCACAAAATTCTCGAAGAGGACCCCGGCTTGCGTTTCTATCGCGATCCGCAAACCAAGGAGTTTCTCCTGGCGGGCAACGGGCAACAGCACATCGAGATCATCGTCTCGCGACTGCGGCGCAAGTATCACGTCGATGTGGAGCTGCATGCGCCGAAGATTCCCTACCGCGAGACCGTGCGCGGCAACGCCGACGTGCAAGGCCGGCATAAGAAACAGACCGGTGGCCACGGCCAGTTCGGCGACTGCTGGATTCGCGTGGAGCCGCTGCCGCGCGGCAGTAAGTTCGAGTTCCACAACGAGACCTTCGGCGGCTCGGTGCCTAGGCAATTTGTACCGGCCATCGAGAAGGGCATCATCGAAGCGGCGGCCAATGGTTACTTGGCCGGTTGCCCCATGGTGGACTTCAAAGTGACGCTCTACGATGGCTCCTATCACGACGTCGACTCTTCGGAGATGTCGTTCAAGATGGCGGCCCGCAAGGCTTTCAAAGCGGCCATGGCGGTGGCCAAGCCCACGCTGCTCGAGCCGATCATGAAGGTGGAAGTCCGTTCGCCGGTGGAGTTCGCCGGCGACCTGATGGGCGACATGAACAGCCGCCGTGGCCGCATCTCGGGCACGGATGTTCGGGGCTCCGATCAGATATTGAAGGCCGAGGTGCCGATGAGTGAAATGCTCACCTATCAGAACGACTTGACGTCGATCACCCAGGGCCGGGCTTCGTTCCATATGGAGTTCTCGCACTACGACTACGTGCCGGCTCTGCAGGCCGACAAAGTGATCGCGGCCCACAAGGCGGCGCGGTCCGGCGAGGTGGAAGAGGAAGATTAGTACCTCGACCGGGTGAAAAGTATCTTCTTTATGTCATCGCACGATCCTGCGCCAAGCCGAAAAAGTTACAAACCACACGGTCAGACTACTAAGCTTCCAGCCAAACCGCCAGTTCGTTATGTCCTCCACTACGGGCGAGATCGGCAGCGGTCTCGCCCTTTTCCGTTAGCGCGCGCCGATCGGCCCCCGCCCGAATCAGCATCTCCGTCATGCGGCGATCGCCCTGAGCGGCGGCGGAATGCAATGCCGTCCAGCCGGCTTGCTGACGGGCATTCGGATCGCCACCGTGCTCCAGGATCAGGGCCAGACCTTCGGCATCGTGTCGAGCGACGGCCGCATGCACTGCCGACACCCGCATCGCATTGAGCGCCGATTGATTCACGTCGGCACCATGTTGCAACAGGTAACGGTAAACCTCGGGCTGGCCGAAAAAGACGGCCAAGGCAAACGGCGGAAAGCCGTCGGCTGCGGGTTGATTCACATCGCCGCCCTGGTTCTCAAGACACTGCCGCACCCGAGGCAGATCTCCGAGCATGCACGCTTCCCACAAGTCCAGCGGCCGCCGTTCGGCGATCAGACGCGCAATCGCCGGCTGATGATGGTAGCAAGCCAGGGCCACGATGGAGGCACCCTGGGAGTCACGGGCCGTCAGCAACTCCGGCTGGGCGTCCAGTAAGCGGGTCGCCGCGTCCACATCGCCCCGCTTCAAAAGCTCAATGTATTCGTTCATGCTTACAAAAAGGGCTCCCCGCATTTCGCCGGAAGCCCATCAAGATTGAGGGAGCGTCCACTCTCCACTCAGATCCGAGATTCTACCGGAAAAATAAATGAAAGGGAAGCGTCCACAACGAGAATATTTTCGTTCGTCAGGGCTACAATCAAAAGAAGCCGATAAGAGAAGTTTGAAACAATGTTGAAGTTTTGTGTTTTAGCCAGTTCGAGCTCCGGTAACTGCGCCTTGGTGGCCACGCCCCAGACGCGATTGCTGATCGATGCCGGTTTGAGCGCGAAAGAAACCTATGCGCGGCTGGAGGCGATCGGCGAAGACCCTTGCGGCATTGACGCCATTCTGATCACCCATGAGCACTCTGACCATGTCTGCGGCCTGCCGGCTTTAGCGCGAAAATTGGCCAAGGACAAGAAGCAGTCCGTGCCGATTTATCTAACCAAGCTCACCGCGCCGATGATCGATTGGAATAGTCCTGCGGGGCCACCCGAGATTACGGAGTTCCAAGCCGGGACACGATTCCGGATTGGCGACATCGAAGTGACCAGCTTTACGATTCCGCATGACGCCGTGGACCCCATCGGCTTCACCTTCATCGGGGAAGGGGCCAAAGTGGGTATCGCGACTGACCTGGGCTATGTGCCCGATTCGATCAAGGTGCATTTGGAAGATGTCGACCTCTTACTGCTCGAAAGCAATCACGACCTGGACATGCTCAAGGTGGGCCCGTATCCGTGGAGTGTGAAGCAGCGGGTGATGTCGCGCAAGGGTCATCTTTCGAATGACGTGGCTTCGCAATTCATTCTCGACCATCTTTCGGCGCGCGCCCAGACGGTGATGCTGGGTCACTTGAGCGAGCATAACAACCACCCCGAAATCGTGCGCCTGATCGCCTCCCAGGCCTTGCAGCAACGCGCCTTGCTAACGGAGTTGACCGTGTGCGAGCCAGGCCAACAGTCCGCGCTTTACAACCTATGATTTCCCGATACACGCGCGCCGGAATGGGCCGCATTTGGAGCGAGCAGAATAAGTATCAGCAATGGCTCGCGGTGGAGTTGGCCGCCTCGGAGACCCTGGCGGAAATGGGCCAAGTGCCTGCCGAAGCGGTCGTCCAACTGCGCGCCCACGCCAGCTTCAGCGTCGACCGTATCGAAGCCATTGAACGCGAAACCCGCCACGACGTGATCGCCTTCACCACGGCCGTCGCCGAAGCGATGGCTGCGGCTGGACAAGCCGGGGCCTCGCGCTGGTTCCACTTCGGCATGACCTCCAACGACGTCGTCGATACCGCGCAAGCCTGCCAGATGAAACAAGCCGCCGACGTAATCCTGGCCGGTATTGATCCTCTGCTAACAGCACTCGAGAAGCGCGCCCGCGAGTATCAGCACGCCGTGCAGATCGGCCGCACGCACGGCATCCACGCCGAGCCGATCACCTTCGGCCTGAAGCTGGCGTTGTGGTTCGACGAACTGCGCCGCAATCGCCGCCGCTTTGCCCAAGCCGCGGAAGAGGCGCGTATGGGCAAGATCTCGGGTGCCGTTGGCACGCTCGCCCACCTGCCGATGGACGCCGAGGAGACCATCTGTGCCAAGCTGGGCCTGCGCGCCGCGCCCATCTCGTCCCAAGTGCTCTCGCGCGATCTGCATGCGGGCTACATCGCCGCGCTGGCCCTGGTGTGCGCCACGCTCGAAAAGATTGCGCTCGAAGTCCGCCACTTGCAACGCACTGAAGTGCGGGAAGTGATGGAGCCGTTCGCCACCGGGCAAAAGGGCTCGTCGGCGATGCCCCACAAGAAGAACCCCATCGTCTGCGAGCAGATCTGCGGTCTGGCCCGCGTGGTGCGCTCGAATCTGCAGGCCGCGTTTGAGAACATCGCCCTCTGGCACGAACGCGACATCTCGCACTCCTCGGTGGAGCGCGTGATCCTGCCGGACTCCTGCATTCTCACCGACTATCTGCTGGCCAAAACGCTTTGGCTGGTAGAGGGCATGCGCGTCTTCCCTGACCGCATGCGACAGAACCTGGAATCGACCCGCGGCCTCGTCTTTTCCGGCCAAGTGTTGCTCGACCTGGTAGCGGCTGGCATGTTGCGGGAGCAGGCCTACAAGCTAGTGCAGACGCACGCGCTGGCTTGTTGGGAGTCCGATGGCGATTTCCGAGCCACCATCGAGTCGCTGCCGGAAATCCGGTCGCAAGTTTTGCCCGAGCAACTCGCCCACGCGTTCTCCTACGAGCGCCAGTTAGGCAACGTCGATGCCATCTTCGACCGTGTCTTTCGTTAAACCCAATCTTTTCATCGCTGGGGTCGCAGCACCACCGACCCCAGCCACCTGAAGAAGAACCCCCGAGATCCGCTCTCTTGCGGGTTGCTACCGCTTCGGCAGCAGACGCAACAGGAAGTAAAGACCGACCCGCCACCATGGCCGTGATCTCGCGGCTAGAGACGGCTTCGGCAAGCTACGCAAGAGGAAGTAAAGACCGACCGCACCGGCCAAGCTCGCGACGCCAACGGCCGTTTGGGTGGCGGCCAGAGCTCCACTCTGCCCAGTTTCCGCTCCCCCGGCGATCGCAAAATTTGCCAAAATGGCGAACGCCGCCGCCAGCAGAACCCAGGCCGCACCACGGCCGACCCGCATCGCCCAGCGCTGCCGAAAAGCCAAGCCGACAGCGGCCACCAGGGCCAGCACGGGACCCAGCACGCACGTCATCAGGGCCACCAACTCAAACAGATTGTCGCCACGGCCAAAGTTGGGATCCACCATCATCGCGCTTAGCAGCCGGGTGACCAGCAACCCGGCAAACGCCGTCGCGCACACGGTGATCATCAAAGCCGCTCGAAGGTGGGGTGACAGGGCCATCAGCCGGCGGCGGGTTCAAGCTCCGCCGACATGGAACCTTGCGAACGGGGCATGCGCCAATCGGCACCATAGCTGTGCACTTGTTGGCGGGCGAATTCAGCGGGCTCCAATTCGCACGTCAACACGACGGTGCGGCCGGTGGCGTCCACCTCCACGGCGTGATTGAACGCGGAAGCCGAGGAGAGCAGAAATAGCTTTTGCAGCATCTCGATCACGTAGTCATACGTATGATCGTCGTCGTCCAGAAGGACAACGTGGAACATCTTCGCGTGTTCCTGGCCAGTTTGGCCGGATTGATCGACGTCAATATCAGGAGCTACGATCGTGGGGGACATTCAGACGGACTTACCTTTGATAAGCAATGCTCTCTCAGTGACAGATGGCATACGACCTCCCATTGTACTCGGACTCAGCCTCGTTTG
>JANLPT010000221.1:0-8870 GCA_031367405.1 Bryobacteraceae bacterium
ACTGACGGCAAGCCATCCACGAAACCAGGGTTCCCGCCTTCTCCATGCAGCCCCGCCGACATCGACAGTAACTGCCCCAGAGTAATATCGGCTTTCGCCGGATCGTCTAAGGGCATCGCTTCCGGAAGATACTGGGCATTGAAGACCTTGGTATCGAGGCCCGCCGGAATGGCCGCCTTTTTTTCGGCCAACATAATTCCCGAGGCAATGCTGACATACGCTTTGCCCACCGAAGCCGCTACCGGATTGGCCGCACGGTTACCGCGCCCATAGTAGCGTTCATAAACCAACCAACCATGCCTCACCACCAGCAATCCGCCGTGTTGACTGCTGCGTGAGGCGTATTCGAAGGCTTGGTCGAGCTTGCGCAAGTCCATACCGGCCGTCTTTCTCACCGCCGTAGCATCTTTTAACGTCCGCCACCCCCCGGCGCTATCCGCCTTAGGAAAGTAGTCCTCTGCCGACGCCGCCGCGATCAGCAGGGCGGCCAGTGCTAACTTACTCACCTTAGAAACTCACCCGCACGCTGAACTGTAAGTTGCGTGGCAAGCTCGATTGAGGATTAGAAAATGTGCCGAACGTCGCATTCGTGATGTTCGCATTCAAACCACCCAATAAGTGCCGGTTGGCGACATTGAAGGCCGACGCCCGGAACTCGATATTGTTCTTCTCAGTGTGTCCGAATGTCACATTCTTACTCGCCGCCACATCCTCACTGAGCTGATTCGGCTGGTAGATCTGCGGGATCACCGCCGGCACATTGCCGTAAGTAAAGTTCGCTGGTTGCACAAACGCCGCCCGGTTCAAGTAAGGACTATTGGGATTCGCCGGATCGAAACTGGCGTTCAGCAACGGTTGCCCGGGAACGTAACTACACCGCGCCGCCCCCGCTCCCGCCAGCGTCTGGCTACAGCCGCCCACGCCAATGGGAGTGCCGCTCTGATATCGATGCACCGCCGAAACTGTCCAGTTGCCCAGGAACCCATTCACCAGCGGATGGAGATTGGCCCCGAAGGCCTTACCCTTACCCACCGGCAGCTCATAAACGTAACCCAGCGTATACACGTGCGGACGGCTGGCACCACTCACCACTTTCTCCGTTAACTGATTATAAAAGTTCTGGCCATTCTGGCTCACCAGGGTCTTCGAGAAGGTATAGGAAGTCATCAGCCACAGGCCTTTGGAATACCGCTTCTGAAAACTCACCTCGAGACCATTGTAAGTGCTATGGCCCGATTGCGAGGCCACTGAGCCAAACCCTGAATATTGCGGAAACGGCCGGAGCGCCTGCTGCAATTGCAAATTTACCGGAAAGCTGGCGTACGGCAGCTTGAACCCTGAAGCGATCACAATCGGATTGGTGAGCGCGGTACTCACGGGCGTCGTGAGCAAGTTCCCATAAGTGGCAAAATATTTGGGGTCCAGTTGATTAAAGTCCAAGCCACTCTGGTAAATCTTAATGCCGTAGTTGGCGTGAAAGCTGGTGCGTAACAGCGTGGAAGGCGTAAAGCTGTGTTCAACGGTAAAGTTATAGTCGGCGTAGTACCCTGGCTTCCCGGATTCTCCCAACTTGTAATTCACACCGCCATTCACCCCCAAGCCCGGATTCAACTGGGGGGGCCGTTGGCCATCCACGAACGCTTTAAAGTCATTGATGCCGCCTTTTTGGGTGAACGAAATCCCGTTGGACAGGTTGTTCCCAATCGAGCCATAACCGCCGCCGAAGCCCTGGATACCGCTATCGGCATTGTTATCCTCGCGAATAATGTCGTACATAATGGCACCGCCCCCGCGGACCACCGTTCTGGCCGTCACCTGATACGCAAATCCCAACCGCGGCGCAAACGCATTCTTGCGGCTATCGATCAGAATGGGGCGCTTGCTTGAGGCAAACTCCAGCGCACCCAGAATATTTCCCGCCGCCGGATTGGGAATCGTCGGGTTGAAGTTACTGTTCTGCAAAGCCGCTTCCTGGCGTGGCACACTGTAATCGTAGCGCAGCCCCAGATTCAAGCTCAGCTTCTTCGTCACCTTAAAGTCATCTTGAATATAACCAGCGTAATACTTATACCGGAAATCAATATCGGCGCCAAAGTTGAACGAACCGCCACTCGGCAAGCCCAGCAGAAATGATGCAAATCCGATGCCATTCTGGCCGCCCACACTCGGGTTGCCCGTGCCGGCCGTGCTGTAACTCAATGAGCCCGCGCAATTGTTACAGTCGATCCGGCGATAGCTGATATTCATGTAACTGCCGCCGAACTTAAGATTGTGCCGTCCCTTCACCCAGGACAGTTGATTACTCGCATTGATGGTGCGGCCCGGTGAATCAGTATTGACGCTGCCGCCGAAATTGCCGAACTCCGTGTTGTATTTGGTGTAATTAGGAGCTTTTTCTCCTCCCGCGCCCACCACGCCCGGAAGAAGTGTCGCTTGGCGATAGCTTTCCGGCAGACCCAGGTTCGGCCCCTCACCCAGCTTCCGCTGGTTCAAACCAAAGGTGAAATGATTCAGAAGATTGGGCTTGATCGTGTAATCCGCATTAAAGCGCCAGTAACGAATGTGGCCAAACTCCTGGAAGGCTTCGGCGAGCGGGCCAGGAATGGGCCCGACCAGCGGATAGCTATCGAAGTACTGCTTACTGAACATGCCGTTGACATGCAGTTTATCCGTCACGTTGTGGTCGCCTTTGATGGAATAAACGCCCTGCCAAGCCCCCGGCGTCCGCGCGCCATTGTTACGGGCCAGCGTGTTATTAAATACGACATCAGGGCTATCGGGCAACGGGAGCTGCCCAAAGATCGTCTTGGCCACCGGACTAATCCGCTCCGGACAGATGACGTTCAAGACGCCGTTACATTGCAGCGGCTGGCGCAACGAAGCATTCGCAATCACATTGCCACTCGCATCGATCGGATCGTACAGCGGCACCATCTGGCCCGCGGCGTTGGTATAGCGCCGGAAATCGCCGTTCCGGAAAGCCGCGATCGGCAAAGAAATCAGGCTCGTGCTCGAGTAGTTCTTCGCGCGTGATCGTTCGCCGGCAAAAAAGAAGAAAGTCTTGTTACGGCCATCGTAGACCTTCGGAATAAATATCGGGCCACCGAGATTGGCCGCCTCCACATGCTGCCGCTGGACTGACTCGCCGCGCGCCCCCCAAAAGAAACCCTTCGCATTCAACTTTTCGTGGCGTAACTGGGCGAGAAAAGATCCATGCAGTGCGTTCGTGCCGGACTTAGTCGTGAAATTAATGACCCCGTTCGAAGATCGCCCAAACTCGGCCGAGTAAGCCGAAGTCTGCACCTTAAACTCTTCCACCGCTTCGGCGCTCACCACGCGCATTTGCGGGTCGTTACGCCGCTCGCTCATCGCCTCGCCGCCATCCACTAGCAGACTGGCACCGTTCGCTTGGCCCCCCGCGATCCGCGGCGCGCCACCGGTCGTATCCGGATCGCTTTGCAGGCTCATCACCACGCCGGGCGCGAGCCCCGTAAAAGCTAAATTACTCCGCAAGCCTCCGTTGATGAACAGCGGCAGTTGCTGAATGGCTTTGTTTTCGACGATAGTGCCCAGGTCGCTGCGGTCGGTCTGCAACAACGGCGTCGTCGCTTCCACCTGCACCGTCTCCTGCACGGCACCCAGTTGCATGCGGATATCGAGACGCGAAGTAGTGCTCACCTGCACTTGCACGTTCGACGCTTCCGCCCGGCGAAACCCGTCCTTCTCCGCCGTCACCGAATAGCGCCCCGCAATCAGAGACAGAAAGGTGTAATTGCCTTCGGCATTGGTCTCCACCGTCTGCTTCTGCCCGTTGGCCGGATTCAGCAGAGTTACCCTCGCCAGCGGCACAATGGCCCCGGAAACATCCGTCACCGCCCCGGTAATGGTACCCCGATCCTGCCCGAAGAGCGCGGCCGTAAGGCCCAATAGCGTTAAAACGAAATAGTTTCGCACGTTCATAGCAGACTCCTCAAACCAATTAACCTTCATTGAGAATAGGTGGCTGCACCTGCACTGTCAACCCGATCCTATGTTAGCCTAACGATTCCGCAAAGCCGAAATGGCACTCACCAACGCCTGCCGGTAAAGCGCCGAATCGACCGACCATGAGATCACGTCGAAGCCCAACCCCAGCCATTGCTCGCACTGCTCCATATTGCCAGGCTGAATCCCCAACCGGCAGCCGTGCTTCTTTCCCGCCGCAATCACCGTCCGCAGGGCGGCCAGAAAATCCGGGTGCTGAAACTGCGCCGGAATGCCCATGGTCTGCGACAAATCAAAGTGGCCCACCCACAGTAAGTCGACCCCCGGTGTCGCGGCAATCGCCTCGGCGTTCTTCACGCCCGCCGGTGACTCAATCTGGCAAATCACCACCGTGCTCGCATTGCTCTCCGCAAAATACTCCACCGGTGAGGCGGGCAGAAAATCAGTATGCGCGGTGCCGATGCCCACGCCGCGATTGCCCAGCGGCGCGTATTTGACGGCATCGACAATCATCTTGGCCTGCTCCGCCGACTCGACATTGGCGACCATCACCCCCAGCGCGCCGGCGTCCATCACGCGGGCCAGAAAGTGATACTGCGCCTGCGGCACGCGCACCATCGGCGCGAAGGAACAGGCCTTGGCATAGGCGATCAGGTCGAAGATGCGCTCCATGCCGAAGCCCGAATGCTCCATGTCATAAATCACGAAGTCGAGGTCGGCCGACTCCAGAATCTTGGCCATGCCGCGGGTGCCAAACTCCCAAACCATGTGGCCAATGGGCATGCGGCCGGCCGCCAGCGCCTCTCGGAATCGATTCGCTTTCATACTTTCCTCCGGTAACGGTCGAGCTTCTTTTGAAAGCCGGGGCGCGTCAATACATCTTTGTTGACGATAGCCGCAGGCACGTCGCCGCGCGCAATCGTCAAAATGTTCTCGCACGCTTCCAGGCTATTGTCTCGCGCCAGTTCCTCGGTCCAAGCCAAACCGTGCGGCGCGAGAATCACATTGTCCAGTTGGCGCAGCGGATCGTCCATCGGCAGCGGCTCCACTTCGAAGACATCGAGTCCCGCGCCTGCAATCCAGCCTTCTTGCAGTGCGCGAATTAGGGCCGCTTGCTGCACGATGGGCCCACGCGCGGTGTTGATGAAGAAGGCGGCCGGCTTCATGAGGCGCAGCAGACGCGCATCCACCATGCCGCGCGTCGCCGCCGAAAGCGGCGTGTTGACGCACAGAAAATCGCTGGCACTGAACAAGCCGTCCATGCTGACGAGTTCGACCCCGAGCGAGGCGGCGACGTCGGGCGACACGTAAGGGTCATGCGCGATGAAGCGTCCAAAGCCGATGGAGCGCGCGATGCGGAATAGCTCCTGCGCGATGTTACCGCAGCCGAGCGAACCGAGTGTACGGCCCTGTGGACTGCGGCCCAGGCGCGGCAGGTCCCCTCGCCACTTGCCGGCCCGCACCAGCCGGTCCTGCCCCACGACGTTGGTCGAGAGCGCAAAGATCAGCGCCAGGATGGCCTCGGAAACCGGTCGCCTGACAGCACCGGGAGTAATGGCGAGCGCGATGTCATTGGCCGTCAAGGCATCGACGTCCAGCATGTCGTAACCCACGCCCCACCGGGAAATCAGCGCCGTGCGTTCGACACCGGCGACGCTCTCTTTCGTGAACTTAACGGCCAGTGCCAGAACAGCGTCGTACTCATTCAGCGAGGCGGCCGCCACCACATGGCCGGCCTGCGGCACCATCGCGTGGACTTCGAGCCAGTCGAGACTCCCCAACTTACTGTCCATCTGCGCTTCGAACTTGCCCTTCACTTCTTCATAAAAATCGGGAGTGACGCCGACACGAAAGATTGCTGCCATGCTCCTAAAAAGTATATGGCTTTTCCTGCCGGCCGCGCGACCGTCTAACGCAGCAATGCCGCGCGGCTGGCAAATTCAAGTAACCGCGACGGAAAAACGCCGAGAATCAAAGTCGCGGCGGCGGCCACCATCCAGCCAAACTGTAAACCGCCGCTAGCGGGATGCAGTTCCTTAACGGCCAGGGATGGCTCGTGCGTGTACATCACGACAATCACGCGCAAGTAATAGTAAGCCGCCACGGCGCTGTTCAGTAAGCCCAACACCGTTAGCCAAACCATGCCGGCCTCCAGCGCCGCCGTGAAGATATAGAACTTACCGAAGAAGCCCGCCGTCAGCGGCACGCCAATCAGCGAAGTGAAAAAGATCGTCATCACCAACGCCGCAAGCGGCTGCCGGGCCGCGAGCCCGCCAAAGTCTTCAATGCTCAAATGCTTCTCGCCCTTGGCCGCCACATAACCCACCACGGCAAAAGCGCCCACGTTCACGAAAGCATAAGAAGCAAGATAGAACATTGCGGCCGCCGTACCCACTTGGCTATGCGAAGTTACGGCCACCATCACATACCCGGCATGGGCAATCGAAGAATAAGCGAGTAAGCGCTTGATGTTACTCTGCCGCAGCGCGGCAAAGTTACCCATCACCATCGTCAGCAATGCGGAGCCCCAAAACACCGGCTCCCATTGGGCGGCCATCGAGCCAAAGGCGGTGGTGAAGACGCGGAGGAAAATAGCGAAGGCCGCCGCTTTAGGTCCGGCGGAGAGAAACGCGCTTACCGGCACGGGCGCACCTTGATAAACGTCCGGTGCCCAAACTTGAAATGGTGCCGCCGAAACCTTGAAGGCGAAACCGACAAACATCAACGCCGCCGCCAAGCCCAGCAAACGAGGATTTACAGGGCCGGCAGCCAGCGTGTTGTGGATGGCAGTCAGGTTCGTAGAACCGGTGATGCCGTAAACCCAAGCCACGCCATAGAGCAGGAAGCCCGTCGCGAAAGAGCCGAGCAGAAAATACTTCAGTGCGCTCTCATTCGAGCGCCGGTCATCCCGAAAAAAGCCCGCCAGAATATAGGAGGAGATAGATGAAATCTCGAGACCGATAAAGAGGATGATGAGCTCGTTCGCCGTGGCCATGATACATTGCCCCGCGATCGAAAAGAGTAACAAGGCATAAAACTCGCCGTTCTCATGCCGTTCGCGCACTAAGTAATCCTGCGCGCAAAAGACCGTCAGTAAGCCGGTGCCGATCACCACTACCCGGAAGAAGGTACCAAAGCCATCCACGAGTAACATGCCATTGAAGGCGGCACCCGGATCACCATAGGCAAATACGGCCGCCGCCAGCGCAAGCACCAGGCCCACTATCGCCAGCCAACGCAGCATCGGCTTCTCACCCTTGCCGTCGCCGGTGATGGGCTCCAGCACCATCAGCAGCGTGCCGAAAATAGTCAGAAGAATTTCCGGCGCTACCCGAAAGAAATCGGCGGACGATGGGAATAGGCTGTTCATTTCATCACCGCCACACGGGCGGGACCTTCGAGTAAGTTGAGCAACGCGCCGTTGGCGGCCGAAACCGGCTCCAGCATCCCGCTCGTCGAGACCCCGAACCAGACCATCAGGACAATCAGCGGGAGGATCACCGCGCCTTCGCGCCAGCTCAAGTCCGGCATGCGAGCCGCCACCGCCTCCGCAATCTCGCCAAAGAAAACGCGCTGGTACATCCAGAGCATATACACCGCCGAGAGGATCACGCCGACGGAAGCGAATACGGCCCAGGCAAAGCTCGCTTTGGCGGCGCCTTGCAAAATGAGAAATTCACCCACGAAATTACCCAGCATCGGCAGCCCGATGGAACCCAGCGTGACGATCATAAAAGCAGTGGCCAACCAAGGGGCGACGCGCGCCACACCGCCGTAGTGATCGATTTCGAGCGAATGCCGCCGCTCTTCGAGGAACCAAACGAGGAGGAACAGCGCGCCAGTGGATATGCCGTGGTTCACCATCTGATAAACCGCGCCATCGAAGCCCCAGCGATTGAACGAGAAGATACCGAGGACAACGAAGCCCAAGTGAGACACCGAAGAGTAAGCCACCAGCCGTTTCATATTCGGCTGCACCATGGCGACTAGGGCTCCATAGACGATGCTAATCACAGCTAACGCCGCCACCCAAGGGGCCGCATGCTGCGCTTCCGCCGGAAACAAGCCGATGCAGAAACGTAACAGTGAGTAAGTACCCATTTTTGAGAGTACGCCGGCCAGCATCACTGTCACGGGCGTCGGAGCTGCGGTGTAAGTGTCAGGCAACCAGGTATGCAGGGGAAACAGGGGAGTCTTAATCGCAAAGGCGAAGAAGAAAGCCAGAAACATCAGCCAGCGCGCTTCCGCCGGCAGAGCATGGGTGATCGAGGCCAAGCGCGTAAAGTCAAAAGTATGAGTCTTGGTATATAGATAAATGATGGCGGCCAGCATCAAGACGCTGCCGGTCATCGTGTAAAGGAAGAACTTCACCGCCGCAGCCGCGCGCCTCTCCGTACCCCACATACCGACCAAAAACAGTACCGGGACAATAGAGATTTCCCAGAAGACATAGTAGAGAAACATGTCGAGGGAAACGAATACGCCGAGCACTCCGAACTCCAGTAACAGTAAGAAACCGAAATAGAGGTTGGCGCGCTCCTTCACCGGGTTCCAGGAGGCGAGAATCGACAGCGGCGTCAGCAGCGCGGTGAGGAGGACCATCCATAAGCTAAAGCCGTCCACGCCGACGTGATAGTGAATGGCTGGCGTCGAAATCCAAGCTATATCGCTTTGAAATTGGAAACCGGCAGGCACCGCCACCACCAACCCCAACATACTCAGCGCGACCACGAATACCAGTACCGAGGTTGCCAGGGCAATCATGCGCGCCAGCCCGGCATTTTCTTTCGAAGCGAGTAAGCAAATCAGAAAGCCGATTAGCGGAATGGCTAACATCAGGTTTAGCGGATTCACCGGCTGCCCCCTACCATTAACTGGAAGCCGAT
>JANLPT010000233.1:0-11645 GCA_031367405.1 Bryobacteraceae bacterium
TCTGCCGGCGGGAGTGTCACTCGAAAAGAGCGCGCAACTGGCGGGACAAATTCGGGCGATCGCCGCCGAGTATCCAGAAGTGAAACTGGTGTCTTCGCAGACCGGCCGCAATGATTCCGGCACCGACCCCTACGGCCCGAATCGCAACGAGTTCTTTCTCGCGTTGAAGCCTTATGACACGTGGCCAGAGGGGATGAATAAGCAAAGGCTGATTGAAGAACTGAGTAAGACACTCAATGCCCGTATACCCGGCACCGCCTTCAGCTTCACGCAGCCCATCGTCGACAATGTCACCGAATCCGTCACCGGTTCCGCCGCCGACTTGGCGGTCATCATTCGTGGCCCCAATCTGGCTGTGCTGCGCGAGAATGCGTTGAATACGCTGGCCATCATGAAGACAGTGCCCGGCGCGGTGGATACCGCGATTGAGCAAGAGCCGGATCAGGCCCAATTACGTCTGCGCATTGACCGGCAAGCAGTGGCACGCTATGGCATTAATGTTCGCGATGTGGAAGATGTAATCGAAATGGCGATTGGCGGCCGGGCGGCGGGAACGATGTTTGAGGGTGAGCGCCGTTTCGACATTACCGTCAGATATTTACCTGAAGCGCGCACGAATATTACCGCGATCGGTAACGTGCTGGTGCCAACCCGCGAGGGGGGGCGTGTGCCGCTATCGCAACTCGCCGAGATTAAAGTGGTGAACGGCGCGAGTATCATCGCCCGCCGCGAGAATCAGCGGCAAATCACGGTACGAACGAACATTCGCGGGCGCGATCAGGGTAGCTTCGTTGGCGATGCGCAAAAGCGATTTAATCAGTCAGTGCATTTGCCGGCCGGCTACGAAGTCACCTGGGGCGGCCAGTTTGAGAACTTACAGCGGGCGCAAAAAAGGTTGACGGTAATTCTACCGATCACGATTGCGATTATCTTCGTGTTGCTGTTCTTTATGTTCGGTTCGGCAAAGTACGCCGGGATGGTGCTGATGAACGTGCCGTTCTCCTTAGTGGGCGGTATCTTGTTTCTGTACTTACGCGGCATTAATTTGAGTGTTTCGGCGGCGGTGGGCTTCATCAGTCTGTTCGGTGTGGCGGTGATGAGCGGTGTGCTGGTAATCGCCGAGATCAACCGCTTGCGCCGGTCGGAACCGGATCTCCCCGTGCATCGGGCCATCATTCAAGGTTCATTGGCGCAATTGCGGCCGGTGTTGTTGATGGTGGTGGTGGCCCTATTAGGAATGGTGCCCGCCGCGCGCGCCAGTGGCATTGGGTCAGACGTCCAAAGGCCTTTGGCGACGGTAGTCGTCGGGGGATTGCTATCCACGTTGCTTTTAACCCTCGTGGCCTTGCCAAGTATGTATGCTCTAGCCGTTCGCGATCCCCGAGGAAAGGACTAACTGTATGACCAAGCTCCAATTGACGGTCTATCTAAATGAGGGCCATCGCAGCAGCGAAGGTGTGCCGTTGCACGAAGGAGTAGTGCGGCGTCTGCTGAGTGCGCACATTACCGGTGCCACCGTGTTACGCGGCGTCATGGGCTACGGCAAGCATGGGAAAGTACACCAGACGCGGCTCTTCGGCGTGTCCGATGACCGGCCCATGGTGATCGTCGCCATCGATGAGGCAGAGCGGATTCGCGCCGTGCTTCCAGAGATTAAGGCCATGGTTCCGGAGGGCTTAATTACTCTGCAAGAGATAGAGGCCCCATGACCATACTTACTTTCGCTGCTTGGAGGTACTAATGCAACGGAGATTTTTTCAGGCATCGTTCGGACTCGCGGTCGGCCTCACCACCCGGCTCATTCTGCCAGGCCACCCATCCATCAGCCCGCTGCTAACTGCCATCTTGAGCTTGGCCGGCGCATTGGTGGGGGGACTTGTAGCCGAATACCTTCTGCCGGTGAATATCCTGAAGCAGGCTGGATTTGCTGTCTCCGCGCTGGGCGCACTTACCATGCTGCTGATCTACGGCGTTGCGGTTCGTTGAAAACGGGCCGTTAAAATATGAATAGGTTTAGCCATCCCGAACTGACACAATATCGACTGAGGTGCCTATGGGTTGTGACGCGAATCTGTTGAAGAGTGTGCCGTTGTTCTCGCTGCTGGATGGCGATGAACGCGAAGTATTAGCGGCCCATGTCGAGGTGCGCCGGTTTGCGGCTCATGAACGAATTTTCCGCCACGGCGATCCCGGCGGCCCGGGTTACGTTCTGATCGATGGAAAAGTCCGCGTCACGCTGATCGACGAGGATCACCAGGAGCTTACGCTGGATGAGCCCGAGCCAGGTGGCTTCTTCGGCTTCGCGTCGCTGCTGGATGCCACGCCTCATCAAACCAGCGCCCTGGCCCTGGAGCCGGTTACTTGCCTGGAAATTGACCGTGAAGATCTAAGAAATCTTTTGCACCAGAAACCAGATGCGGGCATGGATATGCTGGCGGTGTTGGGTAGACAATTTCACGCGGCGCAACGGCTCGTGCAGAGCCGTTCGCTGCGCAACCCGAATGAGATCTATGAGCAGAGTGCCACGCTGGGCGATCGGGTGGCGGATACCGTGGCACAGTTCGGCGGGTCCTGGCGCTTTATCATTTCGTTTTTCGCCATCCTCGTCATTTACACGGCCTACAATGTTCTATTGGGCAACCGGGCATGGGATCCGTACCCTTTCATTTTACTGAACCTCTTTCTGTCGATGCTGGCGGCCATCCAAGCCCCGGTGATCATGATGAGCCAGAACCGCCAGGATATGAAGGACCGGTTGCGCGGCGACATGGATTTCGAAGTCAATCGCCGCGCCGAGCTTGAGATCAGGGGGCTGAGTCTCAAGTTACATCAATTGAGCGATAAGTTAGACGATGTGGAGCGGCATTTGCGCCCGCAAAAGTAAATACTCACAAAGTAATGGCCGCGGCATCCTCGCGGGTCAACATCTTCCCCATTCCCGCAGCGATTACTATCTGGGCGCGCAGACCGTCCAGGTGGGTGATCGGGAAGGGTTGGCCCAGGCGGCAGCACTCGATGAAGGCCGCGACTTCAGCCTTGTAAGATAGCCCGTAACGCGCGGCGAATTCGGCTTGGTTCATTTGATCCGGCAGCACCGTGAATACGCGCTGCTCCACGGGCTGCGAGGCAAAACGAAGGCCGTAGGCCTCGACGATTACCTCGTGTGGACGCTGGGCAAACCGGCCGATCCGGATCTGCCCGGCTTCACCAAAGATGGCCGTCTCCGTACGATAGCCGGAGACGTGATTGCGCGTCACTTGCACCTGCGCCGTTAGCTCGCCCACGGCTTGCTTAGGGAACCACATGAACAGCACGGCGTCGTCGAAGTCTTCGGTGCAGGTGGTGAGGCGATGGCTATAAGTGCGCGAGCCGACGGCCAGGGCCGCCTCTGGCATTTGTCCCGTGAGCCACAGAATCTCGTCGACATTGTGAATCGACATGTCCGAGAGAATGCCGGGGCTCTGGTAGCCGTTCGGTGCGGGTCCCGAGTCTTCGAGAGCCGAGTAGATCTTAAACACCGGGCCAATCGCCCCGCCTAACATCAGCGCGCGGGCGAACTGCAAGGCTTCGTCGAAACGCCTCTGGAAGGCCAGCATGAGCGCATGGGGATGATGGGTATCGAGTTCGGCGGCGAACTCGCGGTCACCGTCCATGGAGCCGGTGAGCGGCTTTTCTACCAGCACGCGATGCCCCGCCGCGATCAGCCGCGTGGCATGCTCGCGGTGATTTTCTGTGGGCGTCACAACCACCGTGGCCTCGCAGACTTTGGCGGCGGCCAATTCGTCCACTGAGCCGAAAATCGGCACGTCCAGGCCATAGGTTTCGGCAAACTTCCGCCGCCGGTCCGGGTTGGCATCGGCCACCCCGGCCAGGGTACAAGTGCCAGACTCCTTTGCGAGTTGAATGACATGATGGGCATGGATCCAGCCCATGCGGCCGAGTCCGGCGACGGCGATTTTCAAGGGTTCAGGCATCCTTCACATGGTATCGCCTCCTCCGAATTTGTAAAGCTGGAGTAAATGACCCGGCGACGTTCGCGCGAAGCTTGGGATTTTCACCGCACCCCGATCAGGAGGCCCTGCTGGGAGCGAAGAGCCGGTATGTGATTTTGAATTGTCACCGGCAATGGGGTAAGACGACATTGACGGCGATCCGGGCCGTGTACCGGGCGGTGACTTACCGGCCGCAGACGATCGCCATTGTGTCACCGGCGATGCGGCAATCGCGGTTACTGGCGAACCGTTGCCGGGAGTTTGGGAAGGTTGAAGCCATGGTATGTATAGATACAAGAGATAGATAATCACTATGCCCCAGGTCCTCGTCCATTTCGATGAGGCGACATTGCAGGCCATTGACCGGATTGCCCCCGCCGCCAAGCGCCAGCGGGCCGACTTCATCCGGCAAGCCGTGAAGGATGCGCTCTTTCGGCGCGAGACCGAACGCATGCGCGAGGCGTATCGGCTGCAGCCCGATGCCGCCGAGGCTACGGAAGTCTGGGAACTGCCGGAGGAATGGCAGGCATGAAGCAGTTCGAGATCTGGTGGGCGGACTTGCCGGATCCCGTGGGCCGTCGTCCGGTCCTGCTGCTGAGCCGGAACGACGCCTACGATTACCTGTCCAAGTTCATCGCGGTGGAAATTACCTCGACCGTGCGCGGCGTTGCCAGCGAAGTCGCCTTGGGGGAAGACGAAGGGCTGCCCAAAGCCTGCGTGGCCAACTGCGACAGCCTTCGTATGGTGCCTCGATCGTCGCTGACTCGCTTGGCCGGTAAGTTGGCGCCCGGGCGTTGGGTGGAGGCCAAGCGCGCGATGGGCGCGGCGTTGGGTTGGCGTGAGTTGACCGATCTCGACTAAGAGCATGCATTCCTACTCACCGTGACCACAGTGATGTCGTCATTCTGGCCCCAGGCTTTCGCGGTTTCGGCAATTTCGGCTGCGGACTGAGTGCTGATCTCGCGCGTGCGGTCGAAGCCGAACAGTTCGCGCTTCGCGTTCTCGGCCTCCACGACGCCGTCGGAAACGAACGTGAATCGCTCGCCCGACACGATGGCATCCTCGTACGCAACCTCCGGCGCGATCCCCAGCGGTAAGCCTCCTTCGGTCTCCACTTCGCGGCCATCGCAATAGGGCGACGGGTGGCCCGCGTTGGCGATCGTCACCGTACCGTCAGGGTCAAAGCGAGCGCAGCAGGCCGTGACGAAGCCACCCCCGGTGCGCCCCAGCAGCGCTTGGTTGATGGTCGATAGCACCGCCGCCGGAGACGTCGCCTTGGTGCTCCCCGCCGCTCCCAACGCTACGGCCACCAGCATGGCGGCCTTCAGCCCTTTGCCGCTGACGTCGCCCACCACCACCAGCAAGCCGCCGCCGGGTTCGGGGCGGGTGAAATAGAAGTCGCCGCCGGCCTCGGACATGGCGAGGTAAGCGGCTTCGGTGGTGAAGCCGGGTGCCTGGATTCAGCCGGCAGGCAGCAGGAGTTCCTGCATTTCGGCACCGGCGCGCATTTCCTGGGCGAGGCGCTGCTGTTCGCCCAGCAGGCGCGCCGAACGTTGATTCATGAGGACCACCATCGCGAGAGTAAACAGCAGTAAGACCACGGAGCGCAGCAATACCGCCATGCCGGCGAACTCTTCGGTGGGCCACACCAGCTGACCGCCGAAGGTCGCCACGATCACCGCGAGGTACGCCAGGATCCCCCCATGGATGGCCGGAAAGCGCTCCGGTCTGTAAGCAGCAGTCCCCGCGTGCCGTCATCCGGTTCGCCTGCCACACCGATGCGCTGGCCGTTGAAGAAGACCTCGTAAGCCTGGTCGTTGCCGAACCCGCCCAGCAGCACGGCGAGCGGTTCCTTCGGCACGTTTTCCGGCAACCGGACACGGAATCGATACCACGAGAAACCATTGCCCGGCAAGGATGCCGAGGCCGGCATCGGCACACTCGGCCACGCGGAATCGTCGAACGCCGGGTCGGCCCAGCGTGGGTCGTCGCCCATTTGGTGTTTCCAGATCCCGGAAAGCGGCATCGGTTGAAACAGGCTTTCCACGTTAATGTTCTGGGCACTCGAAACCGGCGCCATCAGCGCTAACAGTAGTACTGTTCTCATGCGTTTCGGCGAGGCGCGGGCCTGGAACGGTCAAGTGAACGCGGCCAAAACCAAAATCAACTGGCAGTTCACCCGCAAGGACGCCCGCCAGAAACTCGAATATCAAAGATAATGTTCACCCGGTCGCGGCAAACGACGACGACTTTGCCTCGGTGCCGGCACCCTGGTTAACGACTGCGGAGTTACTCGCCCGTCTTGGGATCTGAGCATCCGCTCTCATGATGCCCTCCGGACGGTGACGACTGTGATGTCGTCGTTCTGGCTCCAGGCCTGGGCGGCTTGGGCAATTCGATGCGCGGGCTGGACGCTAATCTCGCAAGTGCGGTCGAAGCCGAAGTGACCCCCTGGGCGCGGTAAAATAAGAGCATGAAGAAAGTTGTCCGCATCTTTCACAGCTTTGAAGAAGCGGACGCAGCGGACGCCCTTTCGCGAAACGAAATGAGCCCGCAGGAACGGATCGAGATCTTTTTCGCGATCCGGGAGAGAGCCCACCCCGATGCCACTCAGCAAGGACTTGCGCGAGTTTGTCGAGTGCTTGAACTCGAACGGAGTTGAGTACTTGGTGGTGGGGGCGCTAGCGGTCTCCTGGCACGGATACCCACGGTACTCTGCGGACATCGACTTCTTTGTGCGGGCCAGCGCGGGAAATGCGGCGCGTGTACTCCGCAGCATCCAAGAGTTCGGATTTGGGAGTTTGGGGCTGACGGTCGACGATTTCACGGCTCCGGCACGGGTGATCCAGCTCGGACACGAACCCAATCGTATCGACCTGATGACTTCGATCTCGGGAGTTAGTTTCGATGACGCCTGGCAGACACGAGTGCAAGGAGAACTGGACGGAATCATGGTCCACTTCATCGGGCGCGACGCCCTGCTGCGCAATAAGGAAGCTTCGGGCCGCGGCAAAGACCGCATTGACGTCGAAGAGCTCCGCAAACAAATACCGAAGTCGTAACTCATCCTAACCTCCGCACCGTCACCACGGTGATGTCGTCGTTCTGGCCCCATGCTTTGGCGGCTTCGGCGATCTCCCGGGCGGGCTTGGCACTGACGTCGCGCGTACGGTCGAAGCCGAAGAGTTCGCGCTGGGCGTTCTCAGCTTCGACGACGCCGTCGGAGACGAGCGTGAACTGGTCACCGCGGGTGACGAACTCCGCGTACTCCACTCCTGGCGCGATGCCGAGCGGCAGTCCGGCCTCCACCTCCACTTCCCGCCCGTCGCAGTAGGGCGATGGATGCCCGGCATTCGCGATCATTACCGTGCCATCGGCATCGAACCGGGCGCAGCAACAGGTGACGAAGCCGCCTCCGCACCGGCCGGCAAGCCCTTCATTCAACCCGGCCAGAATTTCGGCGGGCGAGGAGGAGCGCTCCCGGCGCAACATGCCGACGGTTACCGACACAAGCATCGCGGCCTTGAGACCCTTGCCGCTGACGTCGCCGACGAGGACGATGCGCGAGCCGCCGGCCCGCTCCAGCACCTGGTAGAAGTCACCGCCGACCTCAGAGGCCGGGAGGTAGACGGGCTCGATGCGGTACAGGTCCCCCGCCGTGGGCAACGAGGTCAGCAGGAGCGATTGGACCTCGGCGGCCGATGCCAGTTCCCCGCTCAGGCGCTGGCGATCGCTGAGCAGCCGGGCGGAGCGCTGGTTCATCACAATGGTCATCGCGAACGCGAACAGCAGACCGGTGATCGTGCGCGCCAACGGCCCTTGGGTGGCCATTGCACTGGTTGGCGAGAAGAATAAGGCTCCGTAGGTGGCATAACCCACCGCGAAGTAAACCAGGATCGCCATGTGGACGAAGGGCATGCGATCCGCTTCGCGCGAACTTCGCCACCCGAGCTGGTAGTAAACGAAAACCAAGCAAGAGATAGACAGCGTGGATAACGAAAACTGAAGGAGGGGGGTGGAGTTTCCCCCAGCCGTGTAGAAGGCGCAATACCCGAGGAAAAGCGCTACGCAAGCTGCAGCGGCAAGCCACGCTGGTTGCGTGACCCGGCTGAGGAACAAGCTTCGCATCCAACCAAGCCAACCCAGCTGTAGGCCAACGGCCGCCAAATACATAATCCAAATCGCAGCCAGGCGCCCCTCCAGACCAACGATATCCGGGCTTCCCGCGCAGACGCGCTGCACGGTGCCAGACAGCAGCCATAGGCCAAACCAGAAATACTCCGGCGCGTCGCGGCGCCAGAGGGGAAGCAGAAGGAACAAGACACCAGACAAAAGCAGTGAAGCCGAAATCAGCAAGAGAGGTTGAGCGTTTCTCAACCGTTCGCCCCGCCAGGTCTCGACGCGCTCCTGGATAGAAGCCTCTGTGCCAATCCATGAAGTCCGGCGAGAGGGAATGTTGAATTCGCCAAAGGCCGCCCGCAGGCGGATCGCCACTACGGCTTCCCGACCGTAACCCGGCACCGGGATCGACTTCGGTATGGAGATCCGCAGGCCCCACGCGCCACCATCGACTTCGCCCATGGCTCCGGCACGCTGCCCGTTCCAGAAGACTTCATAGGCTTGGCTGCGGCCGAAGCCGCCGATCATCAGGGCCAGCCGTTCTTTGGGCATGTTCTCCGGCAGCCGCACCCGGAACCGGTACCAGGAAAATCCAAGCGTCGGCTGGGCCGCCGCCTCCGGCATACGCACGGTCGGCCAGGCCGAGTCGTCGAAGGCGGGGTCCGCCCAGCGTGGGTCGTCGCCGGTGTGGTGCTTCCACAGGCCCGAGAGCGGCGCGGGTTGAAACAGGCTCTCCACTTCAATCGTCTGCGCGGCGCAGAATGGCCCCATCAGCGCTAGCAGTAATATTCTTCTCATGCGTTTCTCCTCACGGTCACCGCAGCAATGTCGTCGTCGCGTTACTTAGCACTTTGACCGCGTGATTTGTAACTTTCGCGGTTTGCCGCAACATCCCCTCCCTCACGGTCGGGGTTCGTTTGAATGCCAATAAATGATCAACCTGACGAACCCAGACCGTGAGGGAGGGGATGTTGGAAGACGACTCTAATAAGATACTTTTCAAGCGGTCGCTGTACTAGTCCGCGGGTCATGCATTCCTCCGCACCGTCCGGCGTGACTACAATAAAAGAGGCATGACCTTGATCGACCTCCAACTGCCCGACGAACAAGCGGCCCGCCTGGACCGCTTCGCCAGCAGTGTGCGCAAATCGCGCGGCGAGGCCACCGCGCAGTTGATCGAAGAAGCGTTGCGGCATGAGGAGTTCCCCTTGGTTGAGTTCCGCGATTCCGTCGTGGGGCGGCAGCCCTACGTGGTGGGTTCGAGTCTCGCGGTTTGGGAAGTGTCGATGGTTGCCGAAACGTACGTGCTCGATTCCGGGAAGACGGCGAAGCATCTGGGCTGGCCGCCGCAACGCGCGGAGGGCGTGCTCGCCTACATACGCGCCTATTCCGCGGAGGTGCTTCCATTGGTGGCCGAGAACGACGCGGTCAGCGAGGAAGATCTGCGCCGGCGGCTGCCAATGGCCCTTTGGACTCCCTGAGCCACCTTGCTTTGCTTCTTGCTGGACGAACATCTTGACCCGGTGATCGCGGCGATCATTCGGCGGCATCGCCCGGAGATTGGCGTCTTGGCGCTCAGCGCTTGGGAAGACGGTGCCCATCTTGGCGGCGATGATGAGCAAATTCTTCGCGCCGCGCGCGAGGCTCGCTTCACTTTGGTCACCTGCGACCAGCGGACGGTGCCGGATCTGCTCGTGCGCTGGTCGCTCACCGAAGAGTCTCACGCCGGAGTGATTTTCGTGAATCGGCGCACCCTCGTTCAAGACGATGTCAGCGGACTTTCGAAGGCTCTGATCGCGTTCTGGGATGCCCAAAATCGCTTGGATTGGAATAACCGGATAGGCTACCCGCGGCGCGCGGGAACGAAGTAGCGCTTTGGCTGACTGAAGAAGTTCGTTTGGCCTGCCCCCGTCGCGAATGATCTCGAAGAGCCGGATACAAACCTGTACACACGGTCGCGATACTAGTTTGCGTGTCATGCATTCCTCCGCACTGTAACTACGGTGATGTCGTCGTTCTGGCCCCAGGCTTGGGCGGCGTTGGCGATCTCCTGCGCCGACTGGCCGCTGATGTCCCGCGTACGGTCGAAGCCGAAGAGTTCGCGCTGGGGGTTCTCGGCTTCCACGACACCGTCGGAGAGCATCGTCAGGCAGGAACCGGGCTGGAGCGTGAGGGTGGTCTCGAGGTAGTGGGCATCGGGATCGAGGCCGAGGGGGAGGCCGGTATCGACTAGGGCTTCGGCGCCGTCGAGGGCGAATCGCACCCAATGTTAGCGCCAGGCGGGTCCGGTCCGTTCCAGTGGGAAGTTCGACGCGGCGGCGTAACCAGTAAAACTTCGGGACCCCTGGAATGGGTTGGGTGAAACTGGGGTTGTCGGCGATGGGAAGGGTGAGGATGCGCCATTGGCTATCGTCCAGATCGGGCTGCGCATAGCGGGGATCGTCGGTGGCCTGAAAGCGCCAGGGTCCGGAGAGGTCGAGGTAGAGGGCGTTCTGGGGCCAGCATGGGTAATGCGGCAAGAATGAAGAGGCAAAGACGCATGTTAGAAGTTCCTCCGGATGGTGACGACGGTGATGTCGTCGTTTTGGCTCCAGGCCTGGGCGGCCTCGGCGATCGTCGAATTGATATCGTTCAATGATATAGTCATGATTGTATGCCGTCCATATTGATCCAGATCGATGAGCCGCTTTTGAAGTCTTTGAATAAGGTGGCACCGGCCGCCAAGCGGCAGCGGGCGGAGTTCATCCGGCAAGCCGTGAAAGAGGCGATCCGCAAGCGCGAATATGAAGCGATCCGCGAGGCGTATCTTCGCCAACCGGACTCCGCTGCCGATGCCGACGACTGGTCAAACGCCGAGGAGTGGAAGGCATGAAGCAGTACGAGATCTGGTGGGCGGACTTGCCCAAGCCCGCCGGCCGCCGGCCCGTGCTGTTGCTGAGCCGTGACGATGCCTACGGCGTGCTGAACAAGTTCGTAGCCGCCGAGATCACGGCGACCATCCGGCACATTCCGATTGAAGTTCCGTTGGGCAAGGCCGAGGGAATGCCCAAGCCCTGCGTGGTGAACTGCGATAACCTGCGCACCATCTCGAAGCTCCACTTGGTGGAAAGGATCTCGCGGATTCCGGCCCGGCGAATTCGAGAAGTGAAGCGGGCCGTGGGCTATGCTCTGGCGTGGGAGGAGTTGATCGAAGCGAAGGAGTAGGGCGTTCAAGCGTTCCTCCGCACACTCGGCCAAGCCGAGTCGTCGAAAGCGGGGTCCGCCCAGCGCGGGTCGTCGCCGGTGTGGTGCTTCCACATGCCCGAAAGGGGCGCCGGCTGAAACAGGCTCTCCACTTCAATCGTCTGCGCGCCGCAAACCGGCGTCATCAGCGCCAACAATAGTACGGTTCTCATGCGTTTCTCCTCACGGTCACCACGGTCATGTCGTCGTTCTTTCCGGGTCGTGGAACCACGCGCGTTACACTAAAACCATGGCGTTCGCAATCGATCAGGAACATCTGCCCGCCGTCCTCACTTCCCATCCGATGACGGA
>JANLPT010000249.1:0-2045 GCA_031367405.1 Bryobacteraceae bacterium
AAAAGGGTTATGATTTGCCTTTGGACGCTGGAAGCCGCGAGTTCTTTAGGTTACTTACGGGCAAGAGCAGGAGAATCGGTCTTCCAACGAGGAGTGAAATCCATCCTCATCCAAACGCGCTTCGTTGGCATCGCCAGAACATCTTTTACCAACAAAATTTATGAAACCTAATGACGAGATCGTATATTCGATAAATGTGGAAGACTTACAAGGCGTAGCGTTAGCTCATATCGAGCGACTCTTGACGGACGAGGAGATTGAACTGGTCAAAAACCGGATTGGTGAATTCATCGACTGGAGTCAGGCGATCAGGAATGCAATCGACTTCGCTCTCCCTGCCAGAAGGCGGGCTTTCAATCGCTGAGGGGATCGACCTTGAAATGGAAAAAGACGGAACGCTCTACATAGTAGCTATCAAGAGCGGCCCCGTGTGGGGCAATAGCAGCCAGATCGCCCGCATGTGCGACAACTTCAAAAAGGCCGCGCGGATAATTCGGACTAATGCCGCTGCCACTCCGCTCACCTTTGTGAACGGCTGCTGTTATGGACGTGCCGGCAATGAGAATAAGGGAGAGTATTTCAAGCTTTGCGGTCAGTCGTTTTGGGAATTCATCTCGGGCGATTCGGAGCTTTACCGGCGCATCATCGAGCCCATCGGCCACCGAGCACGCGAGCACAACGATAAGTTCGCGGACGAATACGCGAAAGTACTCAACCAATTCACCCAACAGTTCATCGCAGACTTCTGCCACCCTGACGGCGCAATTGATTGGGACAAGTTGTTAATTTTTAACTCCAGTCGGAAGGCGAAATAATCAGCAGTTTCTCCTCGTTCCAACGCCGCACTTCGGAACGCAATGGTCTGCGAAGCTGAGCTTCCCCAATCGGAATGCGCAGACTTTTGTCCTATATCGCCCCCGCAAATTCAGTGTTATCTATGCCGCATGAGCACGGTCGCAGAAATTGAAACAGCCCTCGGACAACTGCCCGCAGCGGAACGCGAAGCCCTCGAAGCGCGGCTCCTGGCACGGCGCTTCGGCCTCGCCTCGCTGGACGAAAACGAGCGGGCCGAGTTGCTCGCCTCCCTCGACGCCGCCGAACGCGAGATCGACGCCGGGCAGGGCTACTCCGCCGCGGAACTTCGCCAAGCCGTGCGCGCATGGGCTGGGAAGTAGTTTTCTCCAAGCGGAGCCGGCAGGATTTGCAGCGCATCGTGGAATACATCGCGCGCGACAACCCGCCCGCCGCGGAACGGTTTGGCCTGGCTTTGATCGACCAAGCCGAATCGCTCGCCCATGTGCCGGAGATCGGTGTTTCGTTTCCGCACAGACCCGGCACGCGCTTCCTGCCCTACGGCTCGTATCTCATCATCTACCGCCCCGATGCTACGCGCCAGACCGTCCGCATCCTGCGTTTCTGGCATGGTGCGCGGAGGAAGCGTCCGCTGCGCTGACCGCATCTTTCGATCTGGTCCCGCGTTCCGAAGTTGCACTTCGGAACGCGATTGTCTGCAAAGCTGGGCTTCCCCTCACCTCCCGCCATGCGCCGCCGCCACCGCATTCACGAACCGCACGCCGCGCACTTCGTCACGTCCACGATCGTCGCCTGGCTCCCGGTCTTCACCACGGCGTTTTGGACTGGCGAGCAACGGATCACGGATTAACCTGCGACCATGATCGTCGAACAACTTCCCGAGGTGCTGTCGCTGCCGACCGAACAAAAGGAAATGCTGGCCGAGGAGCTTCTCAATCAAGTGGTGCTGGAAAAGGAAAAGGATCCGGCCTTGCTGGAACTGCTCCGGCAGCGGCTGGCGGAGCCAGAGGGCGGGGTAGCTTGGGAGACATTGCGCGACCGGTTGCTAAAACGCGCGGTGAAACAGGCGTAATCCGTGAGCCGCGGGCTGCTCCTTGCCGTTTGACTTTGGCAAGGAATCCCGCAACGCTCCTTGCATGATTGCAGAATCCACGCTGACCTCGAAAAATCAGACCACCATTCCCAAGGCCATCGTGGATGCCCTCGGCCTCAAGCCTTCGGCCAAGCTCGTC
>JANLPT010000259.1:0-3266 GCA_031367405.1 Bryobacteraceae bacterium
CGCGCGGAGGAGGCCGCGTTGCATGCGGTGCAGGATGGTTGGCAGATGGTCGGTGCCGAAGACGGCGGCGGCGGTGGCGAATTCCGGGGCGGCCGCGCGGGTGGTGGCGGTCGCGGTGAAGTGGCGGGCGTGGGCGATGAGAGCGGCGAGGATTTTGAGAACAGCCCCGATGCGCCCCGGGATCGGGCGGGGTTTCGCTTGGGCCGGGGTGGTTGTGGCTGTTCGGGTCTTGGGTATGGTGGTAGCTGGGTGGGGAGAACGAAGCAATAACTTTATGAGGGTATTTCTACCGCGGGCGTAGGTGGGGGGGGGGTGGGGCGGCGGAGCGGGGGGGCTTGGCCGGGGCGACGACTTCGACCATCCGGAACGGGCTCCGAACCAGGCGCCGACACGCACTATCCGGCGCGGGGCTGCGATTTCGCCCTTTGCGCCGAAGGCCGGAACGAATCCCGGATTCCGGCCTGGTTTGGCCGGAAGGGGAACCGCGGCTTAGGTCGTTTCCCACGGGGCGCTCAGGTGAAACGCACCGGATGTAGGATCGGTTCGCGCCGAGCCGGGCAAGCGCTGAGCCGCTCGTCAAGGAGATTCGAAATGCGAATCCCCTGGCGGCGGCTGCCGGCAGTGTCTCAGTTTCAAGAAAGAGATTGACGCGGGAGGAATAAAGACTCATATAGGTATGGGATGAAGGATTTAGGAAATGAATGATATTCGTGAACGAGCGCTTTCCTTGGCCCATGAGGATGAGACCAAGGCGGGGTATGCAACACCCACTGCGGTTATCGACCGTGCGCGCGTCTACTTGGATTTCCTGCAAGGCACGAGCGACGCCGGGATTATTCAGGCCGCTCGTGCGGTAGCTGATGCCGTTAGGGGCGAACCCGGGAGCTAGGACTGCGGACAGCCAACAGGCATTCCGCATACGTGTCCAGCCACCATTTCCGGTCCCTTCGACCGGTAGTATTTTCGATCGCCGCAATTTCGTGGAGTAGTTTATAGGCCACTTGTTCGGGTGAATTTTCTCCGATATGCACGACGGAGGTATCAGCCATTGGTGTCTCCCCTGCTTTGGTTACCTAAACAGGGTAGGCGAGGCCGAGATGGGAGTCACCCCCGCTCAGATTCCCAATCCTCCAACACCTTCACCATGTCCGTCAATTCCCAAAGCGTCTTCGTCACGCCAGCCGCCATAGCCGGGGTGCAGCGGAGGGTCTGGTGAATTCTAACGAAATTGTAATGCATCGTATGGATTGCGACCGAATGGGCGTGGTTCTCGGCCTTCTTGCTGAACCCGTTCGTCAGACGAGTGAACCGGCGGTTGCCCATGCGCGTGGTCAAGTTGGCGCGTTCGATAAAGCTGGTGCTGACGTGCGCCGTATCGGGCCGGCCTTCTACCCGGCGTAGATCAATCCCCTTGCACTCGCCGGGGCTGTAGCGACCGAGGGCGCCGACAGGCTCGCCATAGTGCTTGATGAGCATGGCGTAGTCGATATCCGCGCCGAAGGACGGTTCGACCGCTTCCAGGTAGGGCTTGTGGCCATCGCTGGTCAGTTGCACCCGGTTGGCCAGTCGCATCGCCATATCGCCGATGAAATGCTGCGCTGCCTCTGCATCGCGGCTCCCGACGTAGAAGGACGGGATCAGTTTGGTGTCAGCGTCAATCGCCATCCACGTCCAAATGTCGCCAGCGGCTTCCGGCGCGGCCTTGGCACTCTCGACGTTCTTGGCCTTGGCGTAGACGAACGCCCAAATTTCATCGACCTGGAGACGCTTGCAGGTCAGGTTCCGCAGGGTGCGGTCCTGATAGTCAGAGAAAGCTTCCCCTGCGTCTTCCAGCAACTTGACGATGGTGTTCTTGCTGGCGCCCGTGATGCGGCTGATTGCACGCATGGACATGCCTTCAACCATCAGGCCGAGGATTTGAGCGCGGGCGGTGCGGGTGAGCTTGTTCATGCCAAGCATATTAGGTCAGTTTGGTCGCCTATGCAAGCATAAAAGGTCAGTTTATGAGTGAAAAAAGAGGGCCGTAGCGGCCCTCCTTGCTCAAATGAGTCGTGTGTTTCAGGCCGCTTCAACCACCCATCCGTCTGGGGTCGCGGTGAACACTTGTTTGTCGCGCAAACGGCTATCCAACTGGTCCAGAGTTTCAAGGAAGCTTTGGACAGCAACGGGATCGTCGAGGTGCTGAAGATAAAGCATCCGCAATATCCTATCCACCGCGCCCGGCATTTTGTTTTGCCCTTTTTCATAGCGGGCAATTTGCTGCGCATCACACCCAACCAAGCGTGCCAGTTTGGATTGGCTCAAGTCCATCTGCACACGCAAGAAGCGGATTTCCTTCCCTGTCAGGAGTTTTTTGCGCCTCACCAAGGAGCGCCCAATCGCCGCATGCAATCCATCAAGATCACGCACGGAGATGGCATCCTCTCCATCAAACGTCTCAATCTCGTACCCGCTCACCAGCCAGATATCATCAAGACCGCATCCCGTATAAGGAATTGGCTCTTTGATCTCCGCCCCAAGCTGCCAGACTTTCGGATACTGGGTCATACTAGGTCTTCCCATTCTACGGTTTTGATCAGCAGCCTCCCCCCTTTGAGGATGATGATTACGACGCCCGCTTCCCGGGCTCCTCGCAATCTTAACGTCATCTTGCATTTCCATTCTCCCGCCGCATTTTCTTCTGGTTGTCCAACGATCATGCCGCCGCGGAGTATGCGGAGTACATCAACGTCGAAGATTTCTCGCTCAGACATGCGCATCTGTGCGTGTCGTGACCAAATGATGTTGGCGCTAGACTTCGCCGCCTCCCGAATCCGCTGCTCCGCGATTTTCGACGTAAGACGGTATTTTGCGACATTTTGTCGAGACGGCGTATCGTCCATAAGGCCTCCATGGCCTATCAATACGATACCAATCGACGCCTGTCAATATGATAGTTGGAGCGCCCAAAAAAAGTGGGGCTTATCTGCCCCAGCGTTTCGCGGCAGCTTCCTTGGCTATCTCCGCCCGCCGTTCCGGCGTCATGCTAGACGCCCGAGCCGCAGCCCCTTTTCGCCCTACGACGGAGGCGGCTTCATCCTTTCCGTCATCCACCGCGTCGGGAACCTGGCCCGTCATGATGTCCACCATGAGCTTGCCAAGCTGAACGGGGTCGCGGGGGCGGGGGGTGCGTTTCTGTGCCATGGGGATAATATGGCACGCGGGGCCTACGGGTTAAAGCGGAACAGCTAGGAAGATAATCTAGGCCATTTCAAACTGAGACACTA
>JANLPT010000270.1:0-6093 GCA_031367405.1 Bryobacteraceae bacterium
AATGGCGACGGGACGTTTGTGGACGGCCAAGTTGTTCCTGGGCCTTCCTATTGGGGCGTCGCGGTGGATGGTAATGGCGACGGGAAAATGGACTTAATCATGCTAACCGGAAGCAGAACCCGCAGTGGACCCATCGTCTACCCCTACACCGGGAATGGCGACGGGACATTTATTTTGAGCGGAAACTTTGGACCCGTTTTCGGTACCTATCCCGTGAACCAGTTCGTTACAGCCGACTTTAACGGCGACGGACGTCCTGATTTCGTCTCGGTTTGGGGGGCTACGGACAATCAAAACGGCGGACCCGCTCCTTGGGGTGGACCCATTGATTGGGGGCTGAATATGTTCGTCGGGGGCAAATGGTTCGCTACAGGTGATTTCGACCGCAACGGATCCCCGGACGTCGCCATGGTGGATGGAAGCGCTGTCTACATCGCTCGCAACTCCATGGGCAATCCTCCTTTGCTTGGCCTGCTTACGTTGGATTCCAATTATGTAGTGGGTGGACCTTCGACCGTCAATGGTACGGTTAAATTGGGTGGGCCCGCACCTGCGGGTGGCTTCGTGATTGCGCTGGCAAGTGATAATCCCGCTGCAATTTTGCCGAACACATCAGTTACAATTCCAGCCGGGGCGAACTCCGCAACCTTCCCGGTGGCCACCAGGGCGGTTGCCGCCGCAACGCCTGTGAACATCTCCGCCACACTGGGTTCGGTGACGCAAAGCGCCCTAATCACAGTGGTGCCGCCCGTTTCGGTCTCTTCTATAACCATAGCGCCCGCCAGCCTTTTCGGATTCTTCGGCGGAAATCGTGCTTTTGGAACGGTGACTCTGGGCAGCCCTGCACCCGATAGTGTTGTAGTAGTTACCCTATCGAGCTCGAACACTGCCGTTGCTACGGTTGAAGCCAGTGTCTCGGTGCTTCCTGGGGCTACAACTGGAACGTTTTTGCTCAGCGCATTGCATGTGAATGTGGATTCACCAATTACGATCACAGGAAGCTACCAGGGAACAACCACGACTGGCATTGTCAATGTGTTAAAAGGTACCGATACTGTGACTATCACCAAGACAGAATACGTGGTGAGTAAATCGCAGTTTAGGATGGAGGCAACCACTTCCGATGCCAGTGCCGCCTACATGCTGGTGTTCAATGCCATCACCGGAGTGCAGTTGGGGTCGCTGGTTCCTGCTGGCGGGGGTAAGTTCACCGGTCAGTTCTTTGTACCAGGGCCATTCACTTCGGTGGCGGTCCAAAGCGCCAAAGGTGGCTTGGCCATCGGGGCGGTGACCCAGCGGTAAGTTGGACCACAAGGACTCAGGTAGGGACGGACGTATCAACCATTCCTACCTGATGTTGCGGCAAAACGGTCGTCGAAGGATTGCAAGACCGGGACAATGCAAGCCAAAGGGAGCGAGGCCGGCACGTTTTAGCAGGTGAACTGCTTGTTCCACAGCTTATTGTCGACGGCAAGAGTGAAAGCAAAGCTTGGTGCGTATTCCGGCGAAGGCGATCAGGATTCCGGGCTGATGACGATCACGATCGGAGCGAAGCGACGCTGGCTTGCTTCATGATCCATGACTGATCGGCATCAGTCAACAGTTTTCTGGTCCGGCCAAAGGCGGTGCGCTGCGGTCCGCCGGACTCTTCCGCGCTTTAGCCAACGCTACCGCGTTGCACGCGCGGCCCGGCGCGGTAGCGGTCGGCATAGCGGTGAGCATCGAGCCCGAAGCTGGGTCCGTTGCGCCGCCGCCGACTCCGATCTTCGTGGCCCCGGTCGCTTCGGTCGCTTAGCGGAGGCTAGTGAACTTTTGCTCCTGTGACACAGTCGTCATTTCCCGCACACGCATTATTTATTTTGCAGCTGTTATGCTAATGGCATGCATCACCTTCTGTATTTCGGCCTAGTGGCTTCCGCTCTCCTGGCGCAAACCGATTCTGCGTCGTTGCGGGTGTTAGTGGAGGACGCTTCGCAAGCTTCGATGGCGGGCGCGAAAGTGAGTCTCTTGAATCGCAACACGGGCGCGCGGGCCACGGTGGCTACTTCGGGTGACGGCTATGCCGTCTTCAGCCCGATTGTCCGGGGGGATTATGAGATCGATGTTACGCAAAGCGGGTTTAAGACCGTGAAGTTGACCGCCGTGCAAATCACCGTTGACGAGCGGCGCTTAGTGCGCGTGAAGATGGAAGTATCATCGCTCGCTGAGACGGTGGAAGTAACGGCGGCCGCCGCCACCATTCAGACGGAACAAGGTGCGCTGGGCCAAGTAGTCAGTGGCCGGACGGCGGTGGAGTTGCCGTTGGCGGGCCGCCGCTATACGGAGCTGGCCTTGCTTTCGCCGGGCGTGGCGGCGAGTACGTTGAATCCCACGACGCGGGGCCCAGGCTGGTTCGTGGCTAACGGCAATTACCATACGCAGAATAACTTCCTACTGGACGGCGTTGACAACAATCAAGGGACGCAGAACGCGCAGAGCTTAAGTGCCCAAGTGGTGCAGCCGAATCCCGATGCCATTGCCGAATTTAAGGTGCAGACGAATTCGTTTTCAGCGGAGTTTGGGCGCAGCGCCGGTGCCGTGGTAAACGTCTCCATCAAGGGTGGGACGAACCAGTTACATGGCACGGGCTATTACTTCAATCGCGATTCAGCGCTGGCCGCGCGCGGCTGGACCAACAATGTCCAAGACCTGCCGAAGAGTAACTTGAAGTGGCAACAATACGGCGGTACGGTGGGTGGGCCCATCCAAAAAGACAAACTCTTCTACTTCGGCGCCTACGAGGGCTTTCGGCAAAATTTTGCGGAGACCTTTCTGGCGACGGTGCCCACGGCGAGCCAAAAGCGTGGCGAGTTTGGCGCGCTGAACATCGTGGACCCCGCGACTAACTTGCCCTTCGCCAATAACGTCCTGCCCGCCTCGCGTTTCGACGCCCTGGGCAAAAAAGTAGTGGATCTATATCCCGAACCGAATCTGCCGGGTAACTTCCAGAACGGCCGTCCGTCGAATAACTGGAGCGCGCTGCGAGACGGCAAAGAAGACACCCACAAGTTCGATACGCGAGGCGACTACGCGCTGAACGAAAAGAACCAGCTCATGGCGCGCTTTAGCTATCTGCGCCAGAAATTTAACCGCGACCAATTGTTTCCCGGCATCGCGGACGGCGAAGGCAATCAGGGTGCGCAGTTTAATGAAAACAAGAGCTTGGCCGTGGCCTGGACCAGTACGCTTTCGACGCGGATTGTGAATACCCTGCGCTACGGCCACAACCGGACCTTCGCCGAGTTCGCCCACGCCACGGTGAATGATCAGAAGGCCGATGCTTTCGGCTTCAAAGGCTTCCCGGCCGAGATGCTTCAGGTCGGCGGTTTGCCCGGGATTGGCGTCACGAACTATCGTCAGTTAGGCACTCGCAATTTCCGCCCGCAGTATCAATCGCCGAAGTTACATCAGGTGATCGATAGTGTGTCCATTCAAGCGGGCAAGCACTTTGTGCGCACCGGATTTGAGATGCGGCTGAAAGACAACACGTTCATCGACGTGACCCGCCGCAGCCCGGCGTATTCGTTCCTGGGCCGTTACTCCAACGACGGAATTGGAGACTTACTCCTGGGCTTTCCGGAAAGCGTGCAATTGAATACGGTCCCCGCCATCCAGCAACTACAGCAGGCCCTCAGCGGCTTCGTGCAAGACGATTGGAAAGTCACCCGCAACCTGACGTTGAACTTAGGCGTGCGCTATGAATATACGACGCCTTTTTACGGCAGTGGCAAGAACAAGAACATCAACTTCGACCCGGCTACCGGCGGCTTGATCCTGACCAGTGACCAAGACAAATATCTCACCACGCCGGACCGCAATAACTTCGGCCCGCGGCTGGGCTTCGCCTGGCAAGCACGGCCGGACCGCTTGGTGATCCGCGGCGGCTACGGCCTCTTCTACAACACGGAAGATATCTATGGCTCCGAGGCCAGCCTGGCTCTAAACCCGCCGCAATTGATTCAGCCGACGCTGCTGCGCGTGGGCACTGGCCCAGCACCCGTGCGTTTGAGCGATCCGCTTCCGGCGAACGTCCTATCCAACTACGATAGCCGTAACGTGGGCCTGCGAACGCGCGAGAGGGAACAGCGTTCGGGCAGCATTCAACAGTTCAATCTGGCCGTGCAGTATCGCGTGAACAAAGCCAGCACCTTTGAGGTGGCTTACGCCGGAAATCGGGGCACGAACTTATTCGGGCTCTACGAAAGGAACCAGACCGCCTTTGGCGTCGACGGATCCGTGCCGGCGAATCGCCCCTTTCCGCAATGGCAAGGCATTCAGACGGGTGCCAGCCGCGGCAAGAGCTGGTATAACTCGCTGCAGACTAAGTTCGAACATAACTTCGCCAACGGCTTGTATGCCCTGGCCAGTTTCACTTGGGCTAGCGCGATCGATCAGGTGGGCACGTGGGATGCCGGCTCTTCGCCGCAATTGCTTGACCGCTTTGACGTGGAGAATGGCCGCATGACGCAGACTCCGAAGTTACAATACACTACCGCGGTGACTTACGAATTGCCTTTTGGGCGCGGCCGCAAGATAGGGAGCAGTTGGAGCCGGGCCACTGACGCGGTGTTGGGCGGTTGGCGGTTGGCGACCATCGTCTCCTGGCGCACGGGCTTGCCGATCAACGTGGGCCTCAACGGCAACGGCATCGACCCGCGCACTGGGCAGGCTTACCGCTTCCTCAATCGCAACGGCGGCGGGCTGCGGCCCAATCGGGTGGGCGAAGCCAACACCGGCGTCGACCCCAAGACGGATCGCTTCCGTTTCCTCGATACCACGGCCTATGCCATTCAAGCCGTCAACACCCCCGGCAATGCGGCGCGAAACACCGCCTATGGCCCGCGCTTTTTCAATACGGATTTCAACTTGTCGAAGGGTTTTAAGATTACCGAGCGGCAATCGGTGGACATTCGCTGGGAGGCATTTAACCTTTTCAATACGGTGAATTTCCAGAATCCACAAACCACGGTGGGCACTACGAACTTCGGTTGGATCACCGCAGCGCGCGATCCCCGGGTCATGCAAATGGCGATTCGTTATCGCTTCTAGGCCGGAGCGGCTCAGGATCCTTACGTTGAATGGTCAAGATGGCCAGAGGGCCTTCAGCGACGCCCGAACATATTTGGTCCAACGCGACCGCAGTGTCTCCGCTCATAGAATAGGGGTGACATGCGAACTCTGCCGGCGACCCTCCTGTTCAGTCTGGTAGCCCAAGCGCAGACCGCTGAGATTCGGCTCGAGCCCCTCATCAGCGGCCTCCAAAGCCCCACCGATATCCAAAGCGGGCGCGATGGCTCAGGCCGTTTGTTCATCGTTCAACGTTCAACAAGGCGGCCTCATTCGCCTCTGGCGCAATTGTCCGTTCCCCTGATCATGCCTGGCACCAACTGGGTTGCACCAACTGGGTTTAGTACCCGTCGCGTGGGATTGGCAGCTGGCGGAAGGTGAAGTTCGTCATGAAAAACGGGGTGGTTGAAGTTCAGTAGGATCGGCGGCCGCGAAAACGGTTGGTGGCGGCGTTCGCTCGGGGCTCGAATCGATGGTGGCTTCGTATGCTGGGGGTGGAGTGGCCTCAGAGGGGGTCTCGGGGGCGCGGGGTGCGGGTTCGGAAGGGCTGTTTTCCGAAACAGAGCCAAATTCGGGGTTATCGCTTTCTTCTGATTGAGTTACGAGGAGGTGATTGCGTTCGAGGGCGCGTTGGAAGTCCTGCTCGATTTGGGCGCGGTAGCGGAAGAAGTTTTTGTGGATGAGGTCGTGGGGATCGCCGGGGGCTTGGAGGAGGCTGATGGCGAGTCCTTCGTAGGGCTCGGGGTCGGGTTTGGGGGTTTTGGCGGCTTTGATGCCTTCTGTCAGTTGGGCTTGGTAGAGAGCTTGGAGCCAGGCGCGTTCGGTGCGGGCGAGTCGCTGGGAAATCCAGTGGCGTTGGACGAAGCGCTCGACGAGGATTTGTTGGGTAACGCCTTTGGGTTGGAGGTCGTCGAGGACGGATTGTTGGAGCTCGTTGTAGTCGGCTTGGCTTTCGAAGGGCAGGACGATGGTTTCGGCGGTGAGGCC
>JANLPT010000313.1:0-1803 GCA_031367405.1 Bryobacteraceae bacterium
GACGAGATGTTCCCGCCATCGAAGATGCACACGAGGTTCGCTCGCCTGATCGCCTTCGCCAGCGCGGCGAGCATCCGTCCGTTCTGCCCGACGAGATTCGCCTCGACCTCCAACCCGTAGACCAGCCCTGCCTGGCCGCACAGATCGACGATCGGCCCCAGTCGGTCGGCCGCCTGCTGCACGTACTTCGCCGGGTCTTCCCCCTTCGGGTGATAGAACGAGAACCCGCGAATCAGCTTCGCTCCCAGAGCCTGCGCCGCCCGAATCGTCGCCGCCACGTCCCCCGCATGGTACGCCGCATCGGGCACAAACTTGTTGTGCGACCCGTCCTCCACATCGAGCAATTTCACCTTCCCCAACCGCGCCCCGATGCTCGTCACCTTCATCCCATAGTCAGCCTGCAACTTCGCCAACCGAGCCAGCTCATCGCCCTCCAGCTCGGTGACATGCTTGACCTTCCCCGCGCCGGTGACATCCACAAACCGGGGCGAGTAATACTGAAGCCCAATCGCCGCCAAAGCCGCAAACTGCTCAACAGCCGTCTTGGAATTGGCGGACTCATCGGCGAAGGCGGACAGGATGATGGATGGTTTGGTTGTCATGTGACGTTCTCTGTGAAGTGGGGATCAAGCACGACGATGTCGAATACGGTGGTAACAGCGAGCCAGATTCTTGGCACATCCCATCGACGATGCAAGGTTGGGTCCAGTGCCACCAAGGTCATCGCCTTTTTCACGGTCGGGTGGGACCACCTCGCTTCGAGTACCGGCCCACCAGCGGAAAACGTCCAAAATTTAGGGTGAGCCGGCGCGGCGAAGTGCCGCTGGTTCCACCCTACAGGATTCGCAGGTCCAACACGGGGGTGGCCCCGCAGGGCCACAGTCTGATGTCATCCGTCGTTGTTAGACATCCAACCCGGCACCGTGTATTCGAAGCCATTCCTTTCGTTCACGGTAGTGAGGCAGCACCTTATCGACTTCGTTCGGCGAGCTTCTTGTTCATCACCAGCACGCAGGCCGGAATGCCCGTGCCATAGAAGAGTCCAGCCGGCAGACCGATCACCGCGTCCAGCCAGCTCCGCTCGATGAAGTGCTTGCGAGCTTCCTTCTCTTCGCCCCCTCGGAACAGCACGCCGTGCGGCATGACGGTGGCCATCTTCCCGTCCGCCTTCAGCACCGCGACCATGTGCTGCACGAACATCAGGTCGGCCTTCTTTCTCTTCGCCGGCATCCAGACAGCGAAGCGGCCGGGGTATTCCATGTCCTTCTTGATGTGGTTCTGACTGATACCTCGCGCGGTCAGTGATGAGACCTCTGAGCGGGGCGGCGTCAGCCCAATGGCACTCACTTTGTCATTCGCCGACTGAGCGGCAAGGCGCTAGCCGCCGGTTCTTTGCTTGGAAACACAACTCCGTCACACCGGCGGCTTGCCGCTCAAAGTGAGTGCCATTGGGCGTCAGCCCCCTGGCTCTTGGGCGTCAGCCCATTTTTTGAAGAACCGGAGGCTGACGCCCAATGGCACTTACTTTACTAATCCGCAGCGTGAGCGAGGACGAGAGTCAGAGGCGTTTCCCCTATTTCCCTCGCTCACGCTGCGGGTTACTTGATCAAAGTGAGTGCCATTGGGCTGACGCCGTCCCGCTCAGAAACATCTCACTCCTAACCGCGTCAGGCTTCGATTTGCCGTAAGGCCACTCCCTGCCGTTCGCATCAGAATACCGCCCATTGAACTCTTCGACCGCCAGCAGTACCGCCTTGCCGCACATCTCGTTTCCACTCAAACTACTTTCAGGAGACTCATCGC
>JANLPT010000350.1:0-9264 GCA_031367405.1 Bryobacteraceae bacterium
CGAGTGGAGGTGCAAAACGACGACTTTCCGGATGACGAATTTCACCGTCTGGTTCGCCTCGTCTTTGTCGACCAGGAGGACGCGCACACGTTCTACGGTTTGCCGAAACCCTACGCCGATGCTCTTGCCTTTCTGCCATTCCAGGTGAAGCGTTGCTTCGATGCGAAGGGCCAGCACTTTATCGTCTCGAAGCTCATGCCCGGCTTTACGCCCCCAAGGTTCTGCCTGGGAGTGGAGATTACCGGCTGGAGTGGCCAAACCTTTGTGGAGGCCCTGCGATGCACCGGAAGGTCAGAAGTGGGTGGCAACGCGGACGCCTTCGTGGCGAATGCCCTAACCCGCATGACGCTGCGACCGCTGCGCTTCGCCGAACGGCCGGACTGTGCCGAAGAGTTGATTGAGTTTCGCGCCGCACCAGACGAGCAGGTCCAGTCGATCCTGATTCCGTGGGGTGTTGGCACCGGCTTCGATGCCGCCGCCATCTTCCCTTCCACCTCGCCCGGTTGCGCCGAGGAGCGCGCCACCTTCGGCTACGCGAACCTGTTGCTGATGAACCCGCAGAAGTGCCTCTATGAGCAATCGGGGCAACCAGATCCGGCGCTCGATTCTACCTTGCCCCAGATCTTCGAATTTCATTTTGCCGATAGCGATGTTCGCGATGGCTTTATGCCGTCCGGCCACTTGGCGCACCCCGGCGAGCCGGACCGGCGCTTGGGCTACCTTCGCATCAAGTCTTTTCAGTTGCCCCATGCTTCCGGACCCGTGGAAAGTGTGATCGCTGGTGAGTTCGCGCGGATCCTGGGCCTGATGGCGGCCAACGCCCCGGATGGCCTCATCCTCGACCTTCGCGGCAACATGGGCGGCAGTGTCCGCGCCGCCGAAACCATGTTGCAAATGATTTCGCCGGAACCGATCACGCCGGCCCGCTTCCATTGGCGTTCTAGC
This sequence comes from Bryobacteraceae bacterium, assembly GCA_031367405.1. Classification (GTDB taxonomy): domain Bacteria; phylum Acidobacteriota; class Terriglobia; order Bryobacterales; family Bryobacteraceae; genus JALHNI01. The sequence goes on from JANLPT010000350.1 coordinate 946, forward strand.
CCCGCCGTCCAAAGAGCCCTCGCTCATCTGCGCAGTTTGCGCGAACGCTTCGCCGAACTAAACGACGAGGACCGCGACATGCTGACGGCGCTTTCGGTTGACTATGGCGAATGGCTGAATGACGCCGCCCCCGAGTCCGCCGAGGACCGTCTCACGGCGGGCAAGCATGTCACCAACCCCGCTGACGCCAACGAAGTGGGGCAAGTCTATCAAGGGGCAGTCGTCTTGCTGGTGGATGCCTTCACTTACAGTGCCGGCGATATCTTCGCCGGCGGTTTTCAGGATCATGCCATCGGGCCGGTGTTAGGCATCACTCGCACGACGGGCGGCGGTGGGGCCACCAAGTGGAACTATCCCGAGTTCAGCGCCGCGTTGATCAAAGCCAGCGGCGTGCCGCTCGAAACGTTGCCGCCAGGGGTCACCATGAGCATGGCCGTATTACGTTCTTCACGGGTGCATGCTTTCGAAGGCCAATTCATTGAAGATGTCGGCGTCCACGCGGACGAGGTGCATCCCCCTACCCGCGACGATATTCTTTTCAACAATCGAGACCTGATGCTGAGCGCGCGGACTCTGCTGCTGTCCAAAAGAAAGCGATGCCGCCTGAAGATCGCCGATGCGTCGCGCGACACCATCGAAATCCGCTTTCACGTCACCGGCGAAGGCTACTCGGCGCTCCGGTATTTTCTTGACGACACACCCATCGAGCCCTTGCCATCCACCGATGATCAGGTGCGCCTTCCGCTGCTGCCCGCCACGAATGGTCATCCGGTGCGGTTGGCCGTTTTCGGTTGCGACGAGCAGGGTAAGATCCTGGTAAACGCGCGCGCCAACTTCCCGCCCGGCGAGAGCCTGTGACGCCAGGCCAACTCATCTCGCGCTACCGGATCGTGCGCCCCATCGGCAAAGGCGGCATGGGCGAAGTGTTTGAAGCCGAGGATCAACGCCTGGGCCGCCGGGTGGCGCTGAAGTTTCTGCCGGATGCGACCACCGGCGAAAACAACCGCAAGCGCTTCCTGAACGAAGCGCGGCTGGCCGCCCAATTGCGCCACCCTCATATTTGCCCCATCTTCGATGTCGAAGAATGCGAAGGCCGTATCTTTCTAGCCATGGCGCTGATCAATGGGGAGACCCTATCGGCGCGGCTGCGTCGTGGTCCCATTCCGCTGGAAAAGGCTCTGCGTTGGTCGCGGGAGATCTTGAGCGGCCTCGAAGCAGCACACGCCGCCGGCATCATTCATCGCGATATCAAAAGCTCCAACCTCATGGTGGATTCCGACGGCCACATCACGATTCTCGACTTTGGCTTGGCGCAACGCGGCGGCGACGAACGGCTCACGCAAGTCGGCTGGGCCGTCGGCACCCCCGCCTACATGGCCCCCGAACAAGCCCGCGGCGTGACGGTGGATGAACGCGCCGACCTGTGGGCCTTCGGCATGGTGTTGTTCGAAATGCTCACCGGCCGGCTGCCCGAAGCCAGCCTCGATGCCGCGTCAGCGTATCAGCCGGGTCTGCCCCCCGCGCTCGACCGCATCGTCGCCAAAGCCCTGGCGTCGCGCCCGGCCGATCGATGGTCCAGCGCCCGCGAAATGCGCCAAGCGATCGAAAGCATTCCGGAGACCGGCACACCCTTTGCCAGTCCGGCCATCAGTCCGGCCATCAGTCCGGAAAGCGTTACCCAGACGCTTTTCATTGGCCAGCCCCCTTCCTCAATCCCCTCCCCCCCAGGCTCCGCCTCACCAACTCCCTCGCCGTCCCGGCGGCAAATGGGGCTGGCAGCCGCCGCGCTCGCTCTCACGCTAGCCGGGTGGGGGCTTTACCGCCGGGCCACGCCCACAACGGCTGGCACGCCAGCTGGATCAACGCCCATGGCTTCCAAGGCGGCGCGGCGCATCGTGATCCTCCCGCTGACTAACACTGACACCGGCCCCGGCACCGGCCCCGAACGCGCCGTCGGCGACGGATTGCTCGCCTTGCTCTCTGACGCCATTAGCGACGCCGAGCGTGCGGGCCAACGGATATGGGCGGTGCCTGTCGCTGAAGTCCGTGGCCGCCAATTGGCCAGTCCGGAAGAGGCGCGCCGTGTTTATGGCGTCGACTTCGCCGTCGTCGGTAAAGCCTCCCGCGAAGGCGCGCAAGTCCGGCTGACCCTCGATCTGGTCGAGACCGCCGGCCTGAAACAGATCGGGCACGAGACCTTTCTTTATAACCCGGCCGATGCCCTCCATTCCCGCGAGCTCGCCCTCGCCAGGATGCGGAAGCTGCTCGCCCTTGAGCCGTTGCCGGGCACGTTGAAAGAGATTGCCGGCCCCGCCCCCCATCCCGCTGGAGGGAGCTACGCTGCTTACCTGGAAGGCCGCGGCCTGATGGCCCGCTTCGATCGGCCCGGCAACCTCGATCTGGCCATCGAGCGCTTTGCCGCCGCCGTTCAAGCCGATCCCAGCTTCGCGCTGGCGCATGCCGGTTTAGCCGAAGCCTCCTGGACCAAAGCCAAGCGCCTGAATGCCGACCCCCAACTGACAGCCCAAGCGCTCCACCATGCCCGCCGCGCCGTCTCGCTCGACCCCGCCGTGCCGCTCACCCACATCAAACTGGGCAAGATTCTCGCCGAAACTGGTCAGCATGAACTCGCCATCGCGGAGCTCGCGCAGGCGCTTGCACTCGCCCCCGGCAATGCCGACGCTTCGCGCGAACTGGCCGAAGTGCTGGCCACCCAGGGCAAGTTCGCCGAAGCCGAGAAACTCTATCTGGAGTCGATTCGAGAACGGCCCACCGATTGGCTGGGCCACTTACAGCTAGCCTTCTTTTACGAGGACCGCGCCCGGCTCGCCGAGTCCGAACGGCAGTTACGCGAGGCCGGCAAACTGGCACCGGAAAATGAAACCGTCGTGCGAAACCTGGGGCGGCTTTACCGCTTACAGGGACGGTATCCCGAGGCGGTTGACCAGTTCCTGCGCGCCATCCAGTTACAGCCCAGCGCGCGATCCTACAATTCGCTGGGGCTCACTTACTACCTGATGCACGACTATCGCAAATCCGTCGTGGCGCTTGAAACCGCCATCGAACTCAATGGCTCTGACCACCAATATTGGGGTAACCTCGGCGCTTCCGCCGCGCTCAGTCCGGATGATCGTGGCAAGTCGGTTCCAGCACTGCGCAAGGCTGCCGAGCTGGCCGAACGCCGGCTGCAGGTAACCCCCAAATTTCATGTGGCCTGGGCTGACTTGGCGGAATACCGCGCCCGCCTCGGCGATGCCAAATCTTCACTCGCCGCCCTATCCCAAATTCCCGAAGCGGCCCGCGCACCGCTCGCCGGGCGCATTGTCGTGAGTTATGAACTGTGTGGGCGGCGTTCCGAGGCAATTCGCGCGCTCCGCACTTACTTCTCAAACCCGCTTACGCTGCGGGAGGTTCTCGATGAACCGGCCCTGGCGAACCTCCGCCGCGACCCGGCTTTCGGCCCGGCGATCAACGCGGTCCGGGCAAAATCCCATCAGCCTTGATGGGCGGCTTCAACCGCCCCGGTTCGCATCGTCACCGACACCCACCAGCGATTTCACGGCCTTACTCAGATCCACCTGGACGTTCAGCAGAAGGTCTGGCAGTTGCGGGTCACTCGGATTCGCCGTTTGGCGGGCGATAATTTCTTTCAGATCGTCAATGATCTTTTGCAGCGGATTTACCGGCACCGGGGCTGTCGTGGGGGTCATGGAGTTCTTCCTTTAGTTCACAAAATTACCACAACTCGCGCGCGGTGGACGGGCGAGCGTCGGAAAGATTCGGGTCGCCGCAGCGAACCGCCCCCGCAGATCCCTTCGAACCGGCCTTACCTTCGTGCTCGCTCAGTTCGGCCATCATGCGGCTACCGTGCGGCGCGTAGGTACAGGTCGGTGAGCCCCAAAGTCTGGGCCCAACGCTCAAGATATTTCCGGTCAAGATGCTCGCCGGAGGCCGCAAAAATTCCAACGATGTCGCGCCATTGGCGTTCGGACACTTCGCCGCCCGCGCGGTACCAGCGCAGCTTGGCGAGAATCGTGTCCTCCGCAGAGATCACCGGCACCAACTCCGTGTCAAGCGCAGGCAGCGCCACCGCCCGCCGCCGCGCGAGCTCCGCGGTGCCATGGCTGTCAATCCTATGGCTGTCAAACACCGGGAAGAAATCAAACTTATATCCCAGCGCCTGATGGATGACGTTGAACGGACGTCCGTTCTCGAGCGCAGCCCGCGCAGATTCCGCGTCGAAATAGAAGCCGGATCCGAGCGCGTCGAAGAACGGCCCGACGCGCGCCGCGTTGAGATTTGTGACAAAGTCAATGTCGTTGGTGTGACGAGGTTCGCCATGGATCGTGCTCGCCCAAGAGCCACCGATGGCATAAGAAACCTCCGCTTGGTCCAGCGCATGCCGCACCCGCCGGAAGACTTCGGCCAGCGTCACGCTGGGCGGCCGTAAACGCGCCCTGCCAGTTCGCGCCCGTACTTGGCCCGTAGCACCTGATACTCGAACTCTTCGCCGGTGGCAGCCGGATACCGTAAACGCACGCCGGCCCGCACAAGATCTTCCGTCACCGCGATCATCTCCATGCTCATCGCCACCCGCTCCGCCGGCGTCATTCGCCTGATCGCCGAGTCATAAACACGTTGCGCCTCAGGCGTTGTATCGGTAAGCATAATCTCTGCCTCTCATCTTACCGCCGTCGATTCCACGCCTCCGGCATCCTCGTACCGGTCCCAGTCTTCCACCATCTTGGCTCGCCGCCTGACTTACAATAATGCTCACCGGACAAATCGACACCACCTGGAACGTCCCGCCTGGCGTGTGGCAGGTATGCTCAAAGATGACATTGGTGATGCCAGCCTCCCCACCCCATCTCGTTATTCCCGCCGGAACCAAAGTCTTGACGCGGGTTGGCAGCCGCGTGGGAGTTGTCGCGCATTCTCCCGCCGCTCCCGAAGATGGGTACCGGATTCGTTTTGCGGATGCCACGGAAGGCACCTTTCGGCGAAATGAACTGACGATTTTCAAGCACACGGACGCCGAAGTGACGGGCGCGCCGGAACCGGGTTCGCTGCGGCGCTTCGTGATTTTTCAATGTATTGTTGGCTCAAAGGCCTACGGCCTGGATCATGAGGGATCTGATGTTGACCGGCGCGGCTTTTACCTGCCTCCCGCGAATCTCCATTGGTCCCTTGCCGGTGTGCCGGAACAACTTGAGAGCGATCAGGAAGAATGCTACTGGGAGATCGAGAAGTTTATCCGCCTGGGCCTCAAGGCAAATCCGAACATCCTGGAATGCATGTACTCACCCTTAGTTGAGCGATGCACGCCGCTGGCGCAGGAATTGATCGCCAGCCGGCACATCTTTCTTTCGCGGCATATTCATCGCACATATAACTCCTATGTTCTTTCTCAGTTCAAGAAACTGGAACAAGACTTGCGGAACCAGCATGCGATTCGCTGGAAACACGTCATGCATCTTATCCGGCTCCTGCTTTCTGGTGTCACCGTGTTGAAAGACGGCTTCGTCCCGCTTCGGGTGGATGAGCATCGCGAGCAACTACTCGCCATCCGGCGCGGCGAACTTCCGTGGGAGGCCGTCGAGCAATGGCGGCTGCGTCTGCATCGTGAATTGGACGAGGCACTTGAGCGCACCGAGCTTCCAGAGCATCCCGACTATGCACGAGCCAATGAATTCCTGCTTAAGGCGCGCTATCACGCGGTTTCCTGTGAGTATTCTGCGGGGCCGCTAGCATGATCGATTTTAATCTTCTTCGGGCAGAGGTTGCACTTCATCCTTACAAATTGCTGTTTGCAACGATCAGCGGCGCTCACCTCTACGGATTTCCGTCGCCGGATTCTGACTACGATTTGCGCGGGGCTCATGTCCTCCCCGTAGAAGCGGCAGTGGGGCTCTTACCTAAGCAGGAAACGGTTGAAATTGAAGGGATGCGCGGCCACATCGAGATGGATTTGGTGACTCACGACGTCTTGAAGTTCTTCACCATGCTCCTCAAACGGAACGGGTATGTTCTGGAACAGCTGTACTCCCCGCTCCTTGTTCATACGAATCAGGAACATGAAGAATTGAAGGAAATAGCGAAGGGCTGCATAACCCGCCATCACAGCCATCACTATTTGGGTTTCGCAGCTACGCAATGGAACCTGTTTGTGAAAGACAATCCACCGATGGTGAAGCCCTTACTCTACGTTTATCGCGTCCTGCTTACCGGAATCCATTTGATGCGCACGGGGACTGTGGAAGCCAACCTTGTCATCCTAAACGATGAGCATCGACTACCCTTGGTAGCTGATCTCATACATAGAAAGACGGCGGGCACCGAGAAGGGTACCTTGGAAACAGCCGAACTGGAATTCCATCGCCACGAATACGATCGCCTCGTTGCTCAGCTCGAGTCGGCTGCGGCGGACTCCCAATTGCCGGAGACCCCGTCAGCTCGCGATGCACTGAATGATTTGCTGGTGAGGGTTCGGCTAACTAAGTAAATCGACGCGCGAATTGGCGGGTCTTTCCACCACGCCTTCCGGAACAGTCCATGCTTGACATCACGAAAGACATCCATTCGCTGACGGCGTTCCGACGGTAAAGGCCATCGGACAGGATGCCGAAGCCGATCAGCGCGTGCTCGACATCGCCAGCCCGTGCCGATTCCGAGGAGGGCATCCGTCAGGGCCAGGAGGACCCGAAGCAGGTCAAGGGTCCGGCCAGCAAAAAAGTTCTTCGCGGACTTTGAAGCCCCACATGGCATACCCCACCGCCCGCGTCGAGCTGATTGCCGCCGCGTATTCGAGTGGAAATCGCCTGCTCGTTGCATAGCAGGTGGCACCAGCTTCTGAGTGAGGTTTTTACCCGACTATGGTGTTTCCCCCCGGTTTCCTCATGCTGAGAGTCGAGTGTGGCATAGCCGTGCAATTTACTCGACAGTTAGTGTTTCGAAATTCCACTAAGTCTTGAATTCTCCTTACCCCTTATTCGACTAAGGTATATTAAGACTCATTGGTCTATCAACATTCCGCCCGCCCTCACTCGAATGCGACGCCTTCGCCGGGTGAGATTGTCCACGTTCGTCAGCGTACTTACTTAGTGGACGAAACCTGACCATCCGGAATCGCAGTGGGGTCACGGCCTGCAACAATCGTGCAGCCTCACGCCGCGACTCCGAGTCCAGCCTCTTGGCGGAATCGAACTGGGATCTCGCAACGCCTTCAGCACTTTCCTGCGTTTCAGGCCTGACGCCCCGGTCAGAATCCGCCCAGCAAGCAGGCTCATCGTGGGTATCCCTCCGATGGCGCTTCCCCTGAAGTCCATTGTGCAAGTGGCACTTGCACAATGGATTCATCCGGCCAAGCCTCCGCGAAAGCTCTCATATAGTTGAGGTTGCGGGGACGAGAAAGTGGGAGTGAAATCCGCCATGATCGTGATGCCTGTCAGGACTCCAGCGTGTTTTCTATGCCAATCGTCCACGCTTCCGCCGCTTCTGCGCTATCCGGCTCGTAGGGCATCTGGATACCGGAATGCTGCCGCATAATCGGTCAATCCTACAACCGCCCGCAGAATCGGCTCCAGCGGAAATCGGTGGCACCCCCGACATTCCCCTATTTATCTGTAACACAATCATATCAAATGACTTATCGCCGCTTTCCACCGGCGAGCCCCGACCTCGCCGCATTTTTTTCCCAAAATATATGAGATTTTTCGCCTCCAAAACCCAGCAGTAATTCGGGGCCATCCACTGGCATCCGAGCGCCCGGATAAACCGGCATACGAGAATTTCCACTGCCAGGCACTTTTTCTGCTATGCTCACCCACCAACCCACCAACCCCGCGACCGCCCAGCCGGGAACGTTAGTGACCGGGTCCTGCTGGCCCAATCGAATAGAATCAATGGAATTTCCACTGCCAGGAATTTCCACGTCGCGGTAGGGACGGTCATCGCTGACCGCCCCCCGCACAGATCCGTACGAGCGGCACTAACGCATACGGCTCCTACCTTGGATATTTGGCGTCAAAGCGGACGCTCGGATAAGGATGCAGGATCCGTGGGTTGGGCAACCAGCGCTTGAACAATCGCGCCAGCCACGATTCGGGAAGCCTTCTCCGTTGGCTCCGACGGCGTAGACTACGCCGCCAGTCCTGTTGGATCCGCTCCCGAAAGCGTTTCAAAGCCGCCATATTGCCAGGAATCGCGTGGTATTGGTAGTAGCCGTTCAACACTTGCCCCAACCAACGGCCCGTCACCTGCACGGCTGCGTGCATCCGTCGACGGAGGTTCTGCTTCACTTCCTGAAGCTTGGCCTCCATT
>JANLPT010000403.1:0-1877 GCA_031367405.1 Bryobacteraceae bacterium
GCCGTAGCCGCCCTAGCCTACCTCGCCGTAACGACCCTCATCTTACTCCAAGCTCTCGGCGGCAAACCCCTGGTGGCCTAGGTCCCCTTAGCCCGACCTCAGTAGGGCGGGCTTCAGCCCGCGCGGAGCTTCAGCTCCGCCTCAGGTCGCCATGCCTGGCCCGGGCCCGCGGGAGATTAGATGATGCGACAAGTGAGCGGGGCCTGCCACACGGGTCCAAGCGCCACCGGTCTCGCTTGGTCGAATCACCTAAACGTACCAGAGTTCCACCACATGGCTTCCGGCCTCGATCCAGTCACCGGCTCGAGCAAATTTCCAGATCTCGCGGTCGGAGGTTTGGGAGAGATCGAAGGCCCGCAGGTGCTCACATTCCACACCGTGAGCCCGGAACACCAGGGCCAAACCAGCCGGTAGCTGATTGTCGAGAAGAAACCTCAAGCGACGCGGACCACGGCGTGGCCGGTTTGGGCGGCGGCATAGGCAATGGCCGCCAGAATGTCATCGCGCACCAGATCCGGATGGGCCTCAAGAATCTCCTCATAGCTATCGCCGGCGGCGAGGTAGGAAAGGACGTCCGAGACGCGAATTCGCAGCCCGCGCAAGCACGGGCGGCCGCCGCATCGCTCAGGATTGATGGTGATGCGGTCGAGTCGATTGACCATGACTTGATTCTACGTCGATTTTGAGCGTTCGCTGCGGCTCCGTCCACCTAAAGCGCTGCCACCGCCGGCAGATGCTGACCTAGCCACTCCACCATCTCCCGCTTATACGGCTCCGACTGCGCCGGCGAGGCCTCCCAAGCCCGGATGCCATGGCCACCGTCCGGGAGCTCGACCCGTCGGCGCGTAAAAGGGAATCATCCCCTTAATGCGGAAGACTGCCTGGGGATCCCCACCGACGTCACAGTCCAAGGCGTCGCTGCGAACGGAAATCCCACACAGGAAGTCCGTCGCGGCTTCAACATCGTCGTCAACCGAACCGGCAATGGCCTCCCGTCCCTCGTCCAGCTTCTACCAAAGCGCCATCCCCGGCAAGATCGCCAGTACCGGCCAAAACGGCCAGAATTGTGATCGGCTATCGTTCGCCGACAGACAGCGTTCGTTTCCAAAACTTAGTGCAAGAAACGTTGACCGTAGCGAACCTAGGCTCCTATTGACTCGGATTTGTTCTTGCGGCCCTACTCGCAATCGTTTCCTGAAATTGACGAAACAATTCCTGGGGATCTTCGCTGCGTTCCAGCCCGGCGCGACGCCCAGACTGTGCCCAGTTATTCATCAGCGTACCGAACAACTTCCCCACCGCCGCAGGCTGTTCGCTCAGCAGCGGCAGCAACGCAAACATCCCGTTTTCAAACGCGTCCGTCGCCTCTATGGATCGTCCTCCGGATTCGAGAATCCTGCCCATCGCACCGAGGCACGTCGCCAAGTCGGGTCGAAACTTTGCAGGTTGTGTCTGTGCCAATTCTTGGAAGATACCGAGAGATTCGGAGCAAAATTTCAGTGCTGCGTCCAATTGGCCAATCTTTTCCAGGTACACGGCTTGACTGTTTAACGTTTTCGCCAAGGCTGCTCGCGAGTGTCCGAATTGCGCCTCCGCCAACTCCCGCCGTAGCGCGATGGCTTCTTTATTGGCTTCCAATGCCTCTGCGACCCTGCCCAACTCGCTCAAGGTGCTCGCGCGACTGGAAAGCGCTCTCGCCAACTCTGGCCTAAACCAGGCGGCGCTCGTGGACGCTAACTCCCGCAAGATATTCACGGCCTCGGAGCTTACCTCGTTCGCTTCCTTCTTCCGGCCCGTCTCATTCAGTAGATTCGCATGGTTGCTAAGTGACATGGCCAAATCTGGACGGAATGCATCTGGCTGGGCCGCCGCCAACC
>JANLPT010000022.1:0-3809 GCA_031367405.1 Bryobacteraceae bacterium
GCTGACGCGCTCGCCGAAGCCAAACTCGAAGCGATCCTGATAGGTAACGCCGGTGCCGCGCTACACGGTGCCCCGGTCACCACCGTCGATTTCGATTTCTTCTATCGCGAATCGAAGGCGGATCCGCAAGCCAAAATCCGGCAGGTCGCCGCCACGTTGCACGCTGACGCTTCCCGGCCCTTTCCCGCACTCTCCAGCGTCTATCGCCTCCGTCGAGAGAATCCCGAATTGCAGGTGGACCTCACCTCGAGCATCCACGGGGCCAAGTCCTTTAACAGCCTGCGGAGCCGGTGTATCAAGGTCCAGCTCGAAGGACGTACCATCCTGGTTGCTTCGCTGGCTGATATTATTAAGAGTAAGAAGGAAGCGAATCGTCCCAACGATCGAGCAGTTCTCCATGTCCTTGAGCGAACCCTTACCGAACAAGCCGAAGCCCGCGCGCAAGCCGACCAAGCGTGAAATCGAGCTTGAGGCCATGCGCCACGTCTGGGAACAGGACCTCGTCGATATGATTCGCGCCCGCCTCGCGCTGCCCATGCACCAGCGGACGCACTTCCTCCGCAAGCGCCTCCCTAACGGCGGGTCGACGCTGTAACGCATGTCCCAAAAACGCGTGCTCGAGCTTATTAGGGGCGCAGGCAGCGATTGCCCGGTTGCTTCGACATTCTTCGACATAGAATCGGCCAAGGGCGTCGTAGATGGCGCGCTCGGTCCATCCTTGCTGCCGAAGGAGGGCGACGAGGAATTCGTCCGTAGCACCTTGGTGTTAGCCATGCCTTAAGCACATAAGGCAACCAGGGTCATGATGGTTCTTTTTGACGCGGGTTAATCTTCATGAGGGACAGTCGAGCTATTGGGCATGCCGATAGAAGGCGAGCGGAAACGCAACGCCCGCTCCACTGATGGCGTTTTGAAACACGTTTCGCGCGCGATTGAGTTCGATCATCTAAAATGACCAGCCGGGATGAAGCACGGAGTGCACCGCCGGATGGGAAGCTTTCACTAGGCCTTCCAGCCCACCGGGGTGATCTGGGGGACTATTCAAGGCGGCTAAACTGAATTATGGGTGCAACTTCTGGAACTAACCTGACTCCTGAGCGGCCGCGGTTGAGTACGCATCAAAAGGCGCTGAGCATCAACTTGGACGCTGCCCGCTATGGCACGTTTGCCGAGATCGGTGCGGGCCAAGAAGTGGCGCGCTGGTTTTTCAAGGTCGGCGGCGCGGCGGCCACCATTTCTAAGTCGATTTCGGCGTACGACATGACCGTCAGTGACGCGATTTACGGAAAGTGTAAGCGTTATGTGTCGCGCGAGCGGTTGGAGCGTATGCTCGATTACGAGCATAGTCTAAACGTGGAACGGCTGGGTGTGTCGCGCGGGGATACGACGGCCTTCTTTACCTTCGCCGACACGGTTTCGGCCTTGAACTATAAGGGCACCAACGAGTGTCACGGATGGATGGGCGTGAAGTATCAGGCGTTCCCGGGGGACGCGGATAACACGATTATTCTCCATATGCGCATGCTGGACCGGGAGAATCCGCTGCAGCAGGAGACTTTGGGCATTCTGGGCGTGAACCTGCTGTACGCCGCATTCTTTCTGCATCACACGCCGAATCTGATGCTCGAGTCGCTGCTCGATAACCTCACCACGGATCGCCTGGAGATCGACATGATCGATTTCTCAGGCATTGAATTCCGGCGCGTGGATAACCGCGTGATGAGTTTGAAGCTGGTGCAGTTGGGGTTAAGCGGCGCGGCGATGTTTGGGCCCAAAGGCGAGGTATTGCAGCCAGCGGAGGTGCTGCGGAAGCACCCGATTCTGGTGGAGCGCGGGAGTTTCCGGCCCGTCACCAAAGTGAACATCGACATGATTGAAAGCGCCAAGCGGCAGTTTTCCCAGGAGCCAGAAGTCCACGGTAAGGAGGTCGTGGAGCTGATGGAGATCACGATGCGCAACTTACTGGCGGGAGGCGGCGATATCGACCTGCGGGATTTTCTTGCCCGAGCCGACTTACTGTCGACCGTGGGGAAGACGGTGTTGATCTCCGATTACTTCGAATATTACCGGCTGGCGGCTTACTTAGGCCGCTATACAAACGAGCCGATCGCGGTAACGATGGGCGCGCAGAGTGTGCGGGACTTATTTACGGAAGAGTATTATGTGGGTTTAGAAGGTGGGATTCTCGAAGCATTCGGACGATTATTTACGCGGGATTTACGGCTCTACGTGTATCCGCTGCTTGAGCAATCGACCGGCCAGTTGACGACGGCGGACAACATTGAAATGCCGGGGGAGTTGCGGAACCTATACCGGCATTTGATCGAGCGGGGCCGCATCAGGTCGTTGAATACGTTTGACCAGAGCGTGCTGCATATCTACTCGCGCGATGTCCTGCGGCGCATTAAGGATCAGGACGATACATGGGAAAACATGGTGCCGCCGGAGATCGCCGAAGTGATCAAGAAGCGGCATTTCTTCGGGTGGCGTGAGAAGATCTCGACGTAGTAGCCCACTCCCGGTGAGGCATTTTCAAGGAGCGCGGGCCCGCAGGGACGCAGCCGCGCACGAAGTCGGCGACGTTGAAAACCATGGGTTTGCGAGCATGATAACTAACTAGCCTGGCCGGTTGCGCATGAAGTCGGCCGTGTGGCGGAAGAAGCCCTCCAGCAGCGGGTGGACCTCGACTGGCAACTGGACTTCATCCATCGCGGCCATCATCAAGGCGATCCAGCGATCACGCGCCCCTTCGTCAATGGCGAAGGGCGCGTGCCGCATGCGCAGACGCGGATGGCCGCGTTGTTCGATGTAGCGCATTGGCCCGCCAAAACGGCCGACCAGGAAATCGAGCAGGCGTTGTTCGGCACCGGCGAGGTCGGCGGCCGGATACATGGGCCCTAGAATGCTGTCGGCGGGAACGCGACGATAAAATGCTGCGATCAGGCGGGCAAAGCCTTCCTCGCCGATGGTGCTGTAGATTTGATCTTCGGTCAAGCCTTCATTTTAGGCGAGAAGCTCAGTGTAAGTGGCGGCATCGAAGCCGACGATGAGCGTGTGCCCCCGGCGCACAGTGGGCGCGCGCAGATTGCCGGTGGGCCCCAGTAGCAGACCCAACAATGTGGCGTCGTCCGGCGCATCGCGCCTCATGTCGACGTGGACAATCTTCTTGCCCTTGGACACGTAGAGTTGCTGGGCGGACCGGGCCAGGCCCAACGCATCCGGACCTTTGAGCGTGGTCTTTTTCGCATCCACCTGCTCAACGGTGGATATCCGGTGGGACGCAAGAAACTCCTGCGTTCGGCCGCAGCTGGTTCAACCAGCGCGGTGATAACTCCAATCAACTTTTGCCATGATCTCGATTTTCGCAGAAAAATATCGAACGCGTGAGCCATCTGTCGTCTCACTTCTTGCGTAACATACCAAGGAAACCAGATGACTCAACCGAACACGCCGCCCACATTGCCACCTGAGGCCCAGATCATACAATTGCTTTCGGTAAGATCCTGTCGTTCACGATGTTGGGTGTAGCCCACTTAGGTGTCGCCGGCACCACACCGGCCAGCGTGGAGGACCTGGCTACCAGCACCGGAGCGCACGCCCCCAGCCTCTACCGGGCGATGCGCATGCTGGCCAGCGCCGTGTGCCTGATTGAGGCGCGGATGGGCTAGATCAGGCGCTGCGGGCGTGGGGGATGGGGGCTTTGGGGATATTGGATTGGGGTGGGGGTGGGGGTACGGGTTTCGGGAGGGAGTGGGAGGGGACGGGGGTGATGCGGTCGGGGCCGAGGATTTTGGTAATTTCGGCGAGGT
>JANLPT010000025.1:0-43066 GCA_031367405.1 Bryobacteraceae bacterium
GAGATGAGAATGGTTTGGCGCTTTTTGCCTGATCTGCAGGCGATCGTTGCTGGCACCGCGGCTGGGTTCTTCCTGCAACGCTGGTTTCTGCCGCGTTACCGATCGCTGCTTGCCCCCGTCCTCGGCTTCATTGGACTCGGCGCGTTGCTCAATATCCGCTTGCTGTTTGGTGCCGTGCCGGCCCAGTGGGAGATCGGCGTCCGGGGACTCGCCTTTGCCCTGGCCGCCGCCTTCGTGGCTGCGTTTCCGGTGGGTCTGCTGGTGCGTCACCGGCTTAAGCAAAATCCGGATCCCCTGCGGCGCAAGATTCTCCAGGCGGCCGTCGCTGCACCGATTGCCACCATGGGCTTTGGCATCGTGGCGGCGCGATTCCATCCGCTGCTCGTCGAGCGCGACCTGGTCATCCCGGGGCTGCCGGCCGATCTTCATGGCCTAAAGCTGGCCCAGATCTCGGACATTCACTTGAGCCCATTTCTTTCGCGACGTGAACTCGCCAGGGCCGTCGATATGGTGAACGAGACGCGCCCCGACATCACCTTCGTCACGGGCGACTTGATCACCGGCTCGCGCGATCCGCTCGACGATTGCATTGCCGAACTCGCGCGCTTGAAAGCGTCGAGCGGCGTCTATGGCTGCCACGGCAATCACGAAATGTACATGAACGCGGAGCAGTACGCTAGCGACTTGGCGGCGATGCACGGCATTCAGTTTCTGCGCGACCAGCGCGCCACGTTGCGGTTTGGCCAAGCCAAGTTGAACTTGGCTGGGGTGGATTATCAGCCTAAAGGCAAGCCGATGCTGCGCGGCGTGGCCGGGATGGTGGTTCCGAATGAGTTCAACTTATTGCTATCGCATACGCCCGAAGTCTTTACGACCGCCCAGCGGCAAGGCTGGGACCTGGTGCTGGCGGGCCATACGCACGGCGGTCAACTCAATTTGGAGCTCTTTGGCGAGCAGCTGAATTTGGTGCGGCTGTTTACGCCTTATACCTACGGCTATTTCGTCGAAGGAAGGTCGCGGCTGTGGGTGACGCGCGGCTTGGGCACGGTGGGCATTCCGGCGCGGATCGGTGCTCCGCCCGAGGTGGTTTTGCTGCGGCTGGTGAAGGGTTAGGACTCTGGCGGCTCCTAGCGCGACAGGCGTGTTGCCCGCTCCCTCTGGTCGCGGCTCGATGGGGGTTCGCATTAAATTTGATGGGGCCTACTGGCCGGCGGCCTTTTTCTGTTCCGCTAGGCGGGCGTTGAAGTCGCGCTCTTTTTCGTCGATGTAGGCGCGGTAGCCGGCCGGGTCGATGAAGGGATTCGTTTTCGTTTCGGGCTTGCCGAGCAGGGCGTATTTCTTCTCGAGGTCGTAGAAATTGCCGTGGGCGGCGATGAAGACGTCGCAGGGTAGAGCGCGAAGAATCTTGAAGCTCTTGGGATAATCCTGGGCGATCTCGGGATAATCTTTGTTGTTCACCAGAATGTAGTTGGGGTTGACGCCGACGCTGCACACGAGAACGACGTCGTAGCTCTTGCCCGCCACCAGCGTCTTCCAAGTCCAGGTGGTGCAGCCTTTGGTGTGGCCCGGCGTGAGGTGCGCGGTAAGCGTCGTACCACCGAGGCTGACCTGCTCGCCGTCTTTCAAAATGCGGTCAATGGGGTGCGGCTTGCCGCCGGGCATCATCTTGCGCAAGGCCGGCACGTCCTGCTCCATGGCCATGACGCGGGCACCGCTGAACTCTTTCACCAGCGCGTCGGCCTCCTGATGATCGCCGTGGGCGTGGCTACCCAGCAGGATCTTGATGTCGGTGAACTTGAAGCCCATCTTGGCCACGCCGGCGCGGATCTGCGGCACCGTCTTTTCGAAATCGCTATTGATCAGGATGTGGCCTTCCGGCGTGGTGATCAGGTAGGTTCCCAAGGCTTCATTGCCCACGAAATAGACGTTGCCGATGACTTGATGGGCGGGGAAGGGAGTGTCGTAATTTCTCGGTTGAGCGACGAGGGTGCCCGCGATAGCCATGACGATCAGGGTGAGCCGTAACATGGCCAGCAGCATAACACGAAAACTAATGAGGCTTCGCAAGATTCTGGCTTGCGGGGGACAGGCCGCGAGTCGCGGGAGTGACATGACTTACGCTAGGGGGATGAGATTCTTAAAGGCCGCCTCGATTCTCGCTACGGTGATTCTGCTGTGGGCGGGTAGTGACATTGACCGTTCTGCGCTCGACACCAGCTGTAAGCCGTGCGATGACTTCTGGCGGTTTGCCAATGGCGGTTGGATCGACAAGAATCCCATTCCGGCGAGTAAGTCCGGGTGGGGGACGATGGGCGTGATGGCGGATGCTAATCGCGAACGCGCGCGCACCATTCTGGAGGCGGCTCGCGGTAGCTCGGCGGCGCCCGGCAGCAACGAACGGAAGATCGGTGACTTCTATGCCAGCTGCATGGATACGCCGGCGATCGACAAGCGGGGCTTGGAGCCGCTGCGCAAGGATCTAGACCGGATTAAGGGGATCCATAGTGCGAAGGACGTGGCGGCGGTGATCGTGGCGTTGCAAGGCTCGGTGGCGGCGGGCGGTCGAGCCGGTGGTGGCACCGGCGGTGGTGGCGGCGTAGGTCCGGTGGGCCTGTCGGGCGGCGCGGACCTTAAGAATTCGAAGGACATCATCGCCAATATCGGCGGCGGCGGGCTCTCGCTTCCTGACCGCGACTATTACTTCAAGACCGACGCGAAGTCGGCGCAGATTCGGGAGGCGTTTCTGAAATACGCCGCCCAGATGTTTGAGTTACTGGGCGACAAACCCGAGGTGGCCGAGGCGAATGCCAAGACCGTGATCGCGGTGGAAACCCCGCTGGCCGAGGCCACGAAGCCCCGCGCCGACCGGCGTGACCCTTACGCGCGCTACCACAAGATGGATTTTGCCGCCCTCGCCGCGCTCACCCCGGACTTCGATTGGAAGCCTCTCTTTCAAAATCTGGGGGTCGCGACAACCACCGCCATTAACGTCGCCGAGCCGGATTTCCTCAAGAAGTTCAACGCGCAGTTGACCGCCGTGCCCGTCGAAGATTGGAAGACATGGCTGCGGTGGCGGCTGGTGAACGGGCCGGCGGCCAACCTGTCGAAACCCTTCGCCGACGCCTCCTTCGGGTTCCACAGCGGCGTGCTGCTGGGCGTGAAAGAGCAGATGCCGCGCCATGAGTTTTGCGGCACCATCGTTGACCGCATGCTGGGCGAAGCGCTGGGCGAGGTTTGGGTGAAAAAGCATTTCCCGCCGGCCGCCAAACAGCGCATGAATGAGTTAGTGGAGAATCTGCGCGCCACCCTGCGTGAGGAACTGCTGGCCGCCGAATGGCTGACCCCCGAGACGCGCAAGAATGCCGTCGCCAAGCTGGAAGCGTTCACGCCCAAGGTGGGCTATCCGGACAAGTGGCGTGACTATTCGTCCGTCAAGATCGACGCGAAGGCTTTCTACGAAAACGTCGGTGCTGCATCCGCTTTTCAGCGGCGTTACCAGTTGGCGAAGATTGGCCAGCCGGTCAACCGCAACGATTGGGGCATGACGCCGCCCACGGTGAACGCCTATTACAGTCCGTCATTGAACGAGATCGTGTTCCCGGCCGGCATTCTGCAGCCGCCTCTGTTCGATATTAAGCAAGGCGACGAATTGAATTACGGCGCGATTGGGGCGGTGATCGGGCATGAGATGGGCCATGGCTTTGACGACCAGGGGTCGAAATTCGATAGCGAAGGCAACTTACGCAACTGGTGGACGGCGGAAGACCGCAAGAAGTTCGACGAGCGCGCGGGCTGTGTGGTGGAGCAGTTCAATACGCTCGACGTTGGTGACGGGTTGCGCCACAACGGGCGGCTGGTGGTGGGCGAGGCGCTGGGTGACCTGGGAGGTTTGAAGCTCGCCTACCGCGCCTACAAGCGTTCACTCAAGGGCAAGCCGGAGCCGCCGGTGATTGACGGATTTACGGCCGATCAGCGCTTCTTTCTGGCATTCGCGCGGGTATGGTCGAGCCAACTGCGCCCGGATGCGGTACGCCTCCAGCTGAATACCAATCCGCACCCGCTGGCGAAGTTCCGCGCGAACGGCACTTTGCTCAACATGCCCGAATTCCGGGCGGCATTCGGCTGCCAACGCGGCGACCCGATGGTGCGGCCGGCGGGGCAGGATTGCCAGCTGTGGTGAGCAATCGGTGAAAGCCTCCGGCTTCTAGCGCGGAAGGCACGTCTGAGGTCTTTGTAATATCATGGGGTCCACCATGCGCCTTGTTGCCTTACTTCTTTTCACCGCCGGCGTTTTGCCGGCTCAAAACGCCACCCGGCCGGGCGTTTTCCATGTCGAACACCCCACGCTGCTGAACCTGGGCTTTGAATGGTTAATTGACGGGGACGCCAACCGGAATGCGACGGTGGAAGTGCGTTTCCGCAAGGTGGGTTCCGCTGCGTGGCGTCCGGCGCTGCCGCTGCTGCGCATTGGCGGCGAAAGGGTTTACCGTGACCGCGAGAGTATGACCTATACGGTGCCCCAGGGTTTGGCGGGCAGCATCCTCAATCTTGAGCCGGCCACCAGCTACGAATGCGAGTTCACGCTCAACGATCCGGACGGCGTCACGGGGCAAGCCCAGCAAAAAGTCACCGTGGCCACCCGCTCCGAGCCAAAATCCTATGGGGGCGGCCGCGTTCTGCACGTCTATCCGCCTGACCATCAGGGGCCGCGGCAAGAACCGAATTTTATTGGTTTGAAGGCGGCCTACTATGGCGAAGGCCGGGGCGACTGGACCGCCGTCCGCATGACCAAAGCTCAGCCAGGAGATACCATCCTGGTGCATGCCGGGCTTTACCGTCCCGAGCGCTTTAACTACGTCGACCCGCTCAGCGCGCCGTTTACCGGTAGCTGGTCATTGTCTTTAAAAGGCACCGCCGATAAGCCCATCACCATCAAAGGCGCGGGCGATGGGGAAGCGATCTTCGATGGCGCGGGCAACCACAAGCTCTTCGACGTGATGGCCAGCCAGCACCACATCTTCGAAGGCCTGACGTTCCGGAACACCGAGATCGCCTTGTTCGCGGGGGAGAAAGAAGTGATGGGTGCCGTCGCCCTCACCGTGCGCAACTGCCGTTTCGAGGACATCGGCGTTGGCATTTGGACCGAGAACGCCGATTCTCGAGACTTCTTCATCACTGACAATTTGTTTCTGGGCCGCGAAGACCAAATGCGCCTGATCGGTTGGAACCAGGCCGGCCAGCGCAGCGCGGGCATCTACCCTTCGCACCTGTTGCGCAGCTTTTTTGCGATCAAGGTGTACGGCCCCGGACACGTGATCGCCCACAACGCGATCGCCTACTTTCACGATGCCATCTGCATTTCGACGTATGGCCCGCCGGACGCCGGCCCGGAGCGCCGCGCCTCATCCATCGACATTTACCGCAACGACATCCACCTGACGAACGACGACTTTATCGAAACGGACGGGGGCGCGCACAACATTCGGGTCTTCGAGAATCGGGGGGTGAACGCGGCGCACAACGGCTACAGTGCCCAGCCCTTGTTTGGCGGCCCGGTCTACTTTTTCCGCAATTTGCTGTATCAGGTTCCGGCGGGCGGTGCTTTCAAATTCAGTGCCGCGCCGGCCGGCATTCTGGCCTACCACAACACCTTGATTAGTGAGCAGACCGCGCGTGAACCGTACTCGAACGCGCACTTTCGCAATAATTTATTTCTCGGCAAAGATGCCCCGGACCGTGGCGTGATGACGTGGTCCAACGCCACCGAGAATTACAGCAGCGACTATAACGGCTTCCGCCCCAATCGCAATGCGCGCCCGCAGTACAACTGGCTCGCGCCGGCCGTGGGCAAAACGGCGCATCAGCCGAAAGAGGGGGATTGGCGCAGCTTTGCGACCTTGGCTGAGTTTCAGAAGTCCACCGGCCAGGAGGCTCACGGCATTGAAGTGGATTACGACATCTTCGAAAACCTGACGCCGCCTGACCCGGCGCAGCGCTATCGCGTCTATCACTCCATGGATCTGAATTTCCGGCTGAAGGCGAACGGCAAAGCCATTGACGCCGGAATGGTGCTGCCCACCATCAATGACGGTTTCTCGGGGAAAGCGCCCGACCTGGGCGCGCTCGAGTTCAATCAGCCGGAACCTCACTATGGTCCGCGCTGGATCACGTGGAAGCCGTTCTACCGGTAAGGGTCCGGTTTGGTTGACTTGCGGGAAAGCCTTCTGAAACGATCAATCTGATGGGTACGGCACTCCAGCGGCGGCAGCTGATTCTTCTCGGAATTCCGTCCGTGGGCAAGGCCGCATCCAAGTCCATCATCATTCGCGTCCATGTCATGTTCGACCAGGGTGTGCAGGAAGGCCATGGATTGAGTGAGAGTGAAAGGGCGAAGTTTAACCGCCTGCAGGAAAATGCGCGCCGCGAATACGCCGTCAGCGGCATCCATTTCGATGTTCACACCATCGAAGGGGCGTATCTCCGAACTCAGGGCTACTCCGAGATTCCCGGCCAGTTTCTGGCGCTGGGCAAGATCAACCTGTTTGTCACCAATACCTTACGCTACGATGTGGATCGGGACCGCACCGGCGGCGCATCGGTAGGGCCCCATCCGAGCAAGCCGGGCGTCGCCGGGAGCCGTTACTATCAGACCTTTCTGGGCTTGCGCGAGGCCGGCGAGAACACCCTGGCTCACGAGTATGCGCACCACTTCACTTTGGACACGCGGGGCAGCCCGACATTCCGGGGAAATTTCTGGGCCGATCTCCGGAATGACTATTGGCTGTGGTGCCAGCGCCGTGGAATTGCCGTATCGGGTTTCCGGGCATGCGTTAACGCCGAATGGGCGAGGCCGTAGTACTTAATCCCGCTGAATTCCCCTTGCACCAACGCCATGAATTTGGTATGGTTCCGCGCGGGGCAGAACCTGCTATGATGATATTGTCTTTGACCGCTACTCGTTCATCACGTGTGCCTTCTGGCCGTCACTACCGTATGATTCTCTTGGATTCCTCGAGCGACCTTACCTTTCAGTGCAGTCTGACAGAGACTAATTTAATCAGGACCGGATCTTAATGACCAACATCTTTGTCGGCAATCTCAGCTTTCAGACCTCTCAGGACGAACTGTTCGCTGCATTCTCAAACTTTGGCGCCGTCGAGCGCGTAAATATCGTAACGGATCGTGACACGGGCCAATCCCGTGGTTTCGCGTTCGTCGAAATGACGGACCGTACGGCAGCCGAGGCGGCAATCTCAGCGTTGAACGGCAGCGAGCTCAATGGCCGCGCCATGAACGTGAACGAAGCCCGTCCGAAGCCCCAGGGTGGCAGCGGCGGCGGCGGTGGCGGCGGTGGCTTCGGCAACCGTGGCGGCGGCGGCGGCGGTTATGGCGGTGGTCGTGGCGGCGGCGGCGGTGGTCGCGGCGGTCGTGGTGGCAACAGCTCTGGCGGCGGCAACCGCTGGTAGTTTTTACCGGCTAACGAAATGAGGCCAGCCTTCGGGCTGGCCTTTTTCATTTCTTATGAGCGCTGGATCCACCGGACCGTAGCTTTTGACGAATGGGATGGCCTTGACAATTTTGACGAGGCAATTATTCTCTCTAAAGGCTTGCCATCGAGCCTTTTAATGGTCCGCCGCGCCAATCAGAATCATCGACACGGGCAGGTCGCCGATCTTTTGGGTGAAGACCCAGTCATGGTCGCCTTCTTTGTGAAAGCCGGCTTTGAACTCGGCGGCTTCAGGCTTCCAGATCGAAAAGACGCCGGGGTGAGGAGTGCCCGTCGCCTTTAGGCTCATCGCGACCAGGTCGGCGAAATTGGGCAAGGCCTTCCCGTCGGTGTCGATGTTCGCGGGGCTCAGCAGGAAGAAGTCGCGCTGGGGGGCAACGCCTTGATGGTCTCCGGTGACGGGGAAGAGGCTGTAGCGCATGGTGTAGAGCCCGGGCTTGACGGATTGCCCCCGGCGGTCGGCCCATTTACCCGGGAAACTGATCACCGCCATCAGCGCACCCTGGGGCACGGTGTTGATCGAAACGGCTTCTTCACCCGAAGGCGGACCCTTAGGTGCCTCCGCCCGCAACCAGATTTCGAAAGCCGGTTTGCCCGCTGCCGTCAGCACCCGATGGCCTTCTTTGGCCAACAGCCCATGAACTGAGGAGCCCAATTCCGCCGGCGCGGCCCCTACTTTCTCCAGCCTGTACTCCGGCCCGCTGATGGTCACTTGAGCGTAAGCGCTTGTCAGAGCGAGGGTTAGCAAACAAAACGTTTTCATCACTACCGATTTGATGCTGATTTTCCCCATGCGGTTACTCTAATATCACTTGCCGCGTTTACAAATCGTCACGCAACTTTCGCTCGAAGCCTAGGGTTACAATGAGAAGCTCATGGCGCGCTTACGCTCGAATTCTGTCCTGACGGCGATCTTACTCGCCAATGCCGCTTTTGCCGCCACGTTTGGCACCACCGTGCCGCTGGTGGGGGGCGCGACCGATGTCGTCCTCGATACCGCGCGCAACCGGCTCTATCTGGTCGGCGTGCCCGACACGCTGCAAATCTATTCCATCCCGGAACGGCGTTTTCTTCCTTCTCTCCGCACCGATGCTCTCGCCCTCTCGCTCGCCATGACGCGCGACGGCAAATTCCTCTACATCGCTTGCCACAACTCCTCGTCGCTCAATGTCGTGGACCTGAATACGTTGCAGATCGTGAAAAGAATCAGCTTGCCCGCCCGGCCGGAAGGCTTGGCGATTGGCAACGACGACCGCGTGCTGATTTCCACCATCGGCACGGGTGCCGGCAATTTGCAAAACGTCTTACTGCTTTACGATCCGGCGGCAGAAGCCTCGGGTCTGGCGATTTCGGCGATCCCGGTCGCGCCCCCTCCGCCAACCCCGCCGGTGCTTCCCGCGCCCTCCGGCCGCATCTTTCAGGCCAATCGCAGCCAACTGTTGGCGTCGGTGGATGGCCGCTTCATCGTGGGCGTGAATCTGCCAAATGCCGCTTCGCGCTCGGTCTTTGTGTATGAGGTAGCCTCCAGCACCATCTTGCGCAGCCGCACGCTGACCGGCGCGTCCAGCGTGCTGGCGATCGCCCCGGATAACAGCCGCTTCATGGCCGGCTTGAGCTTGTTTGACCTGCAAACCTTGGAAGTGTTAGCCCAACAGAATCTGGCGAATGCCCCTTATCCGATCCCCTCGAATACGAATTTCAATACCCAAGCCAATCAAGGCGGCAGCGTCTTTACGGCCGATAGCAAGACCATCTATTCGGCCTTTAATGTGGCCCCGGTGCAGAATCCGCCGGCCCGCGCCAACATCGCCCAACTGATGTATTCCGACCCCGACAATTTGCTGATTCGCGGCGCGCTGCAGACGCCGGAGAACTTGTCAGGCAAGATGGTGATCTCGCCCGATGGCGCGAACCTGTTTGCGCTGTCTGAAAGCGGCTTCGTCATTTTCCCGCTCGCGGCACTTTCGCAAAGCGTCGTCCTCACGCCGGACAAGACGGCTATTCTGCTGGCCAATGATCAGTGTGGCGTGGTGGCCAATCAACGCACGGCGCGCATCACCCTGCGCAACGACGGTCGCGGCAATTTGGGCCCGGTCACCACGCAATTAGTGGATGCCACCAACAATCCGGCTGGCTTGGGTGGCGTAGGCGGAGTGGGTGGCGGCGTAGTCGGCGGCGGCGGCGGTGGCGGCGGGGCCATCCAGTTTCCTGGCGGTGGCGTGATTCAGATTCCCGGCGGCGGCGTGATTGCGATTCCGGGCTTTCCCGGTCTGCCTGGCGCTGGGTTCGCTAACAATGCGGCCAACGCCTTGGCCAACACGGCTCCGGCGATTCGGCCGCTGAACGTTCCCGGCAGCGATCCGAACCTCGAGTTTTCCATCACGACGGCCAACCGCAATCTCGGCACGGTCACCCCTTCGCATAGCTTTCTGTTGCAAGCGCCCGGAGCAGTGAACCTGCCGTCGCGCGTCAATGTCTATCAGAACAATCGCAACTCCGAGGCCCGGGGCGATGTGATGGTGATTGAAACCGGTATCTCTTCCGCCGAAGGTCTGGTGGACCTGGTGATGGACACGCAACGCCAACGGATCTACATTGCCAATTCCGGCTTAAACCGTGTCGAAGTCTTCGATATCCGCACGCGCACGATGATGGCCTCGATCAAGGTGGGGCAACTGCCGCGAGCCCTGGCACTGTCTCTCGACAACTCGCTGCTGTATGTGGCGAACTCGGGTGGCGAAAGCATTACCGTCATCGATCTCGACCGGCGCACCACGAGCCGGATCAAGTTTCCGCCCATACCTTTTAACTCAAACGCCGTGCTGATTACGCCCTCCGCGTTGGTGATGACGCAACGCGGGCTGATGGTGATCATGAACAACGGCACCATTTGGCGCGTGGTGGGTGACGAACTCGTGCCGCGCTCACTCAGCGCCATTGTCGGCACCACCACCATCCCCGCCCCGCGGACGATGGCCGCGACGCCCAACGGCGAATACGCCATATTGCTGGCGGGCAACGGCAACGTTTATCTTTACGATGCGGTGGCCGATGAGTTCGTGCAGTCGCGCACGATCTTCGCCGGCACGTCCTTAAACTCGGGCTTCTATGGGCCGGTGGCGGCGGGTCCGCGAGGCCAGTATTTCCTGGTGAATAACACGGTTTTGAACCAAAGCCTGACGCCGGTGTTCAGCGCCCAATCCACCACCGCCGCCCCCGGCGGGCGTCCGGGACAAGCGGTCACGTTCTCCAATACGCCGATCCCGTCGGTGACCCCGGTTGGCGCTACTAGCTTTCTGCGCGTTACTCTGGCGGCGGCATCCACCACGAGTGCGGGCACCGCAGGGCTCGAGATGGTGGACACGAACACCGGCAATATCACGCGGCGGCTGGAAATGCTGGAGGGCCCGGCCGCCACGGTCACCAACAATCGCCAGAACGTTGTCGGCCGCACGATGGTGGTGGATTCTGCCGGCACGAACGCCTACGTCATCACTGCCAGCGGACTCAGCATCGTCCCGCTCGACCAGACCGTGCCCGCCGCCGATCGCCCCGCGCCCAACCAAAACGGCACCGTCTCGCTGGCCAGCTATCTGCCACCCGTCGCCCAAGGCGGACTCATCGCCATCTTCGGCCGCAACATGGCCGACAACGCCCTCGCCCGTACCTCCGCCGCGTTGCCCACCACGCTCGGCGGCATTTGCGTCACGCTGAACAACACGCCCATCCCCTTGATCATGACCTCCGCCAACCAGATCAACGCCCTGGTACGCCCCGAAGTTGCCGCCGGCCGTTACCCGTTACTCGTACGTAATTTGAACAAGAAAGCGGCCGCGCTGCTCGCCACCCAATTAACCGTGGCCAAATACGCCCCGGCCGTTCTGGTGCAAGCCGACAATAAACAAGCCGCCATCTATCATGCCGATGGCACGCCCGTCACGGCGGCTAACCCCACCACGCGTGACCGCCGTCTGACTATTTACGCGGTGGGGTTGGGCGTCACCAAGGGCACCCGCGTCACCGGTGGCAGCCCTTCGCCGGAGGGCACCACGACCGATAAAGTAGAAGTTTTCTTCGGCGATCCGCGCGTTTCACAGGCGGATATGGTGGTGGAGAGTAGCCGCTTGCTGCCGGGCGCGATCGGCATCTACGAAATCAAAATTTACGTTCCGGGTGACCGGCTACGGGGACCGGCGCTGCCGGTGACGATTAAGATCGGTGGCATCAGTTCGCCGGTCGCCGGTCCGCTGCCTCCCACCGTTGCCGTAGAATAAGGGCATGCGATACATCACCCTGCTGACGGCGTTGGCCCTGGCGCTTTCCGCGAAAACTCAGGACCTCGGCAAGCCCCTCACCCTGAAGCAGGCCATGAACGTCGGTACCGTGGTCTCGACGCCCGAGCCACTCGTTGGCAAGACCGTCCAGGTAAAAGGCAAAGTGACCGAAGTCTGCGAAATGGCCGGTTGCTGGATGGCTCTCGTCGACCCTGAAACCAACCAGACGATCCGCGTGAAGGTAAACGACGGCGATATTGTTTTCCCCAAGGAAGCCATCGGCAAGCTGGCAATTGCGGAAGGCAAATTGACGAAGCAGGTCCTGACGAAGGAACAGACGATGGCCCGGATGAAGCACGAAGCCGCCGAAATGGGCCGCAAATTCGACCCCGCCAAAGTCACCAGCGGCATCACCATTTTCCAGATCAACGGCACCGGAGCCCGTTTGCTAGACTAAACATTTCACCAACGTGGACACATCAGTGCCGGGCCAGAAGAAAAATCAAGAATCATCCGGTCACGGTATTTTGCGGCTTGTCGCAGGATCCCTGATCGTCTTAAGTTAGCGCTTATGAAAGGCCTCCGGCCACGAACGCCCTACCGGTGAAATACGCGCGTCTTGATGTCCGGCCAGAATTCCCGAAAGAGATTCGTCGAAGTCTTAATCCCCAGGCCCAACGAGCCGTAAGTCATAATTTTTGTAAAGCTGCGCTGCTCGGGCGGATTCCAGGATGTGGCGATCGCCCACGAACCGTAAACATTAGCCAAGCGTGCCACCGCTAAAGTGTTGTGCGTGCCATCGGCTGACCTCACCCAGACGCCACTAATTAGCGAATGACGAATGCGCTTGCCAATCGTGGCCTCAGGCATGCGGAAGTAGCGTGGATCCTCGCGGTGAAACGCCGAAATGCCAAATTCAATCGCTTCGCCCAGCGCGAACTGGCCATATTGCGAGCCCACCCGCTTGCCAAAGCCATTAATGCCGCGTCCCCACTGCTTGGGGAAGTTGCGGGCTTCGTCGAACGCAGCGCCGGGGAACGTCTCAAAAAGTGCTTGACTGGAAACCAGACGCTTCAAAAACACGCTCCGGCGGACTGTCCAGGAAGGGTCCGGAACACCGGAAGTGCTGGTGGGCGCTGAGTTTAGCGCGACGGGCGCGGCCTCGTCAGCAGGAGCCTGAGCGAAGGCGGCCAGGCAGCACAGCATCGCACTAACCACGAGTCGGAAATTTACGGCAAGAAGACCCATACAATGAATAGCGCTTTCTCAGTATCTAAAGTTACTTTCGCACCGGTGTCTGATAGCCTCAGAGAAGTGAACTTTGCTATCGTCCCGGTGCTGTTGAGCCTGGCGGCCGGTGCCCAAGCTGAATCTCTTTCGCTCGCCGCCGCTTTGCGGGAAGCGCTCGCCACCCACCCCCTTTTAGATGTCGTCAGCGCCGGAATCGATGCGGCTGAGGGCCAAATTCGTCAAAGTGCTACGCGACCCAATCCGCTGTTCATTTATCAGAGTGAAAACCTGCGGGCCTGGCAATCGCCCGCCTATCGCTACTGGCAGGACTCTGACCATTTTTTCTACCTCCAACAGACTTTCGAAACCGCCTCCAAACGCGCCCGCCGGCAAGACGTCACCCGGACTGTCCGTGACCGTATTCAGCTCGAACGCGAAATGACCGCCTGGCAAATCGCCGCCCGCGTTCGCGCCGCCTATTGGGACGCCGCCGCCACCGCCCGCGTGGCTGCGCTCTATCGCCAGGTCGGCGAGAATTATCGCGAGACGGTGGCCTATCACGAGACGCGCTTCCGCGAAGGTGCCATCGCCGAAAGCGACCTCATCCGCGTCCAACTCGAGGCTTCGCGGCTGGCGCTTTCCGCCAACTCCGCCGTCCTCGACGCGGAACAAGCCCGCATCCGGCTTCAGCGCGAGATGGGCCGCCGCGAGTTTGTTGAGCTCGAGTTGAGCGATGCTCTGGAAGGCCCCCCAGCCACCCCGCCCGCGAGCCTTGAAGCGGCCTTCCGGCAACGCCCGGAAATGAAACTGGCGCTCAAAATTGGCGAATTGGCCGGCGTCCGGATCCAACTGCAACAAGCTCTGGCGACGCCCAACGTCGATGGCGTCTTCGGTTACAAGCGCTCGAACGGCTTCGATACTCTGCTGTGGGGCGTGCAAGTGCCGCTGCCGGTATTCAATCGCAATGCGGGCAATATCGAAAGCGCCGTGGCTGAGCAACGGGCCGCCGCCAGCGCTATCCGGTCCACTGAAGCGCTGATCGCCGCCGAGTACGAAGCCGTTCGCCGCGAGTTGACGTTGCGCGAAAGCCAACTGCAACAAGCGGCGACGCCCTTGCTCAACCGGGCCCGGGAAAACGCCCGGGTCGCCGAAGCCGCCTATCGCCTGGGCGGTACGGACATCCTGCGCCTGCTGGACGCTCAGCGGCAACAGCTCGATGCGGAGCGCCTTTTTATCGATGCCGCCGCCGGCTTGCGCCAAGCCCGCGCCCACCTCGATTCGGTTTTGGGAGTGATGCCTTAAAATGCCCGTCCTATTCCTATTGATTCTGCTGCTGCTCGCGTCCTGCACGCCCAAACCGGCCGCCGGCCCCGTCGTCGCCGCCCCTCAACCAGGCACGGCGGGAATCGAGCTCTCCGCCGAAGCCCGCCGCAACGCCGGCATCGAAGTAGTGACGGCGCGCCAGGAAATTCGCGACACGCCGCTCGAGGCCCCCGGCCAGCTCACCTGGAATGAAGACCGTACCTGGACCGTCGGCGTCGTCGCCTCGGGCATGGTCCGCTCCGTTTTTGCGCAAGTCGGCGACCGCGTCAAGACGGGCCAAGTGCTGGCCCGTTATCACACGCACGACATCCACGACACTCAAGCGAACCTCGCCCAAGCGCTCGCCGAACGCCGCCGTTCGGCCGCCAATCTGGAACAGATGAAGCGCAACCGCGACCGTCTCAAGCGCCTTTACGACGCCAAAGCCGCGCCGCTGATGCAAGTAGAACAGTCCGAGAGCGAAGTGAAGATGGCCCAAGAGGACGTGGAAAAAGCGCAAGCCAATATTGAGCGCGAGACGCAACACCTCACCGAGGTGCTGGAGATTCCCGTCGACTCGAGCCACGCCCACGCCGGTCCGCATCAGGGCGAAGGCGGCGACGCGGAACTGGTACCGGTGAAAGCGCCGCACGATGGGCTGGTGGTGGACCGCAGAATATCGTTGGGCACGGTGGTCACCGCCGGCCAACCCGCATACGTCATCGCGGATCCTGAAACTCTGTGGTTGATCGCCAGCTTCCCCGAATCGGCGTTACCCCTGTTGCGCGTGGGCCTGCCCGTCACCGTGGAAGTGAGAGCCTACCCCGGGCGTCTGTTTCCGGGCCGCATTCGCCGGCTCGGTGACACTATGGATGCGGCGACGCGCACCTTAAAAGTGGTGGTCGATCTCCCTTCCCAGCAGGCGCTGAAGCCAGAGATGTTTGCCACCGTCAAGCTGGCCGCGCGCGGCGTAAGCGCGATCGCCATTCCGGCGTCCGCCGTTCAGGAAGTGGATGGCCACCAGCTGGTCTTCGTCGAAGATGCGCAGAAGCGTTTTGTGGCGCGGCCAGTGCGAGCCACCATAGGCGATGGTATCGCCACCATTCACTCGGGCTTGAAAGCCGGTGAGCGCGTGGCCGCGCAGGGTAGTTACATGATCAAGGGATACGCCGCGCAAAAGGCTGGTGAGTAAGTGCTCAACGGCTTAATCGATGCTTGCTTCCGGCAACGGTGGCTAGTGATGGCGGCGCTGGTGGCCGTCACCGTGTTAGGCATTTACGTGGCGTTCACTCTTCCCGTCGACGCTTTCCCCGATCTAACGAATAATCAGATTTCCGTGATTACCGAAGCCGGGCCGATGTCCCCCACCGAAGTGGAAAGCCAAGTAACTTACCCGATTGAAACGGCGCTAATGGGCATTCCCCGTACCTTGGAGTTACGTTCCATCTCTAAGTTGGGCCTATCGATCGTCACCGTCGTGCTCGACGATTCAGTGAACCTCTATTTCGGCCGCCAGTTAGTCAACGAGCGTCTACGCGAAGTTCGCAGCCGCTTACCGCAAGGCCTTGAGCCAACGCTCGGGCCGGTCGCCACGGCCTTTGGTGAGCTGTATCAATACACCATCGACAATCCCCACGCCACGTTACTCGACCGCAAGACGCTGCAGGATTGGGTGGTGCGGCCCCAACTTCGCACCCTGCCGGGCATCAGCGAAGTAAATGCCTGGGGCGGCGAAACGCGTCAAGTTACGGTGGAGGTGGATCCGGCCGCGCTGATCCGCTATGGCCTCACCGCGCGCGACGTGGTGGATCGTTTACAAGCGAGTAACCAAAATTTTGGCGGCGGCTTCGTGAACCAGAACGCCGAGCAATTTACGATATTGGGCATGGGCCGCTTCCGCCGCGCGGAAGATATCGGACAAGTGGTACTCAGTGAGCGCGCCGGCGTGCCGGTGCTCGTCCGGGATGTCGCTCAAGTACGCATCGAAGGCGCCATGCGCCAAGGCGCAGCCCTGCGCGATGGCCAAGGGGAAACGGTGAGTGCCACCGCGATCATGTTGAAGGGAGGCAACTCGCGCGACGTCATTGACCGTGTGAAAGCTCGCCTCGCCGCCCTGCGTCTCCCGGCTGGCACCAGCATCACTTCCTTCTACGATCAAAGCGAAGTAATTGACATGACCATCGCTACCGTGCGCCGTAACTTACTCGAAGCCGGGCTATTAGTTGTCACGGTTCTGATGCTGTTTCTTGGCAACGTCCGCGCCGCGCTGATTGTCGCCGCCGTAATTCCATTTTCGATGCTCTTTGGCTTCATGGGTATGGCCTTGTTCGGGGTAAGTGCCAATTTAATGAGTCTGGGCGCGATCGATTTTGGGATGATGGCCGACGGGGCGGTGGTGATGATGGAGAATTCGCTGCGCCGCTTGCATGGGCGTCCCGGCGACCCCGATGTGATTCGCACTTCGGCGCGCGAAATGGCCCGGCCGATCCTGTTTGGCGTACTGATCATTATCGCCGTCTACTTACCGGTCTTTTTTCTCGAGGACCTCGAAGGCCGCATGTTCCGCCCAATGGCGATCACGGTTTGCGCGTCGCTGCTGGGCTCATTAATCTTGGCGCTCACCGCTGTGCCCGTGGCGGCCAGTTACTTATTCAAGGGTAACGTGACCGGGAAAAACTATCGTTGGTATGAGTGGCTGGCCAAGCGCTATCGCGGCGCAATGAATCATGTTCTCGATCGCCCCTTCTGGCCCGTCGCGGTGGCGCTCAGCTTACTCGTGGCGGCCCTGGGCAGCGTCCCTTTTCTGGGCACCGAATTCATGCCCCGGCTTGACGAAGGTGCCATCCTGATTCAAACCAAAGCGCTGCCCGGCATTAACTTGCCTTCCAGCGTTGAGGCCAGCAACCGCGTCCAACGGATCGTCCTGGCCTTTCCGGAAGTAGATCACGTGGTGACTAAATTAGGGCGGCCCGACGTGGCCACCGAAGCGATGGGGGTCTTTGAGGCCGACACTTATGTCGTCCTCAAAACCGCCACGCGCTGGATGAGCGTGGCGCAAAAGGAGAACCTGATTGCGCGACTGGATAGTGCCCTCAAAGCCATGCCCGGTATGGAATTCAACTTCACGATGCCGATGGCGATGCGCATGGATGAGACGGTTTCGGGGGTCAAGGCCGACGTGGCGATCAAGATATTTGGCGACGACTCGGCCAAGCTGACGGAGATTGCCGAGCGGATCAAGACCGTGATTGGCCCGGTAGCGGGTATCTCCGACTTGCAGATGGAACTTTCTGAAGGCGTCAGCGAGCTCCGCATCGAACCACGCCGCGACCAGCTCGCCCGCTTCGGCCTCACCATCGCCAACCTCCGCGACGCGGTGGACGCGACCACGGGCGGCTTAAGCGTCTCCGAATTCGTCGAAGGGCAACGCCGCTACCCGCTCATGCTGCGCTTCCCGCCCGGTTATCGCGCCGATGCCGAACGCATGCGCAACCTGGTGCTGCGCGCCCCGGCCGGCGAGCAGGTGCGCCTGGGCCAAGTCGCGAACATCGAACGTCAGCAAGGCCCTGAAATCATCCAACGCGAAAACGGCCAAAAGCGTCTCGTCGTGCAGTTCAATGTGCGCGGCCGGGATCTGGGCAGCGTGGTGGCCGATGCCCAGGCTCGCATCAATCAGGCGATCACGCTGCCGACGGGCTACTCGCTCGACTACGGCGGCCAATTCGAAAACCAAGTCCGCGCGACCCGGCGCTTAAGCATTGTCCTGCCGCTGTCGATCGCCATGATCCTCGGCCTGCTCTACGCCACTTTCCACTCTCTGCGTCAAGCCCTGCTGATCCTCTGCGCGGTGCCGTTCGCCTTGATCGGCGGCATCGCGATGCTCTGGATCCGCGGGATGAATCTGAACCTATCGGCGTCGGTCGGCTTCATCGCGCTATTCGGCGTCGCGGTGCTAAACGGCGTGGTGATGGTTTCGACGATGAACCATCTGCGGCAAATGGGCCATACGCTGCGCGAGGCGGTGATCGAGGGTGCGGTGGAGCGCTTGCGCCCCGTCCTGATCACCGCGCTCGTGGCCGTAGTGGGTTTTCTCCCGATGACGCTCTCGTCTGCACCCGGCTCCGAAATCCAGCGTCCGCTGGCCACGGTAGTGGTCGGTGGCTTACTGAGTGCCACCATCCTCACCCTTTTCCTGCTCCCCGTCCTTTACCAATCGTTCACCCCCAAAACACCCCCCCAGAATCCCTAAATCATCCCCAAACTCACCCCCCCCGCAACCCACACATTCCACAACCTCTTAACCCCTAGTCGGACTAGATGATAAAGCTATTACTATCTTGTACTTACGGCCATGTTACGTTTCTTGCACATATTGCCGCCAAAAAAAAACAAAAAATAAATGAGAATTTTCCCTCCGGATTCCCACTTATTAGCAGATGGCCCCTAAACGCCGACCCCAACTTCCGCCCCGCATCCGTAACTTCAAATGCCGACAGGTCTACCACGTCTATCAACGCGGCTCCCAACGCCAACGCGTCTTCAGCACCAAAGCCCACCTCATCCTCTACCTGGACCGCCTCGATACCCTCGCCCGCCGCTACAAAGTCCGCATCCACTCCTTTTGCCTCATGGACACCCACGTCCACTTCATGTTCGAACCCCAACGCAAAGGTGCCATCTCCCGCCTCATGCAGCACCTCCAGAGCTACCACGCCCGCTTCATCAACGGCCTCCGCCACACCGACGGCCACCTTTGGCGGAATCACTTCCATGCCAAACTCATCGCCTCATCCGCCCAATATCAGGCCACCCTGCTCTACATCGAAAACAATCCCGTCGAAGCCCGTATCTGCAAAAAAGCCCATCTTTATGCCTTCTCCAGCGCCATCGCCCATACCGCCAACCAGCCCATTTACACCCTCGCCCGCCACGAACATCAAGCGCAAGTGAAGCTCTACCTCCCCCGTTGGCACCAAGAATTCTCCCTCCCCCAAGAAGGCCCCACTGACTGGCCCACTTGGCTCCGCAGCCCCCGCGATGCCACCCACAACCAAGACCTCGCCGACTTCACCGGCCAACCCATCCAAGACATCGAAGGCAAACCCCTCCACCCGCCCTTCAAGCCCCGTCCCCTTCCTCCCGCCGAAGCCCGCGCCCTCTCCCCCCAACAAGCAACCCAGCTTCGCTACGCCACCGCCCGCGGCAGTTAAGCCTTCATCTCCACATCCATAAAGTAGTAGCAAATCATGTGGCACACGATCATGTGCGCATCCTCGATCTGCCCAAAATGCGCCGCCGATACCTGAATATTCAAGTCCGCCATGGGGCCAATCTTGCCCCCATCCTTGCCGCTCAGCGCGATCGTCTTGCAGCCAATCGAACGGGCGTATTCGAGCGCCGCCACCACATTGGGAGAATTGCCGGAACAGCTCACCGTCATAAACAAATCACCCGCGCGCGCGAAGTTCTTCAAGGGCTCCACAAACACCGCGTCGTAACCCACGTCGTTGCCATAAGCGGTCATCGTCGGCATCATGTCCGTCAACGCCAGAATCTTGAAACGCTTCTCCGGGGGCAATTGAAAGCTGCCGCCCTTCACCATATCGCAGGTGAAATGCGATACCGACGCCGCACTGCCGCCATTGCCGCAGACGTAGATCATCCGCCCCGCGTCGCGCGCTTCGGCGAACATTTTGATCGCCTGATCTACCTTGGCCAGGTCAACTAAATCCATCGTCTTGATCAGGTCTTGTTTGTATTGCTCGGTGTACGTCACTAACCTATTATCATGGAGGACGAATGCTAAAACCCACGATTTTCCGCGAGTACGACATTCGTGGAATCGCTGACCTCGAAATGCTGTCGTCCGGCGTTGTCAACCTCGGCCGCGCCATCGGCACGTACATGCGCCGCCATTCCGGGCCCCAAGTCAACCTCGGCCGCGACGTCCGCCTCAGCGGCACCCGCCTCCACGCCGCCCTCCTCCAAGGCCTCATCGCCAGCGGCTGCCGGATCACCGACATCGGCATCGTGCCGACACCGGTCCTTTATTATTCCGTGCATCACCTCCACGCCGACGCGGGCGTCATGATCACCGGTAGCCACAATCCGTCCGAGTACAACGGCTTCAAGATGATGACGGCCACCAAGTCCGTTTTCGGTGCCGCCATTCAGGAAATTCACCAAATCCTCCTCAATAACGACTTCACCACGGGCGATGGCACCGTCAAAAACGCCGACGCCGTCACTCCCTACGTCGACGAAGTCGCCGCCCAGTTCGCCAAACTCTCCCGCAAAGTGAAAGTCGTCATCGATGCCGGCAACGGCACCGGCGGACCCGTCATGCAACGCATTCTCGACCAGATCAACGTCGATTCCACGCCGCTCTTCTTCGAACCCGATGGCCGCTTCCCCAACCATCACCCCGACCCCACTGTACTCGAAAATCTTGAGCATTTGGCCCACGCCGTGCGTGAAACCAAAGCCGAACTCGGCATCGCCTTCGATGGCGACACTGACCGCATCGGTGCCGTCGACGAACACGGCCATGTGGTCTACGGCGATTTCCTGTTACTCATCTACGCCCGCGAAATCCTCACCCGTAAGCCCGGCTCCACGTTCATCGGCGAAGTGAAATGTTCGCAAGTAATGTACGACGAACTCGAAAAGCTCGGCGGCCGCCCCATCATGTACAAGACCGGCCACTCGCTCATCAAAACCAAAATGAAGGAAGAGCACGCTGAACTGGCCGGCGAGATGTCAGGCCACATGTTCTTCGCCGACCGTTATTATGGCTTCGACGACGCCATGTACGCCGCCTGCCGCCTGCTCGAAATTGTGGCCGACTCCGGCCAGCCGCTCTCCGCCCAGGTCGCCGGCCTACCCCACACCGTCAGCACCCCCGAGCTCCGCGTCGACTGCCCCGACGAAGAGAAATTCGATGTCGTGGCGCGGCTGGCCACCCGTTACAAGGCCACCCACAAGGTCGTCGACGTCGACGGAGTGAGGGTCCTTTTTGAAAAAGGCTGGGGCCTGGTCCGCGCCTCAAACACCCAGCCCGTTCTCGTCATGCGCTTCGAAGCCACCGACAACACGGCCCTCAACGCCTATCGCCAGGAGATGGAACAAGCCGTTACTGAAGCTAAGGCCACCCAGTAAGTGACGCCCCCTTTCCCTCGCTCATGATTTCACTATGTGGAGCCTCCTGCCTGCGCTCTTGCGGGTACGTGTCATTGGCGCGGACCGCCTGCCCAAAACCACCGGTGCCCTCATTACTGCCAATCACATCTCCTACGCCGGTGCCGTCCTGCTCGGTTCCGCCACGCGGCGCTGGATCCTTAGCGCGGCTAGAAATGATGCGAACTAAATTGTCATGGCACTAGATTTCCATCGGCCCTGGTAGCAGTGATGGGCGACTCTTTTAGCGTTTGGCGAGGGGGCACAATACGCTTCAGCACAAAACCCAATCACACCAACCGAAAATATATCTAACCCCATATCCCTCAATAACTTCCATTCACAAACCACCAAAAAATAGTCAAAATCCTTGATCCGGTAGGCCATTCTTATTGATGAGAGGTCCAAACTAAAATGTCAACCTTCGAACAACGAGCAGCCGACCGCCGCCAAGCATCCCGCTTCCTCAACCCAGGCAGTTACCGGGTCATTCCTCCAAAATCTACTAAAAAACCACCCACGACCGTAAGCCCCCAACTACGACAACCACCTGGTATCCACCCGCAACCCCAACAATCCAAAACGAAAACCCCACAATTGGCTCCGTTCCGCAATCCACCTCTCAAAAGGATGCCCACGCGAAACACGAAGAAAAGAACGCCAGTACAAATTGACAAGTTGTCCTCAAACATTTGGCTCAACAAGACACATTGTCCACCATTGAAAGGGCTAACTGGTTGATTAATATGACTTCGTCGTTTGGAACCCGGCGTGCCTTCATTGACGGCATGAAGGCCATATTGATTCTGCCGTTCCTGTGCGTGAGTTTCGCCGCCGCGCAAAAGCTCTCCCTCCAGATCGCGATGCCCCGGACCGGGAAAACCGCCGACGTCATCGTCCAATACCGCGAGTCAGAAAGTGAGGCCTTCAACACAAAAGTCCGTGCGCTGGGGAGGGCCGTCAAGCAGGCGCACAGCGAATTGGGCATGCTCAGCGTAGCGGCCACGGCGGAAAATCTTGAAGAGCTCGCTGCTGACCCCAACGTCGAATACATCACGCCAGACCGTCCTGTGCAGGGCAGCATTGAATATGCCCGCAAAGCGGCCAGCACTCAACAGTTACTCACCAGCGGTTACTCGGGCAACGGCGTGGGCGTCGCGATCATCGATAGCGGCGTGAATGATCAAGCCGATCTGCGCGACGGCGGCACGCGGGTGGTCTATTCAGAAACCTTTGTCGGCGGCACCCCGACCGATGGTTTCGGCCACGGCACGCACGTGGCGGGGATCATTGCGGGCAGTGGAGCGCGCTCCACGGGTACCGCTTACTCGAACACGATCGCCGGCATCGCCCCGCGCGTGAATATCATCAACCTCAAAGTGCTTGATAATACCGGCGTCGGCTCCGACACCAGTGTCATCGCCGGCATCAACCGCGCCATTCAGTTAAAGGGTAAATACAACATACGCGTCATCAATCTTTCACTGGGTCGCCAGATTTTCGAAACCTACACGAAGGATCCACTCTGTCTCGCCGTCGCTGCGGCATGGAGAGCCGGCATCGTGGTGGTGGTGGCCGCCGGTAACAACGGGCGGAACAACGTCTTTGGCACCAATGGCTATGGCACCATCGGTTCCCCCGGTAACAGCCCGTATGTCATTACGGTCGGGGCGATGAAGACTCAAGATACGCCGTCGCGCACCGATGACGAAATTGCCACTTACAGTTCCAAAGGCCCCACCATGATCGACCGCATCGTAAAACCGGACTTGGTCGCGCCGGGTAACTTGATTGTCTCAGTGATGGCCACCGATAACTACTTGGCGAATACCTATCCCACTACGCGCGTGATGACTTCCGCTTATCAGACAAATCTCGCCAGCCCCACGACGCCCTCGAACGACTACCTGTTACTCAGCGGCACCAGCATGGCGACGCCCATGGTGACAGCCACCGCAGCCATTATGATTCAGCGGGATATCACCATGACGCCCGATCAAGTAAAGAGCCGGCTGATGAAGACGGCTTCCAAGTCCTTCAAAGTACCCTCCTCCTGGACGGATCCCGCGACCTGCCTAACCGTCAGCCCCCAGAATGACATCTTCACGATCGGTGCCGGTTATCTGGATGTCGCCGCCGCGATGACCAACAACGACAAGACGTCGCGTAGTGCCCTATCGCCCTACGTCGTCTACAATCCGGTCACCAGGCACGTCACGCTCCGTTTCGACACCGTTGCCGGGACCAACGTGGTGTGGGGCGAAAACTTAGTCTGGGGTACGAACATCGTGTGGGGCACCAACGTGGTGTGGGGCGAAAATGTGGTGTGGGGCGAAAACGTCGTTTGGGGCGAGAGCACCATCGCAGGGTTCAACGTGGTGTGGGGCGAATCTTCACCCTACAGTTCCACCGCCCTGGGAGCCAAGAATGTCACGCCTTTCGGGGTCTTGACGGTGGGCGAACCCCTCCCGGGCGAGCTCATCGCGCCCGGTGCCTACTTGACGGCCGGGGGCTGCAACGTCAACCCACGGATCTAAAGATCTAAACCGCGCATTGAAGAACAGCTTATTCAGAGGTCACCTTCGTGACCTCTGTCGGCTTTTTAAGGGCCCCTCTCGAGCATGACCATCTCGCAGCATTCCCGGGCATGATGGACTCGATCTTTGCGCTCGCAGACTATTGTTTAGCTTCGCCAAGGCCCACGTTGGCGCATACCAAGCCTCCTACTACCGCGTCCGGGTGAAAAGGTTCGCTTCTAACCCCGGAACGTGTTGTACATCACCACCACCAAACCGATGACGGTGGCCAGGATCATGGAGTGGCGCAGGGTAAAGCGGAAGAGACGGCTTTCGTCCGCAGCTGCCATCCCGGTGGCGGCGGCCGCGACGGCGATTGATTGTAAGCTGATCATCTTGCCCATTACCCCGCCGGCCGAGTTAGAAGCGGCCATCAGGATCGGGTCCAAACCGAGCTTAGTGGCGGTCACTACTTGTAAGTTGCCGAAGAGGGCATTGGCCGACGTATCTGAGCCGGTCAGAAACACGCCTAGCCAGCCAAGTAACGCCGAGAAGAACGGAAAGAGTACGCCCGTGGCCGCGAAGGCGAGCCCGAGTGATCCGGTAGCGCCCGAGTAATTCATCAGGAAGGCTAGCCCCAGAACGCTGGCAATGGTAAGCATGGACTTGGCGAGTTGGTTGATCGTGGTCGCAAAGACATTGCCTAACTGCTTCAGCGAAATGCGCAGGATCAACGCTGAGCCAAACGCGGCCAGCATACAAGCCGTGCCGGAGGCCGAAAGCCAGTTAAAGTTGAACACGGCGGCGTAGGGCGTCGGCTTCGCCATCACGGGCGGCATCCGCTCAATCAGGTTGTGGAGGCCGGGCCATTTGTAAGTCATGGAAACCTGGTTCAAGTAATATTTGATGCTATGGCCGTCGATCTTAATCGTCTCTTCGCCCCACAGGAAGACGAAGACCACGAGCAGTAAGTAAGGCGACCAGGCCAGAAAAACCTGGGCCGGCGGATGGTGCTTCGCATCGCTGCTGGCGCGCGTGGTTTCGGCGAAGACGAAATTGTCGGTGGGCTTCCACACGCGGAAGAGTAGCAGGAGACTCGCCAGCGCGGCGAGGGAACTGAGGATGTCGACTAACGTCGGCCCGAGGAAGTTCGAAGTGTAGAACTGGACACCCGCAAAGGAGATGCCGCAGACGGCCACCGCCGGCAGGACGCCCTTCACCGCGCGCCAGCCTCCCATCACCGCGATGAGATAGGCGGGGATAAAGAGCGAAACCGGGGCGCAGATGCGGCCCACCCAGGCGGAGAGGTCGGCCAGGGGCAATCCGGTGATGCCAGCTAGCGTGATTACCGGTATGCCGATCGACCCAAAAGCCACTGGTGCCGTGTTGGCCAAAAGACAAATACCGGCGGCGTAGAAGGGCGAGAATCCGAGCCCCGCCAGCATGCCGGCGGCGACGGCGACGGGTGTGCCAAAGCCCGCCGCGCCTTCGATGAATGCCCCAAAAGCGAAGGCGATCAACAGGGCTTGCAAGCGCCGGTCCTCGGTGAGCGACCCGATGGAGTCTTTCAGAATTTCGAACTTGCCGGTTTCAAGGGTGATGCGATAGAGGATGATGGCCCAGAACACGATCCAACCGATCGGAAAGAGGCCGAAAGCTGCCCCGTACGTAATGGCCCCCAGCATGGGTCCGACGGGCATCTGGTACTCGAAAAGAGCCACCGCAATGGCAGCGGCGAGGCCGCTCAACGCCGCCACCCAGGCCGGCTTTCGCGCGACGCCCAGCAGGTAAAGCAGCACGGCGATGGGGAAGCAGGCGCAAAGCGCGGAAGCCATCAGGCTGTCCGCAATCGGGGTATAAGTTTGTTGCCACATTAAGCTACCGACAGTATGTGAACTGGCGGGCCGGTGTCAACTCTTTCCGCAATTCAACTTGCCTCGCCCCGCGCCGATTCGCGATAGTGGAAGGGATGGACGCGGGCGGCCAATGGCGGAAATTCTTTACCTCACCGAACTCCTGGGGCTCAAGGTCTTTGACCTTAAGGGCCGGGTACTCGGTCGGGTCCGCGACGCCGCGATCGTCCCGCTGATTGACCCGCGGCGGGTGGACCGCTTTCTGATTGGCGGCAGCGGCTACGCCTGGCTCACCGTCCGGCATGACCAGGTGCAGCGCATCTCCTTGAGGGGCATCCAGTTACGTGACGAAATTCTCACGCCCTTCCACAACGACGAATACATGCTCCGCCTGGTGCGAGACCTGCTCGACCAGCAGATTATCGACGCGCAAGGGCGAAAAGTGGTCCGGGTTACCGACGTCACCTTCAACATTGAAGACGCCGAACTGAAGGTATTGGAGGTCGACGTCGGTCTGCGCAGCGTCTTGCGGCGGTTGGCCCAGGGGATCTTGCCCCGGCATTGGATCCGCCGCTTGCAGGAGCCCATCGCGCCCCAAAGCATCGGCTGGCAATTTTGTAACATCGTTGAGCCCGACCCGCTTCGCCGGCTGCGCTTGAACATTACCCATGACTTCCTCGAAAAGATGCACCCGGCCGACATCGCCGACATCGTCGAAGAGCTGGGCCCCGAAGATCGCGAAGCCATCATCGCTTCGCTGGACGAAGAGGTCGCGGCCGAAGCTTTAAGCGAAGTGGACCCGGACATGCAAGCCAGCATTCTGGAGGCCCTTGAAACCGAGAAGGCCGCCGACATCATGGACGAAATGGACCCCGGCGAAGCCGCCGACGTGCTGGCCGAGATTGAGGATGGGCGAGCCGGCGAAATCATGCACGAGATGGAAGCGGAAGAGGAAGTACACGAGTTACTGGAGTTCGCCGAGGATAGCGCGGGCCGGCTGATGTCGACGGAGTTTGTCGCCTTGGCCGATGTCGCGACGGTGATGGAGGCGGTGCGCTTACTGCAGGAGAATCCGGAAAGTATTGAGGCTCTACAGGCGATCTATCTCACCACTGGCGAGCAGCTTGCGGCGACCGTGCCGTTGGCGCGGTTACTGCTCGCTCAAGGGGATACGCCGCTGATGAAACTGGCGGCTGAGAATTCTGCCCGGGTTAAAGTGAATGCGAAACAGAGCCTGGTGATCGAGTTATTCGATAAGTACAACTTACTTGAGCTGCCCGTGGTGGATGATTTGGGGCGGCTGGTCGGTGTCATCACCGCCGACGACGTGATTACTCTGCTGAGGGATAAATAATTTGTTCCGGCGTCTG
Organism: Bryobacteraceae bacterium; assembly: GCA_031367405.1. GTDB lineage: Bacteria > Acidobacteriota > Terriglobia > Bryobacterales > Bryobacteraceae > JALHNI01. The sequence goes on from JANLPT010000025.1 coordinate 27,229, forward strand.
AAATATCACATTGCGGTCTTCTTCTCGGTGATCGGGCCGGGCTTCATTACCGCCGTCGTCGATAACGACGCAGGCGGTATCTATACTTATTCCCAGGCGGGCGCTAAATACGGCTATCTCCCCCTGTGGACCCTGCTGCCGATCACGCTGCTGCTGATTGTCACTCAAGAGATGTGCTCCCGCATGGGAGCGGTGACAGGCAAAGGCCTATCCGACTTAATCCGCGAAGAGTTTGGCCTGCGCACGACGTTCTTCATGATGGCCATCTTAGTCGTCGCCAACCTGATGAACGTGATGGCGAACTTCGCGGGCATTGCCAGCTCGCTCGAGTTATTCCATGTCAGCCGCTATTTCTCCGTTCCTCTGGGCGCGTTGATTGTCTGGTTACTCGTCGTAAAGGGTACTTATGCACGGGTGGAGAAAGTGTTTCTCTTCGCCACCGTGCTGTATATCTCGTATATTGTGGCCGGGATTCTAGTGAAGCCGGATTGGAAGCAGGCGGCGCTCTATAGCGTGAAGCCCGAGTTCATGTTCGAAGCCGGCTACCTCACGATGCTGATCGGCATGGTGGGCACATCGGTGGCCCCGTGGATGCAGTTCTACTTACAAGCGGCGATCGTCGAGAAGGGCGTCGGCGCTAAGGAATACGCCGAATCACGCATCGAAGTGATCGTCGGCTGTATTGTCATGACGGTGATTGCCTTCTTCATTATCGTGGCTTGCGCGGGCGCGATCGGCAGCGTGGCACCCCGCGACATCAAAGATGCCGCCGACGCAGCCGAAGCGCTGAAGCCATTTGGAACCTATGCTTACCTGATGTTCGCAGCCGGTTTGTTCAACGCCTCGTTGTTCGCCGCTTGTATCCTGCCTCTATCTACGGCTTATACGGTATGCGAGGGATTGGGCTTTGAAAGCGGCGTGAACTTAGGCTTCCGCGAAGCGCCCATCTTCTATTGGCTCTTCACCCTGCTCATCGTGGTGGGAGGCGGGGTCGTCTTACTGCCGGAGTTTCCGCTGGTGAAAGCGATTCTGCTCTCCCAGGTACTCAACGGAATTCTCTTGCCCCTGGTGCTCGTCTTCATGATCTTACTCGTCAACAAACGGCGGCTGATGCGCGAATGGACTAACTCCAGAATCTACAATGCCGTGGCTTGGACCGCCGTCGTGGTGATGATCGCCTTGACGCTCGCCCTGCTCGGCATCAGTGTCAAGCAACTAGGCGGATGAAACTGCGTTTTACATAGACTAAATGGCTCATCTTACTTAAGTTTTGGAGGAAGTTTCAGTGGCCGTTGCAGTGGCCGAGTCTCGGGAATAAAGCCGTTCCGGTTCGGCATCATCACCTTCGCCAGTGTCTTCTCGTTCAGTTCCTGGGTCTCCGTCACAATGCCGTTCAGGTGCAGAACAAAAGCCGTCACGGCATACACCTCGTCGGGGCTCAGGCTACGCGGATGGTCGAAAGGCATGGCGCGATTGATGTGGTCCCACAGCGTGGTGGCGTAGGGCCAATAGCTACCCACCGATTTCTTAGGCTTGCCGGTCGCAAGCGAGCCAATGCCACCTACTAAGCCGGGGTACTGATTCTCACGGCCCTCGCCACGGTCGTTGTGACACTCGGCGCATTTTGCCGCGTAAATCGCCGCGCCAGTTTTCGCGTCACCGCGGCCGGCGGGCAAGCCTTGGCCATCGGCGAAGATGGTCGAGTCACTCTTGCGGGCCTCCTCCGCGGAGACCGGCTTTCCGAAACCAAATGGCTTCTGCGGCGCCTGCGCCAGTACCGCCACTAACAGCATGCTAAACGGCGACAACATGGCCATCCACCTTCACTAACCAACACTTGATGCCGTTATAGTGATAACCTGCGTTGACGCCGCGCACCTCAATAAACTCGTCCCGGCTTGGTTGGACGAAACCCGTCTCATCGGTGCAGCGCGATTGAATTACGGTCTCCTGGCCATCCCATTGCCAGGGGAAACGAAAGCGCACGACGCTCTTATCGAGGATGGGCTCTTGTAAGGCGGCGTCAGCCCAGGTCTTGCCGCGGTCAGTAGACACTTCCACGCGGTGAATCTTGCCCAGGCCAGTCCAGGCCAAACCCGTGATCTCGTTAAATCCGGCGGGGATGGTTTGCCCGCCGGAAGGTGAGGTGATTACGGAACGGGCTTCGATCATAAATGTAAAGATCTCGGCCTTCCCGTTCGGGAGTAACTCGGTGTAATTCGCAGTCTCCTTCATCGACATGGCGGGCTGGCTGGCCGCCATCAAACGATGCAGCCACTTCACATTCATGTTGCCTTCGAAGCCCGGCAGGATCAGCCGCAGTGGATAGCCTTGTTCCGGGCGCAAGGCCTCGCCGTTTTGGCCATAGACGAGGATCGCCTCGTCGAGTACCTGGGCGATGGGAATACTGCGGGCCATCCGGCAGGCGTCGGCACCTTCGGCGATCAGCCATTTCGCTTCCGGCTTTAAGCGCGCTTCGGCGAGCACCAGTTTGAGGGAGACGCCGGTCCATTCGGTGCAACTAAGTAAGCCGTGGCTTTGTTGCACGGTCTCCGGCGGATTACCGCGTAAGTCGCCGATAACGTTGCCACTGCACTCGAGGAAACAGGTGCGAGATACAGAGGGGAAGCGGCGCAGAGCCGTCATGCTTAACGTCAGCGGTTGCTCTACGAGTCCGTGGATGAGTAACTCATGCGCGGCGGGGTCAATGTCAGGCACGCCGGCATGGTGGCGCTCGTAGTGTAACTCGGACGGCGTAATGGTGCCCCAAAGGTCCTGTAACGGCGTGCGGCTCGAACCGGTACCCGGGCTCGCCGTCAACTCTCGAATGACACGCGCGGTTTTCTCGCGAGGCGACCGTAAGCCATAGGCCCGCATGTGCGCGCCGGATTCAGAAGCCGGCTTTGGAGCCTTGCAGGCGGTGGTGCCCAACAAGCCCGCAGAGAGGGCGAGGAATGCCCGGCGATCCTTTGGTTCTTGTTTCACCGATTTTTCACTCTATCATTCTGGAACGTAGGACAATGGGGATGCCATGCCCATGAAGAATCCAGTCCATCCCGGTCGCATCCTCCGTGAGGATTGTCTTGAGCCGCTGGGCCTCAGCGTCACCGAGGCCGCTCGCGTTCTGGGTGTCACGCGGCGCGCGCTGGCGAAGGTCGTTAACGAGCAATCAGGCGTCTCTCCTGAGATGGCAATTCAACTTTCCAAGGCTTTCGGGAGCACAACGGAGACTTGGATTAAAATGCAAACCGCCTTTGATCTGGCGGTCTCCGCGTAATTAGCGCTTCAACGGCAGAGGTACAGCCTTCACCGGCTCGAATAGACCGAACGAGAAAATAGCCGTGGCTGACGCGATGGCGATGCGTTGCTTGCCATTTACCGCGTAACTAATTGGCGAGGCAGTTAGTCCTTCCCCGACATTGAAGTGCCAGACATTCGCGCCAGTCCTGGCGTCGACGCCGACTAAGTGGCCGTCGTCGTCGCCGAAGAAGACCACTCCGCCGGCGGTAGATACAGTGCCGGACCAGCTTTCGCCGGGGCCCGTCATGGGGTACTCCCAAACCCTCTTGCCCGTCAACGGGTCAAAAGCACGCAAGACAAATTGCCCTAAATCGACCGGCTTCGGCCCCGCACCGCCCCCGGAAAAGCCTTTGTTCGGCTCCGCTTTCTGCGATGAACTCGTGAAAAGATCGCACTGTTCAAGCGTGACGACATAAAGTAACTTGGTATCGGGATTCCACGACGGTGACATCCAGTTCGTCGCGCCGCGAACGCCGGGGCACACCCGATTGCCATTGGGCGCCGGTGCCTTACCCGGAACCTCAATGGGGCGACCCTTGGCGTCGATACCGGTGGCCCAATCGAGTTGATCAACTAACTTCGTAGCCTGCAGAAACTCGCCGGTTGTCCGGTCAAGCACATAAAAAAATCCATTGCGATTGGCATGCAGCACCAGCTTACGCGGCGTGCCTTTCCACGGCAAATCGACTAAGACGGGCCAAGCCTGCGCGTCCCAATCGTGCGTATCATGCGGTGTGAACTGGAAATGCCATTTCACTTTTCCGGTCTCGAGGTCGATGGCGAGCAAGGAGCAAGAGTATAGGTTATCGCCGGAGCGCTCTTGCCCGGTAAAGTCCGGCCAGGGGTTGCCCGTGGTCCAGTAAAGGGTGTTGCTTTCGGGGTCGTAAGTGCCGGATAGCCAAGTGGCAGCGCCACCGTATTCGACTAACTTGCCCCAGCTGTCGCCGCCGGGTTCGCCTTTCTTAGGAACCGTCCAGAAACGCCAAAGCTCTTCGCCAGTCGCCGCTGAGTAAGCCGCGACGAAACCGCGCATGCCCGTATCGCCACCACCCACGCCGACTAACACCCGATCCTTCACGGCTAAAGGAGCCATGGTGGCGAAGACGCCCTCGTTGATGTTGGCATACTGCTTCTGCCACAACACCGCGCCCGTCCGCCGGTCCAGCGCGGTGAGGAAACAGTCGGCGGTAATAAAGAAGACTCGATCGCCCAAGAGCGCGGCCCCGCGATTGGCCCCGTCTTTCTTCGCCCGCGTATCCTTCCATTGCCAGATGAGACGTCCGGAGGCAGCATCGATACCGCGCACTTCGTTGTTGGAGGTGACATACATAATGCCCTGATACACCAAGGGATTCGTACGCAAACCGGTCGCCTTTTCAATGTGGTGTACCCACTTAGGCACGAGTTGATTGGCGTTCGCCGCCGTGATCTGCGTCAGCGGACTGTGCCGCTGGCCACGAAAATCTCCTGCCACCGTTAACCAATCGGCATTCGGACTGCGCACAATATCTTCGTGCTTCACCTGGGCTACTAACGCACCGGCCAGCAGTAAGAGAGCTACTATCTTCATTTACTTTTTCTCCGCCACAAAAGGACGCAAGCTTTGTTGAGCCAAATAGGCCAGTAAGTTCTCCAATTCGATTTTGGAGAGCCGGGTCTTATAGTCTTTGGGCATGGGCGAGGTCCGCGAGGCTTTCATCTCACGCACGTCCGCCATGTCAATCAGGTGGAGGGCTCCGGTGCGATCCTGAAGCTGCAAAGAGTAATTCGAGCGATTGCGCTCGACGCCTGAAAGCTCCTGGCCATTGTGAAGTTTCACTTGGATGCTGCGGTAACCGGCGGCGCCGTTCGCATCAGGGTCAAGAATGGACTCACGTAAGTAGGGGAGCGACCGCGTGCCGCCGGCGTTCGACAGGTCAGGCCCGAGCTTCCCGCCGCGGCCTTGCACGGCGTGACAATTCGAGCATCCGGCCTGGCCCAGAAACACAGCCTCACCCAGCCTCGCATCGCCCGGCACGTTCATCTCAATGGCGGGCGTGCTTAAGCTGCGTACAAAGGCAACGAGTTGCCAAAGCTTCTCGGGTGGTTGCTGGGAGGCGGGCATCTCGGTGCCGGGTATGCCTTTCTCGATGGTGGCGTAGAGCGCCGAATCATCGAGCGAATGCCACATCACTTTGTCGCGCAGACTGGGCCCGCGCCCGCCCGCGCCATCCGGACCATGGCAGCCGCCACAGCCGCCGGCGAACAACGTCTTGCCCGCATCGATCGCCACCGGATTGCCGATGGCCGGGTTCTGCGGGGGCTTGCCCGCAGCATCGCCGTGCTGAGCCAGAGCCGGCACGGCCAACAAAGAGAATAGAAATAAGAGACGCATTGCGCCTCTTATTAAATCACTTACCGAACTTGCCGTGGAAGAGCATTTCCGCCAGCGGTTTACGCTCACTCAGCGCCAGCTCGCCCGGCTGCATCTGCGGATCGAGCGTCTCCGGATCGCCCGCGTATCCGATAGCGAACGCCGCCGCCGCCACAAAGCCTTCCGGCAGCCCCAACACTTGAACGCACGCCGCCGGATCGAAGCCGCCCATCTGATGCACGTGCAAGCCTTCGAACTCGGCCTGCATGGTCAACTGCGCCATGGCCTGGCCGGTGTCGTAGCGCGCCCAATCATTCGGCTTACCATTGTTGGCAAAGTCGAGCCGGGCCACGGCGATCCCGAGCACCGCAGCCGATTTTGCCCAGCTCTGGTTGAAGGGCACCAGCGTGCTGAGAATGCCGGCAAAATCTTCGGCCTGGCTGGCATGGGCGACGACGAATCGCCACGGCTGCTCGTTGTAACAGGAGGGGGCCCAACGGGCGGCCTCCATGAGCCGTTCCAGCACCGCCGGCTCCAGGGCGCGCGAGGAAAAAGCGCGCGGGCTCCAGCGCTTATGGATCAAGGGCTGCAAGCCGTTTGGACGATTGGTGTTGTCTTTCATGTTTACCTCAAATCAAACGCGATCAATTCAGTATGAACCTGCGCCGTAAAGGTGAGCTCGCTCTCGTGCTGGATGGCGGCACCGTCGCCCGTCTCCATCGCTTGGCCATTGACGGTCAAGGCCCCCTCCGCCACTTGGACCCACACCGCGCGGCCAGCTTCCACCGGCATCTTCACGGTGTGGCCCGCATCGAGAATCAGGGCGTACATTCGCGCGTCGGCCTCAATCTTCAGCGCCCCGGCTTCACCGGCCGGCGAGGCCACCAGTTGCAGCTGATTGCGGCGGGCTTCGCGGTCAAAGGTCTTTTGCGAATAGCCCGGCTTCACATCCTCGCGATCCGGTTGAATCCACACCTGGAACAGATGCACCGGCTCGGTCTTCGAAGCGTTAAACTCGCTGTGCCTCAGACCGCTGCCGGCACTCATGGCTTGCAGTTCGCCGGGGCCAATCTGACCCGCGCCGCCGGTGGAATCGCGGTGGGCGAGGGCCCCGGAATTCACCCAGGTGAGGATCTCCATATTGTCGTGCGCGTGCATGCCGAAGCCTTGCCCGCCGCCAAAACGGTCTTCATTGATTACCCGCAGGGCGCGGAAGCCCATGTGGCGGGGATCGCGGTAGTTGTTGAAACTGAAGCTGTATTTCGCATTCAGCCACGCGTTCTTAAAGGCGCCGCGTTCGGCCGACGGACGAATCTCAATCATGGAAGTTTCCTTTCTTTCGTGATCCCGTTATTCGTGATCACGACTAATAGATGCGCTGCTCTTCATTTGGATTCAGCCAGCCGTTCCAGCAGCCGGTTCAGCTGCTGTAACTCGGCTTGGGTTAGGTGCCCCATGGTGCGGCGGTGATAACTTTGGATGGCCTCCTCCAGCGACTCTAGAAGGCGAAGCCCCTCGTTGGTGATGCGGGCCAGCAGCACCCGCCGGTCGGAGCGGCTTCGTTCGCGCACAATCCAGCCTGGTTTTGCCATGCGGTCAAATAGGCGAGTAACGTCGGGGTCCTGGTTGATCATGCGCGCGGCCACTTCGCCACACGGCAATCCATCGGGACCCGCGCCCCGCAGGATGCGCAAGGCGTTGTATTGGGTGGGCGACAGGCCGTAGGGCTTCAACGACTGCGAGAGTTGGCTCATGAGCCGGTCGGCCGCATGTTGCAGCCTTACCCAGGCGACGGACTCAAGTAAACGCTTGCGGGACCACACTTCGCATTATCGTCGTGATCACGATCATCGTCAAGCGGTAGGCCTAATATTTAACCACGCTCGCATCCACCTGATCGCTCCAAAGCAGAATACCGCCCTTCATATTCCAAACGTTCCCGAAGCCGCGCTCTTTTAACAGGGCCACCGCTTGGGCGCTACGCCCGCCGGCTTTGCAGTGCATGACGATTTCGGAGCGCGGGTCAAGCTCCTTCAGCCGATTGGGCAAGTCACCGAGTGGGATCAGCTGGGCAGCGTCGATGTGGCACATTTGCCATTCGTGCGGCTCGCGGACGTCGACGAGAATGAAGCGGTCGCCCCGGTCAAGTTTGGCTTTTACTTCGCGCGGCTCCAGTTCTCTAGAAATACCGCAGAAATGCTGATAATCGATCAGCTGCTTGGGCTGCGAACGATCATGCCAGGCGCAGGACGGATCGCGGCGCAACCGTAACTCGCGGAACTTCATGTCGAGCGCGTCGTAGAGCATCAGACGCCCCTTGAGCGATTGCCCAATGCCCAGGATCAGCTTCACCGCCTCAGTGGCTTGCACCAGCCCAATGATGCCGGGCAGGATGCCGAGCACGCCGCCTTCCGCGCACGATGGCACCAGGCCCGGCGGCGGCGGTTCGGGGTAAAGGCAGCGGTAACAGGGGCCATCGTCCAGGCAAAAGACGGTCGCTTGGCCCTCAAAGCGGAAGATACTGCCGTAGACGTTGGGCTTGCCGGTGATCATGCACGCGTCGTTCACCAGATACCGCGTGGGGAAATTGTCGGTGCCATCCACCACCAAATCGTAGCCGGCCATGATGCCGAGCGCGTTCTCGCTGGTGATGGCCATCTCGTGGCGGATGATGTGGGTGTGTGGGTTGATGTCGAGCATGCGGCCGGCGGCCGAATCGAGCTTCGGGCGGCCCACGTCGGCGGTGCCATGAATCACTTGGCGATGCAGGTTGGTGGCGTCGACCACATCGAAGTCCATCAGGCCGATGGTGCCCACACCCGCCGCTGCCAGGTACATGCCGATCGGCGCGCCGAGTCCGCCGGCACCGATCATCAGGACGCGCGCGGCCTTCAGCTTTTCCTGGCCTTCGACACCGACCTCCGGCATGATCAATTGGCGGCTGTAGCGCAGCATCTCTTCGTTAGAGAGAGCGCCCCCCGCGATGCTGGGGACAATGGAGACGATGTCCTGGGCGGCGAGCGGAGTGGCCTCACGTTCCAGGTAGCGGATGTCCTCGTCGTTCACGTAGACGTTGACGAAACTGCGCAGCTTGCCTTCGCTGTTGAAGAGGTTCTGGCCGAGTTCAGGAAACTGAGTGGTTAACGCCCGGAGAGCCTCGCCGACGGTGGTGGCGGCGATTTCGACGGAATCGGTGTCAGCGGTAAAGCGGCGCAAGGCCGTGGGAATCATGATCTGGGGCATCTGCTCCCTAGTGTAGGCCAGAGCATCAGTGTGTCAATTTGGCAGATAGAGCTTCAACACTTGCATCGCGAGATCACGCGCTTTTACGTCTGAGCGATTGGCGAGCACGACGACTTCGTAGCCATCTTGCGCCACCAACGCATGGCGGAAACCGATGCTTTCGCCGGTGTGCCAGCGCAGCGGACCGCGAATGAACCAGCCAAAGCCATACTCGGTCGGCGTCCCATCGCGGAGCGCGACGGGCGTAAAGGCCAGTGCCTGCGTGGCGGCGTTGAGGACACAGTGTTGGCGCAGGCAATCGAGCCAGTGTCCTAAGTCTTCGAGAGAAGAGTACAAACCGCCATCGCCCAAGACGGCGCTGGTGCGGCTTTGATCGGTGCGCCGGATGCCGCCATCGGCATAGCCATAGGCGCGCCCGGCGACGGTATCGCGGCCATCCTCATGCGCTACGCTTCTGAGCATACCGGCCGGTTTCAACACTCGTTCCCGCAACGCGTCAGCGTAACGCTGGCCAGTAACTTTTTCCACCAGTAGCGCGAGGAGTGAGTAACCGGAGTTACTGTAGGCGTACTTCGTGCCGGGCGGAGCGAGTAACTTCGGCACGCTTTGCAGGATGGCCAGGACATCGGCGTCTTTCACTTGAAATTCGCCGGGGGCCAGTTCGCCGGAGGCCAGATGGTCTTCGTAATCAGCTAAGCCGGACTGATGGGTGAGTAAGTGCTTGATGGTGATCCCAGCCGGTAGGCCCGGTAAGTAAGTCGCAATGGGACCATCCAGCTGGATCTTTTTCTCTTGAACTAACGTCAGAACCGTGGTGGCGGTGAACTGCTTGCTGATCGAGGCGAGGCGGTAGTTTGTTTGGGCCGTTGCGGCTCGCTTGGCCTCTACATCGGCTAACCCGTAGCTGTGCCGGAAAAGCGTTTGGGCGTTGTGCCGGATGAGGACGCTGATTCCGGACGCACCGGGACGGTCATAAGGCGCGAAGATTGCGCCCGGATCCACCGCCATCGCGAGTAAGATGGATAGCATTAGAACCCCAATTTACTACGGTAGGAGTTTCAGCGTGCGCTCACTCTTGTTCTTCACGGCTGTCGCTCTTGCCGGCGCTCTCGGTGCTGCTCCCGGGGCCGCTCCCGCCGCCACTCCGCGAATCGTGACGATTGGCGACGTAACAATCGATGTCCGCTATGAGGCGATCGCCTTGCCGGCGAGCAATGCCCAGTTTCCTCCGGCGGGCATCGCTTATCGCGACAACGCCGTCGCCCACCATATTTGGCGGACCATCCACAGCGCCGCGCCAGACCTCGTGCTCACCGCCGGGCCGATGCCCTCGCTCGCCAAAGCGCTCGAAGGGCGAGTGCCCGTGGTGACCCAGTTGCCGCGCCGGATTGTCCCTTCCGCGTTGGCGCGGGAACGGGTTCGACGCTTAGGGCGAACGCCCCGGCAGTTCGCCGATGAGCTGTTAAAGGTGTATGGCCGCGAGTTGAAGGAAGTGGCCTATATACCGGCTTTCGCGCTGATGGCGCGGGCTCGGTTAGGAGACAAGACGGGCGTCGAAGCGATCATGACGCCTTACTTGAACGGTCAACAAGACTCGCTGGCCAAGCCCACGGCCAGCCATTTTTCGGGCCATCTTATTTTCGCTGAACTCGGCCAGGTGGACCGGGTTAAAGCCGCCGCCGACCTGGCCATCGCGCAAAGCTCCATGAATAACGAGATGAGTGACTCGGTTTTTATGGGCTGCCCCTTACTTGCCCGCGCCGGCCAAATGACGGGCGAACGGCGTTACTTCGAGGCCGCCACCCAGCACTTGGCCTTCATGCAGAAACTCTGTTTGCGGCCCGACGGGCTCTACCGTCACTCGCCCTTGAATGAAGCGGCCTGGGGGCGGGGCAATGCTTTTGCCGCGCTCGGCATGGCGCTTATGATTTCCGCGCTTCCGGAGGGGGAGCGTGAAAAGCCGGCCGCCGATTTCCGCCGGTTAGCCGATGCGTTGTTGCCCTATCAGACGAAGAACGGCATGTGGCGGCAAGTGATCGACGACGCCACGGCGTATGAAGAGTTCTCGGCGACGGCGATGATCGCCGCTGCGATTCATCAGGCGGTGCGGGAAGGTTGGCTCCAGGGCCGTCAATACGGGGGCGCGGTGGATCGGGCTTGGGAGGCGATCAAGTTACGTACCGGCAGCGACGGTAAGTTAATGGACGTGTGCGAGTCCACTGGCAAGCAATCCAGAATGGAAGACTATCTGCGTCGCACGGCTATCTGGGATCGCGACCCGCGCGGCGGAGCCATGGCATTATATCTGGCGGCTGAGTTACTAACTTATTAGTCGTGGGGATTGAGGGCCATTTTACATCCTGAAAAAGGAACGCATGAGCGGATCACGAGCCCTTCTTCATATCGGTCCAGGAGACGGATTTGAGCCCCGCTGTTCCATTGGCCATCAGTTCCTGGCTGAGCCACGCCAAGGGGGCGTTTGGCCCGGCGAAGGTAACGACATATTTGATGACGGCTTCGGGGCCCTGCACGATCTCCCGCGCCTCGAAATTGTCGACGTGAGCGCGCAGGACGCGATCGACATGGTCGGTGGGAAAATTCTGGCTTTGGGCCACCAGCGAAAGTACCATCAGGTGGGCTTTGGCTTCGCCAAAGTGATCGAGTATTGCCAGCATGAGGCAAAGAAAAACGGTGCCCATCACCGCCACCTCGAGTGACCCGACACCGCAGGCCATGCCCAGAGCGACTAACAGAAACAGAATCGTGGAGTCCTTGGGGTCCTCCACCGGGGTGCGGAAGCGGACGATGCCGGCGGCACCGGCAATGCCGAACGCCCGGGCGACCGAACTCCCGATGATGATCATGACGAGGGCCCCCGCCACACAGAGCAAGACCTGCGCTTGCAGCAGCGATCGAGGGAGGGGTTTGTCGCGATGATAATACCGGTGGACGGCGGTGACCGCAAATCCGGACAACGCGGCGACGACTAGTTTCAATAACTCGGCGAAGGGGTGAAGCTGCTCTGGACTGCCGACGGCGGGAGCGAAAGGAACGTGAGCGGAAAATCCCGTTGTCTGCATCAGGGCAGGCCACAAAGAGGCAGTGTAAGTCAGGGCCGCGCCAGCAAAGATGACGGCGGCGACGAAAGCCCAGGGCGGTCCGGCGTTAGTTTCGCTTTTATCCATTTCTATCCCTACTTATCCCTACTTATCCCTACTTATTCGTGCGCCACGCCTACCCGTCATTCGCCGCAAGTATAACATGTGAATTCGCAGAATTGTTTTGGTCGTTGTCGCCGGGTAGGTCACCCGTGACGAACTCCGAGAGTCTCGGGGATTAGGCGGGCGGCCGGGAGGGGCAGAACGGTCGAGCCATGTTCTCCGCAGGCCAACGCCGTCCGGGGCACCGCATGTGTTCGTGATTCCGGGGCAGTCCGAACTTTGGGTTGGATTGCTGCGGCGCGTTACCCGCGCATCATGCAACTGGCGATCCGTTACCGGTTCTAGCAGGCGACGGCTGAACTTACTTCACCGGCGTGGCCGTCAGTTCAAGCTGCAACTTGCGCTTTGAGTTGAGGTCGTCGGAGGAGAATAGGGTAGTGGCCTTGGCAATGGGGATAATGGCCACTGAATTCCATCGATTCTGCCGCACGACCAGAGCCGGCGGCGTTACCGCCGCGTCGCTGGTGGTGCCACCCGCCGCGACGCTGCTGATTTCGGCATTCACCTGTACTAGTAATTGGCCGTTAATTTCCTGGATCCGTGTGCAGTCGATATTGACGCCGACATCCGCATAATTGTAACTTCCGTTACCCGCCGGGTAGGGAACTTTTGTGCCGACCCGGATCAAAGCGCTTTTCGCGTCGGTCGACATGAAAGTGGAGTAGTTCTTCAGGCTGACGATTTTATTCTCGTCCAACTCCTTCAGGGCGAAATCAAGGCGATAGAACTTAGGGAATTCTTGAGCGAGCACTGGTGCCGTGAGGCACAAAGCAATGAGGGCATGGGCGATCTTCATAGTGGTTCTCCTTGGTACTTACTCACCAACGGAAGTTATCGCTTCCAGTGGCTTGATGACAATCGGTTCGATGCGTAATGGTTCGGCTATTTGCAGGGGCGCGTCGGCGAACAACTGCTGCATGAGTTCGGGGTGCGACTGCGCAAATCTTAGCAAACGCCGCTCTTGCTCACTCATCGGAATTCCCCGCGACGAGCTAGCCTTCGTCCGTACTGCCGGTCGCGCCATCCGCAAAACCGGCACAGCTGGTGTATGAATGGCGATTTGGGCCGGTGCCAGAACAGGTGCCAGAACAGGTGCCGGAGTATCCGCCCGTGGCATCCACATCACGGCTAGTAAAGCCGCCGCCGCGATTCCCGCCAACGCCAACCAAACTCCAGCGGGGCGGGTCCTCTGGCCCGTCCAGGCCTGTTGCACCCGCTGGTCAAGCCCCGGCACCGGATCGGCCAGATAGCTGGCCAACCCGCCATCGATGATCCGATTAAGCTCACGTTCCGTCATAGACGAGTCTCCAAACGAACGGCAAGTTTCTCCCGCAAAATCTGGCGCGCCCGCATCAATCGCGTGCGCACGGTGCCTTCGGGAATGTCCAGCAGCACGGCAATCTCCCGCGAAGTGAGCTCTTCGATCGCCGATAGCGCCAGCGGTTGGCGCAACTCCTCGGGTAGCGCGTCGATCAGACGATGCACCACGGCCTGCAGATCGCCGTCGATCACGCTTTGCTCATGCGACGGTACTGGCGTTGACTTAGCAATGGTGCGCAGCTTGGGAAGCCGGTCCACGGCCAATCGCCAAGCCGTCCGCGCCAGAAAGGCCCGCTCATCGTCCATCCGTTCCCACGCGCCCGAGCGATGCAACTTGAAGAACGTCTCCTGCACCACATCCTCGGCATCTTGCACATTGCGCAACACTGAGTAGGCTACCCGAAACACAAACCGCGACTGCCGGGCCACCAACTCCGTGAAGGCGTCGTTCGTGGACACGGTGTTTAGCACGGTGGTCAGCTCCGGTAAAGCGATGTGGCTGGTAAGTTCCATCGTGGATGCATCACGTTCATCAGGTATGACCGTCCTGGCCACTTGAGTGTTCAGAAATATTTGTTTAAGGTTGCAGGCGGGTGGCGCGTTCACGGTCCAGGATTGTCCTTTTGCGCGTCATTCCCCAACGATATTCGCCCATCTCGCCCGTTCCCCGAATCACGCGATGGCACGGGATCGCCAGCGCAACGCGATTCGCGGCGCAGGCCCGCGCGACAGCTCGTGACGCCTGCGGATTGCCCAACGCGGCCGCCACTTCGCCATAACTTTGCACCTCGCCATAGGGAATGCTTTGGAGATAGTTCCAGACGCGCATCTGGAAGGCAGTAGCTTGGATGTCGAGCGGCAGGTCGAGTTGCGGCCGGGTTCCGGCGAGGTGCTGGTTCAGCCTCTCCATCCACCTCGAGAAGTCCGCGTGGGGCGGTTGAGTCATGGGATGGAGCGCGGCGGCCGGGTATTCGCTTGCTAACATCGCGCGTAACTCCTCGACGCTTTCGCCGAACTGAACAAAGCATAGCCCGCGATCTGTCGCGCCCATCATCATCAATCCGACCGGTGTCGCTATTGACGCGTAAGTGATGCTGGCACTTTCGCCGCCGCGCCGGTACTGCTTCGGCGTCATTCCCAGGCGCGTATCGGCCCGCTCATAAACGCGGCTGGACGATCCAAATCCGGCTTCGTAAATTGCGCCGGTGACATCTTCGGCGCTGCGCAAGCTTGACTTCAACTGCCGCACGCGGCAAGCCTCGACATATTCCTTAGGAGTTACTCCGATCGCGGCTTTGAAACGCCGCTGTAAATGGAAGGTGCTGAGGCCGATCCGCCCGGCCAGCACGCGAAGGGTGAGCGAGTGTTCACTATGCATTTCAATAAAGCGGCAAAGCCCTTGGATGCGATCGTCATGGGTCATAAGTCTGAGGTTAGTGGCAAAGAAATATACTCGCTACCCGATTCTTGCGCATTTGTTTACTGCCGCGCGAAATAGGAGTAAGCCGCCAACCCAAACCCCACCGCGACGACCATGGCGCGCACGGCGCGGGCGTTGAGTTTGCGGGCGATTCGCGCTCCGAAATAACCGCCGGCGGTGGCGGCGATAGCCATGACCATGGCGTACTTCCAAACAATCACGCCCGCCAGTAGGAACACGATGGCCGTTGTCGCATTCATCATGGCCGCCAGCACTGACTTCACCGCATTCATCTGGTGAATATTAGGAATGCCCACGAACGCTAACGAGCTCAACATCAGAATGCCGATGCCTGCTCCGAAATAACCGCCATAGATTCCCACCAGCAGCTGGAAGAAAATAATCCCGGCCATGGTGCGCGGCGACGGTTTCTCATGGGCCACCGCGCCCAGCTTGCGCGAGATCCAGGGCTGCGCCAGCAGCAGGAGCGTGGCCCCGAGTAGCAGCCACGGCACCAGATTCGAGAACACGCGTTCGGGTAAACGCGCCACCAGTAAGGACCCGATGATCCCGCCGATCAAGCTCGGCGGGCCTAAGCGCCAGAGATGCGCCCGGCACTCCGCCAACTCCCGCCGGTAGCCCCAACTGGCGGCCAGCGAGCCTGGCAGCAGGGCGGTGGTGCTCGTGGCGTTCGCCGCGATCGGCCCTAGCACCATCATCAAGCTCGAGAACGTAAAGAGCGTCCCGCCGCCCGCAATCGAGTTCACCGCCCCGGCCAGGCCTGCGGCCGAAGAGAGAAGTGTCCATTGCGCAAGCGGATCAAGCATTGGGGCTCAGTGTATCAGGCGCTGCGGGCGTGGGGGATGGGGGCTTTGGGGATATTGGATTGGGGTGGGGGTGGGGGTACGGGTTTCGGGAGGGAGTGGGAGGGGACGGGGGTGATGCGGTCGGGGCCGAGGATTTTGGTAATTTCGGCGAGGT
>JANLPT010000030.1:0-38868 GCA_031367405.1 Bryobacteraceae bacterium
GGCACTGACGTCGACATTCTTCGAGCTTTGGCCGAGAGACTGAATCATCGGGCGGCTCGAATCTGGGATGAGAATCCGAACGTTTTCTTCGTCGAGAATGTCTATCATGAGGCGTCCATGGACAGCGAACTCGAGCGGGTGGAAGGCGGATTCGGCATCACGGCGAAGGATCACTTTAACGGGCTGCGGAAGTTGCTTCCGGGCCTCAGCGGCCTGGCCATCCTCGACAACGACGGACGAAACCGCCAGGATTTTGCCGACCAGAGCCTGCGTATCCGCTACTGGAAACGTTACGAGATTGAAAATTATTTCATTACTCCGGACTTACTGCTACGGCATGTGGCCAAGGCGAATCTGGGGCTCGGGCTATTTGCCTTGGCCACCGTACATGCGGAGGAGGTGCTGCACGAGCTGATTCAGGAGCGGGTTTTTGGAGGCGATCGGAGCGACTATCTGGTCTGGAAAGCTTCGGCGGCCGATGCCCGGAGATTGATCTGGGAAGCGAAGACGCAGGCAGTGAAATTGAGTAGTTTCGCGGAGGAGTTCTTCCGGCGGCTGAAGGATCGCACCGGAGTTGAAATGCTTTTGACTAAGGGCGAGTTCCATCGATTGGTGGAGTCAGTGGAGGCCGGCGGAGTGGCGCGCGAGGTAATAGAGAAACTGGATTGGATAGCAGATCTCTTTGAGAAAGCGGGACCTATGGCGGATGTACCATCTCAGGCGGCGGAGGTTTCATGACGGCTTGAGAGGCCAAACCGGCATCTCAAGTTGGGGAGGCCGCCGTTATCTGCCGGGGGCATTCTTGAAACAACGCGCCTATTTCGCGTCACGCCAATTCGGACCCATGCTGGCGTCGGCGATGAGGGGGACGTTCAGTTTGTAGACGCCTTCCATGCGTTGCTTCACCAGGCGCGCCAGATTCGCTGCTTCTTCAGGCGGGGCCTCGAAGACTAACTCGTCGTGGACTTGGAGTAACATGCGCGATTGCCAATTTTCCGTGCGTAACTGCTCGTCGATGCGGATCATCGCCAGTTTGATCAAGTCCGCTGCCGTGCCTTGCAAGGGAGTGTTCACGGCCGTCCGCTCCGCAAAGCCGCGGGCGTTGCCGTTCTTACTGGAAATGTCGGGAATGATCCTCCGGCGGCCAAACAGCGTTTCGACATAGCCGGCCTTGCGGACTTCGGCGATGGTGCGCTCAATGTACTTCTTCACACCGGCATATCGTTCGAAGTAACTCTTAATGTAAGTGTCGGCTTCGCCCCGCGGAATGCCTAGGGCGGCGGCCAGGCCGAACGATGTCTGGCCGTAGACGATACCGAAGTTGACGGCCTTGGCATTGCGGCGCAGTTCGGGAGTTACGAGCAGCGGGGGCACGCCGAAGACCTCGGCGGCGGTGCGCGTGTGGATATCTTCGCCGTGGACGAAGGAGTCAGTGAGGACCGCATCGCCCGAGAAATGGGCGAGTAAGCGTAACTCAATTTGCGAGTAGTCCACTTTCACCAGCGTCCAGCCGGGGCGGGGGATAAAGGCGGCGCGGATCTCCCGGCCTAACTCGGTGCGAATCGGAATATTTTGTAAGTTGGGATTATTGGACGACAAACGGCCGGTGGCCGCGCCAGTAGGATTGAAAGTGGTGTGGACCCGTGAATTCGCATCGAGCAACGCCGGCAAGGCGTCCACGTAAGTGCCTTTGAGTTTGGACACCTGCCGGTATTCGAGCACCAGCTGCGCAATGCGATGCTCCAAGGCCAGTATCTCAAGGACGTCGGCGGCAGTGGAGATCACCTTGCCCTTACCCGTTTTGAAGGGGGCCGGCAGATTCAGCTCTTCGAACAGAATCTTGCCCAATTGTTGCGGCGAATTGATGTTGAATTCGCGTCCGGCGAGTAAGTGGATTTCGGCGGTGAGGGTGCCCAGCAATTGATCCATGCGCGCGGAGAGTTGGGTGAGCATGCCACGGTCGACAGTGATGCCGTCGCGCTCCATGGCGGCCAGGATCGGGAGGAGGGGCCGGTCCAGTTCGGCGTAGAGTTTCTTCAAGCCGGGCTTTTCTTCGAGTAAAGCGTCCAGCTTCGGGCCGAGTTCGACGAGGGCGGCGGCGCGCGCTTCAAGGGAAGGGCCCAGCTTGCGCATCAGGAAGCGTTCGGTGAGCGCAGGCAGATCCACGTCGCCGGGGTCAGCCAGCAGCAGGAATCCCGTCAGCATGACATCGTGAACCGGCTCGACGCCGCCACAAGGCGCGGCTTTCCAGTTATGCATGATCAGGGGGCGCGCCGTTAGGGCATCGAGCGCGGCAGCCGGAAATGACCGGGCCACGCCGGGCACGGTCGACACGGCCGCTGTGCCACCGTCGACAAACACGCCGGCCGGTGAATCGGCGGGCAAGGCCGCCAGCCATTCGCGCGCCTCCTCCGCCGTCAAGAAAACGCCGAAGTCCTCCGGTACCGCAGGCACCTCCGCTGCCGAAGCCCCGGTCTGCGCCAGCAGGCTGAAGAACTCCAGTGACCGGTAGATGTCGCGTAGCTCGGTTAAGTCGGGCTCCTGCCGCACCAGTTGCTCCACCGTAATATCGAGGGGGATATTCACCTCGATCGTCGCCAGCCGTTTGCTGAGCATGATCTGTTCGCGATGGTTGAGCAAACTTTCGCGGTAGGTCTTTTTCTCCACCTCCGCCGCGTGATCGAGGGCGGCTTCGACGGAGCCAAAGCGCAAGATCAGGTCTTTGGCCCCTTTGTCGCCAATTCCCGGAGCACCCGGAATGTTGTCGACCGCGTCGCCTTTGAGGGCCAGCAGGTCCCGCACTTGCGACGGCGCAACCCCCATATATTCCCGTACGCTCGCCGCATCGTAGAGGATGTCATCCTTCATCGGATTCAGGACTCGTACCCGCTCGTCGACCAGTTGCAGCATGTCCTTGTCGCTCGAAACGATGACGACATCCATATCCGCCATCTTGGCCAAGGTGCCAATTACATCGTCGGCTTCATAACCGGCCGAGTCGATCACCGGGATGCGCATCGCGGTCAATGTCCGGCGGACCCAAGGAATCTGCGACAACAAATCCGGGGGCGTTTCATCGCGATTGGCCTTGTAAGCGGCAAATTCCTGCTCGCGCAAAGTGGGGCCTTCGCTCTCAAACACGGCCGCCAGATACTCGGGCCGGTACTGCGTCGTCAGCCGCCGCACCATGTTGTGAAAGATATAAACGGCTTCAGTGGAGACGCCCGCCGCCGTGCGCATCGGTGGGGCCGAGGATCGCGCACGTGCGAAGTAAGCCCGGAAGATGAAATTGAACGAATCAATCAGGAATAGACGGGGGGGCATAAAGACTTCATCATTATAGTCACGCCCTCCAAAATATGTCAGAGATGCAACACTTGACCGATCATCATGTTGCATTATCGCCACACTTTGCGGATTCCAAATAATTGAAAATAAGGAACTTGCCACAGCCTATGAAAATTGGTAGCGTAGTGCCAGGAAGTTTCGAGAAGTTTTACTGATCCGCCGAATGACAGTCCAGACGCCCGACTTTGAGACATCCGCGCCGGTCTTTGAGACCACGATCCAACGCCCCGTGGCAGCGAAGGGGGTGGGCTTGCACAGCGGTGTCCCGGTGTCGATCCGCATCCTGCCGGCCCCGGCCGGCACCGGTATCATCTTCACCCGCACTGACCTCGACCGCTTCGAAATCCCCGCCAGTTGGCAGTATGTGCAGCGTGTCAGCTACGCCACCAGCCTCATGCGGCAAGGCGTGCTGATCTCGACGACCGAGCATTTGCTGAGCGTCTTTTACAGCATGGGCATCGACAACGCCTACATCGAGATCGATAACCTGGAAGTGCCAATTCTGGACGGCAGCGGCGCGCCGTTTGTCACCCTGATCCGTCAAGCGGGCCTGAAAGTTCACCGCAAACGGCGGCGGTATTTGCGAATTCGCAAAGCCGTCCAGGTGGAAGGCGCGGGAAAATCTATCCGAATTGAGCCCTCTGACCATTTTGGCCTCACTTGCCATGTCTACTTCCCTCACCCCCAAGTGGGCCACCAAACTTTACGGATGCGGGTGACGCCTGAAAGCTATGCCCGCGACATTGCCCCGGCCCGGACGTTTGGCTTTGAACAGGAGCTCGAGCAAATGCGCAACATGGGGCTGATCCGTGGCGCGACGCTCGATTCAGCGGTTTGCTTCGGCGCGGATGGCGTGCGGAACCCCGGCGGCTTGCGTTTTTCGGACGAACCGTGCCGGCACAAGGCGCTCGACCTGATCGGTGACTTGGCCCTCATTGGCCGGCCTTTGCTCGGCCATGTGATTGCCGAACGCGCCGGACACGCCATGCATGTCGCCTTGGTGGCGAAGATTATGTCCGATCCGAGCCTGTACGACATTGTCGAGGCATCACGACCCGCCGAGGAACTGGCCGAGGAGCCGGTCGAGGTACTTTCCGGCCAACTGGCCGCCCGGGCTCTGGCGTAAGAGTTTGTTTTGGCTCCCTAATTTTCTCACGCTCGTCCGCATTGCCTTCACTCCCCTGGTGGTGATGGCGATTCTGAGCGGCGCATTCAATTGGGCGTTCTTCTGGTGCTTCGCCGCCGGCATCACCGATTTGTTCGATGGAGCGGTGGCGCGGCACTTTGGGGCCGAAAGCCGGTTAGGCATGCTGCTTGACCCGGCCGCCGATAAGATTTTGCAAGTGTCGGTATTTGTCGCTTTGGGCCTGGCTGGTGCGGTGCCCTTCTCCATCGTCGCGCTGGTGTTCGGGCGCGACCTGTTGCTAGTGGGCGGAGCCATGTTTTTCCGGGTCACCAAGCGGCGCATCACCTTTCCTCCCAGCATTTGGGGCAAATTGAGTACGGTGATCCAGATCTTCGCTGCGGTGGCCATTTTGGGTCGATTTGGGACGCCGCTTGAGCCTCTGGCCGTGTCCCTGGTGGCCGTCGCCACCGTCTTCAGCGGTCTGCATTATGCGGCCCGGGCCGTCAGTTGGCTAAAAGTACGCGAAGATGAAATTGACTCCCGCGCCGTCGGGGGGTAGTCTGGAGGAGTAGAATTAATTTGAGATGTCTCGCTACCTTCCATCGCGAACTTATCTCCGTGCCGCATGGGTCGCCGTCGCCCTCGGCCTGGGTTGCACCTACGTGGCGACACGGTTCTTACCGGTCGCGGTAGCCGCTTTTCTGTTTTTCCTCTCTTCCGTCGTACTGTTCCTCTTGTTTTACCGTCCCCTGATTGAAGTACATCCCAAATATCTGCTCGTCGGCCGGCAGCGGATTGCCTGGCATCAACTGCGCCAAGTAAATCATTCCGGCTGGTTCGCGCCCTTGGTGGTGGATCTGCTGTTGCAAGATGGTTCGCGGCAGACAATTATTTTTGCCGGGGATCTGGACAGTTCCGCCATGCTGCTGCGCGAAATTCGTTTCCACGCCCATGGCGCGATGATTGACGGCGTACCGCATCGCGACTATTGGCGTCACGAAGGCGCGATTGTCGAACCGGAGCCCGTCGGATCGAGTGGCAGCGCAAGTGCTGACGCCAAAAAGCGAAAGTCCGCCAAGCCGACTTATCCCTTGTTGTCGCCCGGCGAAGAAGAAGAGATTGAACGGCTGTACCACCGGTTGAAGTCGGTGGGCCGGCTGGATCCTCGCGACGAACAATAGCCTGATGCGCCAGCTGCTTCGTTTGGCTAGCCTGTTGGCCGCCTTGCTCCTCTCCCTCTACCTAGTCTCACCTTGGATTCTGTCCACGCTCGGCACTTTGCTGATCAGCGATCAGCCCCCCCAGAAAGCCGATGCGGTGTTGGTGCTATCCGGCGACGCCAAAGGCGAGCGCATTCTGAAGGGGGCCACGCTGGTACGGGATGGTTTCGCTCCGATCGTCTACGTCAGCGGGCCCGCCAGTTTCTATGGCCACTCCGAGGACGAGATGGCGATCCGGTTCGCCACCGAACATAGCTTTCCCGCAGCTTATTTCGTAGGGCTGCCGAATCGAGCCGATTCCACGCTCGATGAAGCCCGGATGCTGCTGCCTGTTTTGCGTTCAAGGGGCGTACGGCGGCTGCTGCTCGTCACCTCCAATTACCACACCGCTCGCGCTGCCCGCACGTTCCGCCGGACTGACCCGCGAATGGAAATCATCGTCGTGGCGTCCCCCGAGGCCAATTTTCCGCCCCAACACTGGTGGGGCATCCGCCCCGGGCAAAAGATTTTCTTTTTCGAAAGCACGAAGACGCTGGCCGACTACGTGGGGCTCTAGGCGATGCGCGAAGCTTGGCGAACGTCGCTGCCTTACTTCGTCCGCCACCGCCGGAACCTGGCGTTAGGCTTCGCCGCCCTGGTCGCCAAGAGCCTGGCCGGCATCGCCTGGCCGCTGATCATGAAACAAGGGATTGACCGCACGACACGCGGATTCTCCCTGGAAGCCGTCTGGTGGCTGGCCGGGGCGATCATCGTGTTTAGCGCCGTCAAGGGCTTCTTTCAATACTGGATGCGCGTGCTGATGGTGGGTGTCTCGCGCGACATCGAGTATGACCTGCGCAACGACCTCTTCGCCAAACTGCTTTCGCTCTCCACAGACTTCCATGGCCGCATGCGCACCGGCGACATCATGGCCCGCCTCACCAGTGACCTGAACGCCGTGCGCATGATGCAGGGCCCGGGCGTGATGTACTGGTGCGAAACGGTGATCACGTTCGTGCTGGCCGTGGCCGTCATGCTGAGTGCCGACTGGCGTTTGACCTTGGCGGCGCTGCTGCCCGCGCCGCTCATCAGCTATGTCGTCGTCCACTTTGGGCAGAAGATTCATCACCGCTTCGAAGCCATCCAGAGCATGTTTTCGTCGATCTCCAGCCGCGTACAGGAAAACATAACGGGCGTGCGCGTCATTCGGGCTTACGTGCAGGAAGAGGCCGAATTGCGCCGTTTTGCCAGCCTCAATCGCGACTACATTGAGCGCAACCTGAAGCTGGTGCGCGATACCGGCATTTTCTATCCGCTGCTGGGGGCACTGGTCAGCGTGACGTTTCTCATTGTGCTTGGCGTGGGCGGCAGCCGGGTGCTGAACGGCCAGCTCACGCTGGGCGAATTCGTCATGTTTCAGGGTTATATGAACATGCTGGTGTGGCCCTTGATCGCCTTTGGCTGGGTGACGAACCTTACCCAGCGCGGGACGGCTTCGCTGAAAAGGCTGAAGGAAATCCTCGACGAAGTGCCCACCATCGCCGCCCCTTTGCACGGAGCGCGCGACTTACCGCAGCCTCTGCGTGGCGAAATTGAGTTTCGCGATGTTCGCGTAGAGCACGGCGGACGGCCCGCCATCGATGGCCTTTCTCTGCGGATCGCCGCCGGTGCCACGGTCGCCATCGTCGGGCCCACTGGCTGCGGCAAAACTACCCTGGTCAGCCTGATTGCCCGTCTGCGCGACCCTAACTCCGGCACGGTCTTGCTGGACGGCATCGATCTGCGCGAATTCGACCCCCCACAGTTGCGAGCGGCCATCGGCTTCGTTCCGCAAGAAACGTTTTTGTTTAGCACGACGCTTGCCGGTAACATCGCCTTCGGCGACCGTACGGCCGACCAGCCCCGCATTGCCGTCGCCGCCGCTTCCGCCGGGTTGGCCACCGACATCGCCGGATTCCCGCTCGGCTTCGAGACGCTGGTGGGTGAACGCGGCATCTCACTTTCCGGCGGCCAGAAGCAGCGCACGGCGATCGCGCGAGCCTTGCTCCGCCAGCCTAGGATTCTCATTCTCGACGACGCCCTCTCCAGCGTCGATACGGTGACGGAAGACCGCATCCTGCATGCCTTGGCCCAAGAGACAGCCGGCCGCACCGCGATCCTCATCTCTCACCGCGTCTCGACGGTGAAAGACGCCGACCAGATCATCGTCCTCGAAGCCGGCAAAATCGTCGAGCAGGGCACCCACCCCGAGTTGCTTGCTTTGAACGGCGCTTACGCCCACCTTTATCAAAAACAATTACTCGAAGAAGCTATCGAGACGGCTTGAGGCGCGAGCCCGGCTGCTGCGAAATGGGGCAATCGGAATCGTGGGCACCGGGCAGATAGGCGGTGCTCACGAGGAATTCGCGAACGATTTCGCCTCCGGTAAAGAGGAAGACGCGTTTGAACTCTTTGGCCCAGGCTTCGAGCGTCAGGCCGCGGCGGTCGTCGAGCCAATTGGTGAAGGAGCCTAGCGCTTGAATGCGGCGCGCGTTTTCGATGGCCGCGTTCACTTTCAGGCGATTGCGGATAATGCCCGCATCGGCGAGCAGCCGTGCCCGGTCGGCTTCGCCGTATTGGGCGATTTTCGCAATCTGGAAGCCGTCATAAGCGCGGGTGAAAGCCGCGCGCTTCTTCAGGATGGTGAGCCAGGAGAGCCCGGCTTGGTTGATCTCAAGAATGAGCCGCTCGAACAGCTCGTCGTCGGTGGCGAGGGCGAAGCCATACTCGGTGTCGTGGTAGCGCTGATTCCATTCATCGATGCCCTGGCGCACGGCCGCGCAGTAAGATTGTCCCATCGGAGTATTGTCGCAGGTGATAGGCTGTGAGACGTCATGAAACTAGTTACATTGGCTTTTGCCACGCTGTTGAGCGCCCAGGTGCATCCGTTACTGGAACTGATCGATGCGGCGCGGACTGAGTCACCGCGATTGGGCGAGTTATTGACGGCAGGCTTGCCGGGTCTGCATGGCCGCGACGGTGTCGCGGTTTGGGGCCAGGAGTTTCTCTTTGCCGTCGAGAGTGAGAAAGCGGCGGCGGTGTCGATTGACCATCAGCCGGCGCTTGCAATGAAGAATATCGGGGGCACCAAGCTTTGGTACGTGCTGAAGACATTGCGCTTGGGCACCACGCATCACTATGAGTATCTTGCCGATGGCAAGCCGTTGGGGAGTTATGATGTGGCAGGCTATAACCCTGACTCTTACTTACTGCCGGGCGTCACGCGCGGCAAGTTATCGGCTATGAAGACGCACTCAAGTAAGATCTACCCCGGCATCACCGCCAATTACTGGGTGTATGTGAATGCGGGGGCGGACCTGACACGGGGCGCTCCGTTGATGGTCTGGCAGGATGGCGAGACCATTGTTGGCCAACCGGACTTACTGCGGCTACGGCTGCAGATTGTTTCGGACAATCTGGTAAGTAAGAAGCTGATTCCGCCGATGGTGCATGTGCTGATTGCGCCGGGCTCGGGCGGCAATCGCACGCGGAGCACGCAGTACGACACGGTGTCCGATCTTTATGGCCGCTATTTACGCGAAGAAATTCTGCCGGAGGTGGAGCTTTCTTACCGGGTGCGGCAGGACGCTTACTCGCGGGCGGTGGCGGGAGCGTCGTCAGGGGCGATTTGCGCCTTTAATGTAGCTTGGTATTTTCCCGGCGACTATAGCCGCGTGTTATCGCATATCGGGAGTTACTCGGCGATCCAGTGGGCACCGGAGAAAGGGTTAGAGGGCGGCTATATTGTGTCGCACCGGGTGAGGCGCGATCCACCCAAGAATTTGCGGATTTGGATGTCGGACGGGAGCGATGATATCGAAGGCCCAGCGGGAAGTTGGCCGCTGAATAATATTCAGTTAGCCAACTCCTTCAAGCTGAAAGGCTATGACTTTCACTTTCGCTTTGGCGAAAGTGCGCACGCGATTGCCCAAGGAGCGCTCGATTTACCGGAGTCGTTGGTGTGGCTCTGGCGCGACTACGATCCGGCGAAGAGCCAGCAGACTTTCACGATGGAAGAGACTGAGCGGGTGAAGCCGCTATTCCGCGTGAAAATCGCCAATCGCGAGGCGTGGTAATTACTTATTAACCTGAGCCGGAATGAATCCGGCTACCGGGCGGCTGCGCCGCAATGATGCCGGCCTCGGCATGGAGTAACTCTTGCCAGCGCGGTTCCACCGCGTGCCTGGGTGCCATCTTGTGCGCCAGCTTCAGGAAGACTTTGTAGTGGCCCATCTCGGAGGAGAAAAGCGCTTGATAGAACTTGGCGAGTTCCTCATCCAGTGCGGTGGCGGCGAGGATGGCGAAGCGCTCGCAGGAACGCGCCTCAATCAGTGCTGAAACACAAAGGCGATCCAGCGTTTCGGTGGATTTACCGCTGCGCACGAGTTTTCGCAGGGCGGCGGCGTAGGTGCTTTTGTGGCCGCGCTCGAGGCGGCCGCCGCGGCGAATCAGCAGGCGGGACACTTGGGAAAGGTGGGCGGTCTCATCGCGGGCGACGCTGGTCATCGTTTCCACCCAGCCCGGCGTCCAATCGTTGGGCCAGCGGGTCATCAATTCCATGGCATTCTGTGCGGCTTTCATTTCGAGGAAGGCGTGATCGATCAACAGCGCGATGGGGTCAGCGAGAGCCTGCGGGCCCCAGCTGAGCGGGGTGCGGGAGACGAGCGGCAGCGTATCAAGTTTCGCGAGCACTGCTCTTAGGTTAGCGCGGACGGCGAATAAGCCGCTGGGGCGTATCAACCGCCGGGGCCTATAAACTGAGACAATCTGAAGCATGAATCGTCGCGCATTTGTCGCCGCGAGTACCACCAGCTTGGCCTCGGCAGCCGCCCCTATGAAACCTAATATCAAATTCGGCGTTGACCTGTTCAGTATTCGCAACTCTAACTACACGGCCTTTGAGTATCTTGATCATTGCGCCCAGCTGGGTGCCGAGGTGGTGCACTTTTCGGAGCTGCGCTTCCTGGGCGGGCTCGACGCCGCGCATTTGACCAAGGTGCGCCAGCATGCCGGCCAGCTGGGCATCGCGCTGGAGATTGGCATGCTGTCGATTTGCGAAACGTCGAAGCGGTTCGACCCGGCGCAGGGCACGGCCGTGGAGCAACTCTCACGCGTGATTGAAGGGGCGCGGGTGGCGGGCTCGAAGTTGGTGCGGTGCGTGCTGGGTACGATGGACGACCGGCGGACGGCCACACCGCTTGACCAGCACATCGACAACTGCGTCAAGACTTTGCGCGCGGTCCGCAGCCGGGCGCAGGACGCGGGGTTGATGATTGCCGTCGAAAATCACGCGGGTGACTTACAAGCGCGCGAACTGAAGATGCTGATCGAGGCGGCGGGCAAGGATACGGTGGGCGCTTGTCTGGATTCGGGTAACCCCGTCTGGGCCATCGAAGATCCGCACTTGACGTTGGAGATACTGGCCCCCTATGTGTTAACCAGCCATGTTCGCGATAGTTACTTATGGCGCACGGAGGAGGGGCTCTTCGTGCAATGGATGCGGATGGGCGAGGGCAATATCAGGATAAGCGAATGGGTGAAAAAATACGTGCAGCTTTGCCCGGGCAAGGCGCTGTCGATGGAAATTATTTGTTTTGGCCCACGAATTTTCAAAGTGCAAGAGCCACAGTTTTGGGAAGCGTAC
The DNA here is from genome assembly GCA_031367405.1 of Bryobacteraceae bacterium. Lineage (GTDB taxonomy): Bacteria > Acidobacteriota > Terriglobia > Bryobacterales > Bryobacteraceae > JALHNI01. The sequence continues at coordinate 11,357 of JANLPT010000030.1, forward strand.
CGGCAGATGCCGGCTTGGGAGTATTCGCGATTTATCAGCTACGCTGACCGGGCGCAGCCGTTGGTGCCGTACGTGAATCCGGCGAAGGATCAAGTGGCGGCCGCGCAACAGTCTGACTTAGCGCTCAGCGCGGCTTACACGCGGCAGGTATTGGGGAAAATCATATGAGTTTAGCGGGACAAACAGCGATCGTGACGGGGGCGAGCCGCGGCATTGGCGAGGCCATCGCGGGCGTGCTGATGCGCGAGGGGGCCGACGTATTTATTTGTGGTCGTAAGCAGGAGACGATTGAGCCGGCAGCGGCCCGCCTGAATGCGTTGCGCCATCCTGGCAAGTGCATGGCCGTGGTGGCACACGTGGGCAAGGCGGCGGACTTGGCGGAGTTAGTTTCGCGCGCCCAGGCGCATACCGGCCGGCTGGAGATTTTGGTGAACAATGCGGCAACGAATATTGCGCAAGGGCCGTGCCTCGAATTTAATGAAACCCAGTTCGACAAGATGGTGGAGACGAATGTGAAGAGCGCGTGGCGCTTGACGCAGGCGATCGCACCAGTGATGGTGGCGCAGGGTGGCGGGGCCATTGTAAATATTGCGTCGGTGGCGGGGCTACGCCCGCAGCCGAGTAGCTTGCTTTATTCAATGACCAAGGCGGCGTTGATTATGATGACGCAATCGTACGCGCTCGAGTTAGGTCCCGCCGGCGTCAGAGTGAATGCGATTGCGCCGGGCCTCATTCAGACGCAGTTGAGTGAATATTACTGGAAAGATGAGTCCCGGCGCGAAAGCTTTCTGGGCAGCCAGCCATTAAGACATTTGGGACAGCCGCTGGAAATCGCCGAAGTGGCCTTGATGTTATTGAGCAGCCAATCGTCTTATTTGACGGGCCAAACGATTGTTGTCGATGGAGGGTATTTACTGACATGAAGTGCTTGATCTTACTAGTAGCGATGTCGTTGCGGGCCGGCGTAGTGGCCGATGTGAAGGCGCTGGCGCAAGCGGGGAATTTTTCCGGGGCGGAGAAGGCGGCTGCAGCCTATCGCGCGTCTCAGGGTTTGAACGGCGAGTATGTCGAGGCGTTTTCCTGGCTGGGGCGGGTGGCCCTGGCGGCCAGGAAATACGACGCCGCCTTGAGTTATGCGGCGCGGACGCGAGAGTTGGCGACGGGCCTGTTGAAGTCGCGCGCGCTGGATGCGGAGGCGCATTTACCAACGGGACTTTCCGCGTCGATTGAAGTAAATGCGCAGGCGCTGGCGGCGAAGGGCCAGCGATCTGAGGCCGTGGCGTTTCTAAATGCCGAAGCAACCACTTGGAAAGCGACGTCGATGCGGGCGCGAATCCAGAAGAATTTGAACTTACTCACCTTATTGGGCCAACCGGCACCACCGCTCGAGATAAGGGAATATCTGGGCAGTAAGCCGAAACTGCTCGCGGGTTACAAAGGCAAGCCGGTGGTGATTTTCTTCTGGGCGCACTGGTGCGCCGATTGCAAAGCGCAGGGTCCCGTGCTGGCGCAGTTACGGCGGGAGTTTCGCGCGAAGGGTTTGACGGTGGTGATGCCGACGCAGCGCTATGGGTATGGCGCAGGCGGGGCCGATACCACGCCAGCGGCGGAGCTGAAGTACATTGACCAGGTTCGGCGCGAATTTTACGCGGATTTAGTCGACGCGCCTACGCCGGTAAGCGAGGAAACCTTCAAACAATATGGTTCCAGCACGTCGCCGACCTTGGTGCTGGTCGACGCGGCAGGCCTGGTGCGCCTGTATCATCCCGGGCGTATGACTTATGAAGAGTTACTGCCCGAAGTGCGCAAGTTGACTGGCACGAGTTAAGTTAAATTCCAGGGCACCCGCGATTTCCGGTAAGTGAGCTTCTCCGCCACGCTGTCGTCGGCGATATGTTCCGACGTGCCGTCCCAGCGGAGTTTGTGGCCCGTCTTGTAGGCGATGTTGCCGAGGTGGGCGATCAGCGTGGAGCGATGTCCCGAGACGATGGGAGCGTTGGGGATGGCGCGCGACCGCACGCAGTCAATGAAGTTACGGGCGTGGAGCTCGGTCGCATCCTTGGTATTCATGTGCCGCTCGCTGATGCGGGGCTTCTGGTCACCGCGCGAGGTGGGCTCGGCAAAAACTTCATAGCCGACACGATCGGCAAAGATGGTGCCGTTGGTGCCATAGAAAGCCATGCCGTTCGGCCGGTCATGCGCGCCCAATTGGTTATACACTTTGTGGTCTGGCGTAGATCGGCCCATGCCAAAACCATTCAGATTTGAGCTTTCGTAACTGACAATAAAATCCTTGTATTCGAAGGTGACCTGCAGCGTGTCCGGCACATCGCCCGCACCCTTCAGCGTAAAGCGTCCGCCGACTGCGGACACGCTCGTGGGAATTTCAGCACCCATAATCTGGTGTACGGTATCGAGGCGATGGATGCCAAAGTCAGTAAGATAGCCACCCGAATAATCCCAGAAGTAACGGTAAGTGCCCAGAAAGCGGGTCTTATTGAAAGGGACCTTGGGCGCGGGTCCTAGATACATGTCCCAATCGAGGCCGGCGGGCGGTTCGGAATCGGGCAGGACCGGCAATCCCTTCGGCGACAGGTTTAGATAATTCCAAGCGCGCACGAAACGCACGTCGCCCAGTTCGCCACTCTTGATGATCTCCTGCACTTCCTTAAAATGCGGCGATGACCGGTGCTGCGTGCCCACCTGCACCACCAGCTTAGGATTCTTCAGCGCGGCCGCCACCATGCCCTGCCCCTCGCGAATGTTGTGGGCGAGCGGCTTCTCCACGTAGATGTCTTTGCCGGCCGCGCAGGAGAGGATCATCACGTTGGCATGCCAATGGTCCGGCGTGGCGATATGTACTGCGTCGACTTCTTTATTTTCGAGGACGCGGCGGAAGTCCTTCACGGGCTTGGCGGCCGCGTTCAGTTCCGTGCGAGCCTGCTCGGCATTCTGGTCATAGCAGTCGGCCGTCATCGCATATTCCGTGTTGGGCGACTTCTTCATCAGGCTCGCGACGTAGCGCCCGCGGCCTCCGCAACCAATCAAGGCGACGCGCACACGATCGTTAGCCCCCATCACGCGCGACGCGGAAAGGGCGGTGGTGGCTAGAAAGATTCGACGGTTCATGGCCTGCATTATATCCTGCTAAACTCAGAAAGTTCATCAAACGCCGATCCGCGTTGGGACGAACGGCGAGCCGCGAGCCAGGAGACCGGTCCCTTTGCATAGCCGGGTCCGTTCTGAGGGGGAACTTGCCAGCCAAACCGCTCATGATCGGCGGCACGACGTCGCACGCCGGCAAAAGCTGGATGACGGCAGCGATCTGCCGCCACCTCCGCCAGCGCGGCCTCCGGGTCGCGCCATTTAAGGCGCAGAACATGTCGAATAACTCTTACCCGTGCCCGGGCGGCGGTGAGATTGGCCGCGCTCAAGTGGCGCAAGCCGAGGCGTGCGGGCTCGAGCCGCATCCTGACTTTAACCCCATTCTGCTCAAGCCCACTTCCGATATGGGCAGCCAAGTGGTGCTGCATGGGCAGGTGTGGAAGAACCTGCGGGCGCGCGAATATTACACTCACTTCGACTACTTATTCAGCGAAGTTTTGGCGGCCTATGAGCGATTGGCCGCGCGCTTCGACTATGTGGTGATCGAAGGCGCGGGTAGCGTTGCCGAACTCAATTTAAAGTCGCGCGATCTGGTGAATCTGAATCTGGCGCGGGCCGTATCAGCACCGGCGTTACTGGTATCGGACATTGATCGGGGCGGAATCTTCGCGGCCATCATCGGCACCATTCACTTACTCGAGCCGGAGGAGCGGGCCATGGTGCGCGCCTTCGCCGTAAATCGCTTTCGCGGCGACCCGAGCTTATTTGAGGATGGCGTAAAGATTCTGGAAGCTAAGTCCGGCAAGCCTTGTTTGGGTGTATTTCCGTACTTACGCGAGTTCACGATCGATGAAGAAGACGGCGTGTCCGTGGAGGATCGTTCGTCGACGGACAGCGACGTGGCGGTGATCAAGTTCCCCCGCATCTCAAATGTTACCGACTTCCGCTTGCTGCCCGGTGCAGCCTGGATCACGAGACCGGTGGACCGGCAGTTCGCGACGATCTTTCTGCCGGGCACGAAGAGTACACTGCCCGATTTAACTTGGCTCCGGGCGCAGGGCTTGGACGTTTGGATTCGCGAGCAACATGCGCGGGGCGCGCGCGTGGTGGGCGTTTGCGGCGGCTACCAGATGTTGGGCGGCCTGATTCTGGATCCCACGCAATCTGACTCCGAACTTACCCAAGGCGAGGGGCTCGGTTTGCTGCCGGCGCTCACCACCATGGCAGCGGTGAAGACGACGCGCACGGTGAAGGCGGCAACGCCCTCAGGAATTTCGTTCGCCGCCTATGAGATTCACATGGGGCAGAGCGTCTCCGGTTGCGAGCCCTTCGCATTCGTCGACGGGCGGCCGGAAGGCGCAAGGCGAGGCAATGTATTTGGCACTTACTTACACGGTGCGCTGGAGGACCATGCCGTGCTAAGTGAGTTACTCGGCCGGCCAGTCGCTGCAATGCCCACTAAGGATGAAGCTTACGATGGCTTGGCGCGTTGGTTCGCTTCAAACGCCAACTTACAGTTATTCGAGGAGCAGTTTCTGTGACGGCCGGCACACAGTTACTCTGCGGCGCGGCCCTTGACCTGGCCCTCGGTGATTCGCATTGGCTGCCGCATCCCATCAGAGGCATCGGATGGCTGATTGCGCGGCTTGAGCCTCACTGCCGCCATCTGCCGCTACGATTGGGCGGAGTGATGTTGTGGTTGCTGGTGGTGGGCGTCACAGCAGGCGTCGTCTGGCTGACGTTGCCGTGGCTCGCCATTTTCTGGATCTGGACCTTCCTCGCCATTCGTGACTTAGACGTACAATCCATGCGCGTCATCGTCGCCTTGCGCGCGGGAGATTTGGTAACCGCGCGCGCTAAATTATCAATGATCGTGGGGCGAGACACCGCTACTCTCAATGAGCCGGAGATCTTACGCGCCACCGTGGAGACGGTGGCCGAAAGCCTCAGCGATGGCATTGTCGGCCCCCTCTTTTACCTAGCGTTGGGAGGGCCCGCAGCCATGGCCGCCTTTAAAGCTGCCAGCACGCTCGACTCGATGTGTGGCTATCGCAACGACCGCTATCGCGAGTTCGGCTGGGCATCGGCGCGGCTGGACGATATCGCCAACTTTATCCCGGCGCGCCTCAGCGTCATTCTGGTGGCCGCCGGCGCTCTGTTGTTGGGCTACGACGCGCGAGGCGCGCTCCGCTGCGCTTTCCGCGATGGCGGGTCGCAGCCGAGTCCGAACTCCGGCTATCCGGAGGCTGCGGTGGCCGGGGCATTGGGCGTGCGGCTAGGCGGGTTGAACTTCTACCAGGGCGCTGCTTCACCCAAAGCCACGCTCGGCGATGCCCGGCGGCCCTTGTCTTTAGATGTTTTCACCGGAACGCGCCACTTACTCTACGGCACTTCGGCGCTCGCCGTATTGATGGCTTGGAGCGTGGCCCGATGACGATCACGCATGGCGGCAATGTCTTTGCTTTAGCGCGTATGTTAGGTTGCGAACCCGGCGAGATTCTAGATTTCTCAGCCTCCATCAACCCGTTGGGTATGGCTGACGGGGTCAGAGAAGCTATGGTCAATGCGTTAGATCGAGTTGTCCACTATCCTGAACAACAGTCCACCGCCCTAAACGCTGCGTTGGCTGAGGAATGGGGCGTGCCGCTCGAATATATCCTCACTGGCAACGGAGCCACCGATCTCATCCACTTTGTGGGGCGCTGCCTTCCTGCGCCCCCTGCATTAGTCACGTTACTGGTGCCAACGTTTAGCGAATTCCACCGCGCCTATCCGCGCGCCAAGTTAGTGCGGCGCTGGGAAGAGCTTTCCGGCTTCGGAGTCGTTACTCGCCCCAATAATCCATTCGGTACCATCCTGCCGATTGAGGCCGTCGAAAGTAAGCTGCGCGATGGCCATCAATTGCTAGTGGATGAAAGTTTCCTGGAATTTACTGAGGCGGCCTCGGCGTTGTCCTTGGTCGTCCGGTATGAAAACTTACTCGTTCTACGATCACTAACCAAGTTACACGCCCTCCCCGGCCTCCGCATCGGTGCCTTAGTGGGCCAAAGCGTGCCGGGCATGATGCCCTATCGCGAGCCCTGGCAAGTCAACGTACTCGCCGAGGCTGCGGCCTTAGTGGCGATCCGCACGACTGGCCATCACCAGCGCACTCGCGACTTCGTCAATGCTGAGCGCTGCTGGCTGGCGGATCAGTTAGCTCAAGTGCCCGGCCTGCGGCCCCTGCCTGGAACGGCGAACTATCTGCTGGTATTGACCGCCCAAGACCCGGCACCGTTGGTGGCCTGGCTCGCCGCCCGGCGCTTACTGGTGCGCGATTGTACCCACATTCCCGGCGTCGACGCGCCGTCCATCCGGGTGGCCGTGCGCCTTCGTCCCGACCACGAGCGCTTACTCAACTTACTCAAGGAGTTTCTATGCGCTACTGTCTAATTCTGTTGGCCGGCAGCCTGCTGGCCCAACAGCGGGTCGTCTCCGTTGCACCCAGCGCGACGGAGATGCTCTACGCCCTCGGCTGGGGCGACCGCGTCGTCGGTGTCACTAAGTACTGTCACTATCCGCCGGAAGCCCGCCGGAAAACACAAGTCGGCAGTTACTTGCGGCCTAGTTTGGAAGCAATCGCGGCCCTCAAGCCCGATCTGATTATCTCCGACCCCACCACGACCAAGGTCAGTTTGCCAGGCGTCGCCATGGCGGCCATTGAACGCAAGGATCTTGCGGCCATTGAACGCTCTATCGTCAACATCGCCAAGGCCATGGGCGGCCCTGCGCGCGCGACGGCACTTATTCAGCGGATGCGCCAGGATCTGGAAGTGGTTCGCGCGCGCAATCAAGGCCGCGCCAAACGCAAAACGATGTTTGTGGTGGGCCGGAATCCTGGGCAATTGACGGGCTTCGTTGTCGTGGGACGCGACTCCTACCTGAATGAGCTGATTGCCCTGGCCGGCGGCGAAAACATCTTCGCCGACGCCCCGATCTCTTACCCAAAGATATCCACCGAAGAGATCCTGGCCCGTCAACCGGACGTCATCATCGACATGGGCGACATGGCGGATACCGACGCCGTACCGGCCGGCCACTTAGCCCAGGTGCGGGCGCTCTATAGTAAGTTGCCGCAAGTAAAGGCCGTCAAAAATGGGCGCGTCTTCGCCGTCGCGTCGGATATCTTCGTCGTCCCGGGGCCGCGCGTCGTGGATGCGGCGCGGGAATTCGAACGAATGATTCAAGGTAAGCCATGATCTACCGGCTGGCTCAAGCCGGTATGCGGTATGGCGCGTTCACCGTGCTGAGTGACGTGTCGGCCGAATTTACGAAGCCCGAGTTCGTGGCGGCGTTGGGGCCGAATGGCGCGGGGAAGTCCACTTTACTTGGTATTTTGGCTGGCCTGAAGATGGGCAGCGGGCGCTGCGAGTATCGTGAACGCGAAGTGCGCGATTGGCCCCGGCGCGATTTTGCCCGCGAGGTGTCGTTTCTGCCGCAGAACGTGCAGATCAATTTTCCTTTCAGCGCCGAAGAGATTGTGCTGATGGGGCGGACGCCGCACGGGCATGGCTGGGTGGAGTCGCCGGCCGACCTGGAAGCAGCGAGGCGCGCCATGGAACTAACTGACTCGAGTAACTACCGCTGCCGCGACTTTGTCTCGCTCTCCGGGGGCGAGCGGCAGCGCGTCATTCTGGCGGCTGCCTTGGCGCAGACCCCTCGCGTGCTATTGCTGGATGAGCCGTCCGCGTTCCTTGACTTATCGCATCAAGTGGCCCTTTATCGCCTCCTTGCAAGGCTGCCTCGCGAAGAGAACATGTTAGTGATCGCTGTTACGCATGACCTGAATCTGGCCGCCGCGCACGCTGACCGGCTGTTGATTCTTGAGGGCGGCAAACTGGTAGCCGATGGCGCGCCTTCCACCGTGCTCAATCAAGCCTGCCTGCGCGATGTCTTCGGCGTCGAAGCCGTCATTCAGCAGAATCGCTCGGCGCGTCCGGTGATTATCTATGAGTAAGTCCTGGTGGTTGTACGGCGGCGTCATCGCCGTGATCGCGAGCGCCATCTTATTGCCGCTCATCGGCTCAGCAGATGTATCGTTAACCCAAGCCTGGGCCGGTGCCTCGCCAGCCAAAGAGATTGTCTTCGATATTCGGTTGCCCCGCGTGCTACTCGGGTTACTAGCTGGCGGCGCTCTGTCGGTGGCGGGCGTGCTCTGCCAAGCGCTCCTGCGCGATGCGCTCGCCACCCCTTACACCTTGGGCGTCGCCAGCGGTGCGTCGTTAGGGGCGGTAACAGCGATCTGTTTAGGTTGGGGCGAAGCCGGACAATTCAACGCCGTTTGGCTGGCTGGCTTCGCCGGCGCGGCCATGGCCGTAGCCGGGGTGGTGGGCCTGGCGAGCGATGGCGGCCGGCTGTCCAGCTTCACGATGCTATTAGCCGGCGTGACGCTCAATAGTATTTGCCTCGCGTTGATCCTATTTCTGCAAACCATCAGTAGTTTCGGTAAGTCACTCGTTATTGTCCGCTGGCTAATGGGCGGTATCGACACCGTGGAATACGCCACCCTCGGTTGGTTAGCCGCGATGTTACTGCCGGTAATCGCGCTTGTCTTATGGCGGGCTCGCGAGTGGAACTTACTCGCCGTCGGTGAGGATTGGGCGGCGGCGCGCGGCGTTCCCACTCAGCGGATGATCTGGGGTGGATACTTTGCCATCTCTGTATTAACTGGTTTGGTGACAGCCATCACGGGCCCGATCGGGTTCGTGGGCTTGATTGTCCCGCACGCACTTCGCCTCAAGCTGGGGGCCGACCATCGCGTGCTCTTGCCGGCCTCATTGCTATTCGGAGCCGCGTTCCTCGCCGTCTCCGATACCGCAGCGCGCATGATCCTGGCACCGGCTGAGATCCCGGTCGGCGTCCTCACCGCGCTGCTGGGCGGGCCGTTCTTCATCTTACTGCTACGCTCGAAGCGGAGAAGTACATGGCTTTAGTATTAGTGGGCGGCGGCAGCCGCAGCGGCAAGAGCACTTACGCTTTAAATCTCGCTCGCGCCTTGCCTGGGCCTCACGCCTTCGTCGCTACGGCGCAGGCCTACGACGATGAAATGCGTAGCCGGGTCGCCCGGCATCAAGCGGAGCGAGCCGGCGAATTTGCCACCTATGAAGAGCCGTTTCACTTGGCACGAACGATCACCAGCTTAGAAGCCGCCTATCCCGTGATTATCGTCGACTGCCTGACGCTATGGCTGACCAACCTGCTATTGCAAGAAAAAGAGTCGATGCCCCAGCGGATCGGCGCATTTCTGGCATCAGTCACAACGAGCCCCTCTACCGTGATCGCGGTAACGAACGAAGTGGGCTGCGGCATCGTGCCACAGAACGCTTTGGCGCGCGAGTTTCGAGACTTACAAGGCCGGCTGAATCAGGATGCGGCTCAAGCGGCTCGCGAAGTATATTGGATGGTGTTCGGTTTCCCGATGAGAGTGAAGCATCCGTGACGCGCCTGCTGGGGGCCTTGCAATTTTTAACCATCCTGCCCATTCGCCGCTCCACTTGTGCGCCCGGCGAAGCGGCGGCTTATTTCCCCCTCGTCGGCGCGCTGATCGGGCTCGCGGCCGCTGGATTGCACTTACTGCTATCGAAGGCCCTGGCCGAACCCATCAATGCCTTATTGACCGTCTTGGCGAAGGTGCTTCTTAGTGGCGCGCTGCACGAAGATGGCTTGGCCGATTGCGCCGATGCCTTTGGCGGCCAGCGCTCGCCCGATAAGATCCTCGCCATTTTGAAGGACTCGCGCATCGGCGCATTTGGCGCGCTAGCCTTAATCTTTTCTATTGGCCTGCGCTGGCAGGCCATCGCGCAGACGGGCAGCCACTTACTCGAATCAATGGCAGCGGCGGGAGCGGTGAGCCGCGCGGCGCAGGTCGGCCTGGCGTGGGTTTCGCGTCCCGCCGGCGAAGGCGCGGGCAAGCTGTTTGCACTTACTCTGACGACTCCTCGGGCGTTGGCCGCCTTCGCCATCGCCATCGCCATTTCTGCACCCCTCGGCGTCATCGCCTTGCCGGTGGTGGTCGGCGGTGCCGGATTCACGCTGATCGCCCGTGACTATTTCGAACGGCACTTAGGCGGCGTGAATGGCGATTGCTGTGGTGCGCTCAGCCAGGTAGTGGAAGGGTTTGTGCTGCTGCTATGCGCCTCTATTTGGTAAGGCATGCCGAACCCACTTTGAAAGGCCGTTTCATTGGCCGCACCGACCCTCCGCTCTCCGATGAAGGCCGCGCGCAAGCCTCATCGCTATCGGCCATCGCCGTTGACCACGTCTTTGTCAGCCCGTTGCGGCGCGCACAGGAAACGGCGGCTTTCATCGGCGCCAGCCGCACCACGCTGGGCGGCTTGGCCGAGTTACACTTCGGCGATTGGGAGGGGCTCACTTGGGAGGAGATCGTGGCCCGGGATCCCGATCTAGCCGCGCGCAAACTTGCCCACTGGTTTACTGAACCGGCCCCCAGGGGCGAGACGCTTGATGAACTGCTGTCGCGAGTGGGCCAAGCACTAGGCCAGGTGAAAGCGAGCGCTCATGCCAAGGTAGCCATCGTCGCCCATGCCGTTGTGAACGGGGCCATCCGCTCGTTGCTCACCGGCGGCGATCCGGCATCCTACCGGCAGCAGTATGTCGAGGTCGTCGAGTTAGAGACATAATCGAAGAAGAGTGATCACCACGGAACGCATCGCCGAGTTACGCCGGGTAGAAGTCTTCAGCGCGCTAAGCGATGACCAACTGCGCTGGTTTCTTGATCGCGCAGAGGAGCGCTGCTACGAGGCGGGTGACACTCTGAGTCAGGTGGGCGATGCGGCCGATCGACTCATGGTCGTGCTGGAGGGATCAATCCAGGGGCATAATCGCCAGAGTGGGAGCCAGAGTGGGAGCCAGAGTGGGGCGGATAGCATTGTCTTTCTGGTCGAATCCGGCAACGTGGCCGGGGCCTTGCCCTTCTCGCGAATGAAGACGTTTCCCGCCACCATCCGCGCCATTGAGGCCACGCGCGTCCTCCTGTTTCATCGCGATCATTTCCCAGCCCTGTATATTGAGCTTCCTGAGCTAATCCCCAAGCTGGTCAGCATCCTTACCGATCGCGTGCGAGAAACGGCTAAGGCGATGGCTCAACAAGACAAGCTGGCTTCGCTGGGCAAGTTGTCGGCCGGCCTGGCGCATGAGTTAAATAACCCCGCCGCCGCCGCGCGGCAAGCGAGCCTCTCCGCCCGCCGGGCCTTCGAACAGTTTCAACTGGCCAGCGATGGCTTCCTCTCGCTCCACCCCACTGAGGTTTTTCTTCAACAGGTGCGCGAGTTGGAGCCGGCCGCCGCCGAGGGCATCGGGAATGCGCTGTTGCTTGATTCGTTAACCCGCAGCGATCGCGAACAGAACCTGGGCGAGTACTTAGAGAGTCTGGATGTGGCTGAGCCATGGGACGTGGCCGCCGCTTTTGTCGATGTTGGTTTTGTGCGGGAAGAGATGGAGCGGCGCGTGGCGGATTGGGCGCACGATTGCCGCGCCTTTGGACTGCAACGTGTCGCCGAACAAGTACTGGCGCAAATGTTCACCGCCACCTCGCGCATCGCTGACCTCGTCAAAGCCATCAAGGATTACTCCTACATGGACCGCGCGGCTCTGGCTGAAATCGATCTGCGGCACAGCCTTAGCACCATCCTGCGCATGTTTAGCTTTCGTTTAAAAGAAGGAGTTCGCGTCGAACCCGATGATGACCCGGCTTTGCCTAAAATTTGCGCCCACGGCGGGCAATTAAATCAAGTGTGGACGAACCTCATCGACAATGCGATCGACGCTATGTTGACTTACACGGAACGTACCGGGCCGCCGTGCCTCAAAGTGCGCACGCGCGTGCAAGCAGATTACGCTTTGATCGAGTTCACCGGCAACGGCAGCGGCATTCCTGAGAGTATCTCCACCAAGGTGTCCGATCCGTTCTTCACCACGAAAGCGCCAGGCTCGGGAACCGGGCTCGGCCTGGACACGATGTATCGCATCATCCATCAACATCACGGCGTCATCGAGTTTGATTCGCAGCCGGGCTGCACGGTATTCTCCATTCGGCTGCCATTGCAGCCAACCGCATGATTCGTTTCTCGGGAGTTGGTTGTGAGCGGGACGGGCGCACCGTCCTGAGCGGCGTAAACGCCGAATTTCGCGAGTCCGAAATCACCGTGCTCCTAGGGCGCAGTGGCAGCGGTAAAAGCACCTTGCTGCGCTTGATCAATCGTCTGCTGGAAGCCAGTGACGGCGAACTGCAGGTAATGGGGCGGCCGGTTGCGGACTGGGATGTATATGCCTTGCGGCGCTCGATTGGCTTTGTGCCGCAAAACCTCGGCCTTTTTCCGCATCGCCGCGTGGGGGAGCAACTGCACCTGGCCGGAGCCAGCCCGTCGAGCGCCGCCGCCTTACTGGAGCGTACCGGCTTGCCGTCCGCATACTTACAGCGCTATCCGCATCAGCTCAGCGGCGGCGAGCAGCAGCGGGTCGCCCTAGCCCGCGCGCTGGCGGCGTCGCCGAAGTTACTCTTACTCGATGAACCCTTCTCGGCGCTTGACCCGATTACCCGCCGCGAGTTACAAGTGCTCGTGCGATCGCTCGCCACCACGACGGTCTTCGTCACGCATGACTTACGCGAGGCCTTTGCCATCGGCGACCGCATCGGCTTTCTGTGCCAAGGAAAATTCGCCGCCTTGGGCACTCGCCATGACATTGAAGCCACCACTCATCCGGAACTGCGGCAATTTCTGGAGACCATTCAGTGAGCGCGGCGGGGAACATCGCGGCGGCGGCGGGGGAGCACTTAGTCCTGGTCTTACTGGCGGTTGGTTTCGCGGCCTTGCTGGGTTTGCCTGCTGCGGTGTGGGCGGCGCGGAATCCCCGGCCCGGTTACTACTTACTCCAAGCCGCCGACTTAGTGCAGACCATCCCGTCCCTCGCCTTATTCGGACTGCTGCTGCCCCTGCCACTCATCGGCGGCATCGGCCCCCGGCTCGCCGTGATCGCGCTTTTCGCTTACGCCCTGCTGCCGATTTTGCGTAACACGGTGGCGGGATTAAAAAGCGTACCGGAGCCGGTGAAAGAAGCGGCTGTCGCCATGGGGCTGACGCCCCGCCAAGTGTTGCGCGAAGTGGAATTGCCGCTCGCCGCCCCTTCCATCGTCGCCGGCCTGCGCATTGCCACCGTAACCACTATTGGCACGGCCACCATCGCCGCCGCCGTCGGGGCCGGCGGATTGGGCACGTTTCTCTATCGCGGACTCGCTACTCTGGAGCCCAACCTACTTCTCGCCGGCGCGATTCCGGCGGCGGTGATGGCCATTCTGGCCGATCGGATTTTGATATGGACCGAAAACAAGCTCTCGCAATATTAGCCGGTGGCTTCGCTAGCTGCTCCCGCTCGCCGCGCCTCGCCGTGGGCGCAAAGAATTTTACTGAGCAGGACATTCTTGGCGAAATCCTCGCCACGCATCTCTCGGCTCAGTTAGGTTTCGAAGTAACCAGGCGATTGCACCTAGGCGGCAGTTACCTGGCGCATTCGGCGTTGCTCGCCGGTGACATTGACCTGTATCCCGAATACAGCGGCACGGCCCTCATTGCCTGCCTCAAGTTACCGCTCGAACGCGACCCCGCTCGCGTATTCACAGAAGTGCGGGACGCTTACTTACAACGCCACGATGTGGAATGGGGCTGGCCCCTCGGCTTTGAGAATACCTTCGCCATGGTGGTGCCCAAGCAACTTGGCTTTCGCACATTGAGCGAGGCCGTGGAACGCAAAAAAGATTGGCGTTTGGCCATCGGCTACGAGTTTGAAGCCCGCCCCGATGGTTGGCCACTCTTCCAAAAGACTTATCCCTTGAAACTAGGCTCGGCACTCAAAACCATGGACCTCGGCTTACTTTACCGCGCGCTCAACGCGGGCGAAGTGGACATGGCGGCCGGCAACACCACCGACGCCGCGCTTGCCACCGGCGCATTTACCGTTCTCGAAGACGACTTACACTTTTTTCCGCCTTACCAGACTTGCCTCGCCGTGCGGCGCGGTGCCTTAAATCATTATGCCGGATTGCGCGCCGCGCTTGATCGCCTTACGGGTTCCATCACCGCCGCGCGCATGCGCCAAATGAATGCGGCCGTCACGCAATTGAAACAGGAGCCCGCCGCCGTGGCTCGCGATTTCCTGCGAAACTGGAAGGCATAGCGGGGCCAAACTTTATCTACTAATGGTGGACGACGATTCGGAAGTACTGCGCGGCATTGAGCGCGATTTGCGGCACCGGTACGCGAAAGACGTCGCGCTGCCAATTAGCCGATCCGCGAATGCCAGAGATGGACGGCGTCATCACCGAGGTGCTCAGTTGCCAGGACGAAGATCTCTACGTCATCGGCGGTGCCAACAGTGCGGGTCAAGCCGCCATGCACTTCTCGCAATACGCCAAACGCGTCAGGATGCTGGTGCGCGGCACCGGCCAGGCCACCACCCGGGTCCCGGCCAGCCTCCTCTTCATCTTCATCGGCGCGCAGCCCTGCACCCGTTCAGCAACTCTCCCTGGCCATTGCGGCAACCCATCGCCGCCCTTACTTGATGTTGTTGGGGTTGTTGCAGCCTAAGAATTGCCTTGCCCGGCTGGCTGCACGGAGAATGGAGGGCGGGACAGTGTAGCGATCAGCCTCGTCAAAAGAGCACCAAGCGACGCCCCGGGTCTCGCTGGTTACTGCGACCTCGGCGCTGGCTGCCAGAAAAGCGAACTTCAGGTCGTGGTGCAGATGATAGGGCTCCGCGCCTTTGGCCGGAATGCCGTGGACATCGAGGCCGGCCAGCAAGGCCACGCCCGGCAGCACTGTCAATTCGGTCTCCTCCCTTACCTCGCGTGCCGCTGCCGCCCGGGGTGAATCGTCCTCGGTCTCGACGTGGCCGCCGGGGGCCAGCCAACGGTTCAGCCGGCGGTGGTGGATGAGTAGGAAGCTTTGTCGATTCGGGTGAAGAACCAGGCCCGTGCAGGTGAGATGACCGGGCGCGTATTGATGGCGGGAAAGCGGTTCGGGCGTCTGACGGAGTAACCCCAGTGTAAGTTCACGGGACTTATCTTCTTCGCCGGAAGGAAAACAATTGACTAACTCAAGGGCGGCTTCAATCGAGAAAGGCATGCGTGCGGCTCCAGCCCAGGATAACCTGAGCCGCACGCTGAACGGACTTACTCCTGCCGTTTTTCGTCGATCCGCTTCCGGATCATCTGCATGGCTGCGGGGGCTTCTTCTACGGTAAAGCCGGCGGGCACGCTGAAGAGGGTAGACGGCGGCTCACCCAGGCGAACGTTTGTCAACCGCAGGGTGGTTTCGCCCATCCGGGGATCGGAGTGCCGCGTCATGACGAAGGTCTTCAGTTGATCGGAATACCACTTTTCCACCACCATATTCAGGTCACGTTCGTTTCCCTCTTCGCCGGCCGGAATGGTTAACGTTGTGCGCGTACCCTTGGCCTCGACGCCTTCGATGTTACGAGTGCCGAGATCCTCCATTTTGGCGTCTTTGCCGGCCGTTGAGGCGGTGTTAATGGAAGATGTTGCGAAGGTAAATTCGGCCGGGCCATTCACCCCCCGCTCAATGGTCCGGGCCACCATTACTTGGCCTGGCGAAGTGGCCGCCGCGAAGACGCCACCGGCCGTACCCGGAGGGAAAGGTGGTGGCGGTGGCGGTGGAGGAGCGGGCAATGCGATGCTAAACATCCCCTCGCCCCGGGCCATTTTCATCGCGGTCTTGTTCTTGAGGTCGAGCGAATAATGCATTTTGGCCACCGGGTCGTCAATCGTAATCAACTTCTGGGCACCCGCTTCCACGGCACCCAGACGCCCGATGGACTGCAATTCAAATTCGCGCCGCGTGCGGCCCTCGCTATCGCGGTACTGCGTCACGCTGTTCTTGCGCGTGATCCGGTTGCCGTCGGCCAAAGTCTGCACCGTTTCGGTCACCGCCTCCGCCGAGTAGGGCGAGCCTTTCACGGCGGCCGAACTGCCCATCTCCGTGGAAATGAACTGGACCGTGCCCGCGCGACTGGCCATATGGCGGGCTTCGGCTTCCATCTTGATACCTTGGGGCTGCGCGCCAGCCGCACTAGCGGTGCTAGCGGTGCCCTGCCGGGTATGAATGATCACGTTCTGCGTAACCTCTTGCGCCGATAGCAGTGCGAAAGGCACCGCCACGAATAGTAACTGCTTCATTGATTTCTCCTTACACTGATTAACTAAAATAAATCTTACTGACTTACCTGAACCAGACGGATGGCGCGGGCTACGCCATCCTCGCCGACAACGATATCGGCCAACACTCGCTCCTCTAACCGGTCCACATTTACCGGCCAGCCCAGCGCCTGCATCCGCGTGCGCGGAATGCGAACCCGCAGCACCTGCAAGTCCTGCGCGGGCGGCATCAGGTCAGTGCCCGGCAGCATCACAAAGACTGCCATCGGGCGGGAGGTGTCCACCGGGGCCGGCATTGACCGGCGACGAATCACCGGCAGCCTTCTCGTGGGCACGGCCAGTTCGACAGCCGGCACCAATTCCGTTACTGGTGCTTCGGCGGGGATCCGCGCAGATTTCACATCGGGCGAGACCAGCGACGGGCGGGAACGGCCAATCCAAATTCCCAGCAGCAGGACGGCGGCCGCACTCAAAGCCAATAACCAGGGGGCCACCGGAATCCGCCGGCGGCGGCGCATTTCCGTTCTCAGACGGGCTTCCACGCGAAGCGGCGTCGCCACCGGATCCAGGGAATCGCGGTAATCCGCCAGCCACTCAGTTAACCGTCGCTCTTCTTTCATAGCCCCTCCTTCAGCCGATTCTTCAAATGCCCGCGCGCCCGATTCAACCGCGAACGGACCGTGCCCACGGGGCAGCCGAGCGCGATCGCCGCGGCCTCATAGCTCCACTCCTCAAGGTCGCAAAGTACGATCACCTCACGGTAATGGCCCGGCAACCCCAAAATGGCCTCACTGAGCCGCTCGTTGGCCATGCTGCGGTCCAGCACCACCATCGGATCCTGCGCGCTCGACGCGGGCTCGTCGTAGTCATCGTCGAGCGCCATAAATTGCTGCCGCAACGCCTGCCGGGTCACGTTCCGCAGAATCCCATAAAGCTAGGATTCGATTGACCCTTTTGCGGGGTCAAGGCCCCCCGGTTGGCGGATGAGCCGGAGGAACGTCTCCTGCACCGCCTCCTCCGCCGTCGCCGCCGAACCAGACATGGCATAGGCGAAACGGTAAAGTGGGCGCTCTAAACGCCGATAGACTTGGGTGAGGGCGGCCTCGTCGCCGAGTTGTAGCTGTTTCAGCAGCGCCGGATCGTCCAAACTGACGGCCGCATCCGGTTTTGATCGGCCAGTCCAGCGGCCAGTCGACCGGAATGTCCAGGTGATTGCGGGCATCTTCTATCTCTTCCTTGTCGAGCCGCAGGCGGTAAGTTCCATGTTAATCGCGATCATATTCGGGTTGTTGCCGGGGAGCGGGAATGGATCACAGTAGTTTGCCCGGCGAAGACGATAGGAAACCTTAGGAGCAAAGGCCTTAGTTTCGGCCAAATGGCACCTTAGTCTATGGATTACTCCAGGGCACTTCGGTTAGTATCGAGTTCGACGGCAAGAATATTTGTAGTTATGAAGTGCCAATTCTGCGGAACACAGCTCGGTTTGGTCCGGAGACTGCTCGACAGGGAATACTGTTCAAGCGATCATCGTAAGCGTTCGTCTGCCCGTTCGGCGCGTGCTTCCCGCGACCACTTGTCCTACCACGGCGACGAAGATCTGTACCCGGTCGACGAAGTGATGGCCCTGCGCCGCCGGGAGACGAGCGAAAACGAGAATAAAGACGGTTTGCAGAAGATGCAGGCGGCCGTCGCGACGGCGATCTCAGTGGTGCTGCTCTTCGTTCTTGCGTACTCTTGGGTGACGGGGCAGGGGGGGAATGCCGAGCCCAGCGGCGGGGATCGCAGCCCCTTGGTGGGCGATATCGCCCGCACCAGCGATCGGGCCTCCTCTGGCCTATTGTCGGGTCTGCGGGATCTGATGCCGGCCCGGCCGCCCATCCACCTGAAGGAAGACTTCAAGGGCACCATGGACAATTGGTTGGGGGCACCGTTAAGCGCGGCCATGGCCCGCTCGCCCAATCTTCGCGACATCGGTTGGAATTTCGACAACGGGCTGGTCCGCCCCGGACGCCTGCGCATCTGGCAGCCCTCCATCGACCTTTCCGACTACAAGATGGAGTTCGAAGCCACGGTGGAGAAGCGTGCCTTGAGCTGGACCTACCGCTCGGTCAACCTGGATAATTTCTATGCCAGCAAGATCGTCATCCGCAAGCCCGGCCCGGTACCGATTCTCGAAATTGTCCGTTACGCCATGCTGGACGGCAAGGAAAGCAGCCGGACGCGTCTGCCGTTTCCGATGAACGCGCTCGCCGCGAATGCCAGCCTGTTTCATGTCCAGATGAAGGTGCGCGGTAGCCAGTTCACTACGTTGATGAACGGGCAAGTGATCGACACCTGGAGCGATTCCCGTTTGAAAAAGGGCGGCGTGGGGTTCTTCGCTGACGCGGGTGAAGTGGCGGCCATTCATTGGGTAAATGTGGAAGAAGAGCGCGCTGGGTTACTGGGCCACGTGCTGTCGCTGGGCTTTTTCGTGGGACCGGCGGTGCAGTTCGGGCCGATTATTTAGTAGCGCGGCATGGTCGTTGCTTTGCCGGACAGCCCCTACTACGGTGTTGTGCTATAAACGGGGATCGCATGGATTCCGAGCTGCTGGCTATTGCCGTTGTCACTTATATCGTCTTTCTGTTTTCTACCGTCTGTCATGAGGCCGCGCATGCCTTGGCGGCCAAGCTGGGGGGCGACCTGACGGCCTACCATGGCGGACAAGTGAGCCTCAATCCGGTGCCCCACATCCGGCGGGAGCCTTTTGGACTCGGCCTGTATCCCCTGCTGACTCTCTTTCTTACCGGAGGCACTGGAATTATCGGCTTCGCCAGCGCCCCTTACGACCCGTATTGGGCGATCCGGAACCCGCGCAAAGCCGCTTGGATGGCCATGGCTGGTCCCGCCGCCAACTATGCTTTGGCTCTGCTTTCCGCCATCCTGCTGAAGCTGGGGCTCATCGCTGGTCTGTTCCGCTTGGCCGACGAAAAGGCCCTGGGCCGCTATCATCAGATCCTCCAAGCCGTTAACCCTGACTCGCTGGCTGACCCCATCGCCCTGGCGCTGAGCCTCTTCTTCTACCTCAACCTGTTGCTCGGCACGTTCAACCTGATGCCCATCCCGCCGCTGGACGGCTTCAGCGTCTTCCTCTTTTTTTTGCCGCCCGCCGGCGTGCAAAAATTCTTCGAATTTCGCGCCTCCATCAGCGCGTATTCGTTTCTCGCGATCTTCATGTTTTCGCGCTATTTTTTCTGGGACTTTTTCTACCCCATCTTCTACTTCTGCGCGCGCCTCGTCCTGCAGTAGACCATCAATTTGGCCGCCGCGCCGGCTTCGGATCCAGGTTCTCCTTCAAGTCCGCCGCTGTCACCTCCACGGTTACGCCATGGCGCGGCACCTCCGCCTTGGCCACCCACAACAACGCATTCAGCAGGATCTTGCGGAAATTCGCGTCGCCCAAATTCTCGTGATAATGGCCGCCCGTAAACCCGGCTGACCTGCCGCCGCCCGGCCTCACGAAGGCCCACGACATGATCTGGGGCTGCCCGATCTTTTTCCTCACGTCGGCATTCCCACTGCGGATGCCATCGGCCCCGACGGTCTCCGCCGGCGGCGTGGCGACCAGAATACCGGTTACGCCCTTCTTGTTCTCGCGAAAGCGGATGTTGTAGTACCACTCATCGCGCAGGTGAAACGGCTGCACGCCGCGCGTGATGGGATGCTTAGGGAAAGCACTGAACGAGGCTTCCCACACGGGATTGATCGTGTAGTTGAGTTCGAAGTAACCAGCGGCCCAATCGAGCATCTCTTCATGGCCCCGCTGGGCCGGCGGCTCGGTCGCATAGTGCATAAACATCAGCCCGGCACCCCGCGCCGCAGCTTGGGCGATGGCCGCCGGATGCCCCTCCTCAAACGCCACATGCTTTTCCGCGCCATCGGCAAACCAGAAAATGGCATCGGCTTTTTGAAACTCGCCGTCTTCGGGCCATGCCCCGTTGTAGGAGGCGGTGGCGTGAATTCCGGGGACGGTGTTGAGCCATTTCGTCAGCAGCCGCACGCCGGCATTGTGCTCATGCTCGCCCGCCGCGTGGCTCGGTTTACCGGCGACTAACAGGATCTGCTTGTCCGCCGCAGTAGCGACCGGCGAAAGCACGAGAGTAAACCACAGTAGCCAAGTTTTCATGTTCTTTATTCTCTATCACGGCCCGGCGGGCGGCAAATAGTGGTTCAGCATCTCCGCTAGTTCCTCCACCCGCACCGGCTTGCTGAGGTAACCGTCCATGCCTGCCTCGACGCAGGAGGCGCGGTCCTTGGTCATGGCACCGGCGGTGAGCGCGATGATGGGCGTGTGACGCGTTTTGCCTTCGCTTCTCCTGATGGATCCGGTGGCCTCGAAGCCGTCCATCTCGGGCATCTGGCAATCCATGAAGATCAGGTCATACGGCGATTGGCTCGCCATGGCGAGCGCCTCCCGGCCGTTGGCGGCCACGTCCACACGGCATCCCAGCCGGCCTAGCAACGCCGCCGCTACCTTCTGGTTGACGATGTTGTCTTCCACCAGCAGGATGCGCCGGCCCGCGAAACGCGGCTCTTCTCCGGCCCACGGCATGAAGACATCCGGCACCGGGCGAGGTGTGCCCGGCGGTGTAGCCAGAACTCGCTCGAGTACTTCCCGTAAGGTCGCCTGCCGGATGGGCTTCACCAGCCAGGCTGCGCCACCCGCCTCCACCATTCGCCGCGCCGCACTCATTTCGTCCGTCGAGGTGATGAGGACGATGGCTGGGCACGCGTCCTCGTTTGCCGCACGCATCCGGCGGGCGGTCTCCGCGCCATCCATCTCCGGCATCATGTAATCCAGACCCACCAGGCGGTACGGATCACCCGCGCCGATGGCCGCAGACACCATCGCGAGCGCCTCTTCACCGGTCGCCGCTTCTTCCGCCCTCATCCCCCAAAGCCGGCAAAACTCCACCGTCACGCGCCGGCAAATCCGGTGATCGTCTACAATCAGCACTCGCACGCCGTCCAATGGCCCCTCTGTTAAGACCGTCTCCGCGCGGCTCTCATCGAGCGGCAACCCGATCTCGAAAGTGAACGAGGAGCCCTCGCCTTGCTGGCTGCGCAAGCCGATGACGCCGCCCATCAACTCCACCAGCTGCCGCGAAATCGCCAGCCCCAAGCCGGTGCCGCCATACTTGCGGGTGGTGGATGAGTCCACTTGCTGAAACTTCTGGAACAGCATGCTGTGGCGGTCGGCGGCAATGCCGATGCCGGTATCGTGTACCGCGATCCGCATGCGAGCCACGCCGCCGGCGGTCTCCCGATGGTCCACTTCTACCAGGACATGGCCGCTCTCGGTGAACTTGATGGCGTTGGATACCAGATTCAACACCACTTGCCGGATGCGTCCGGCGTCACCCAGGAATGCCCGGGGCGCTGTCGCGGCGTACCGCAGCAGGAGCTCCAGTTTTTTCTCGTGCGCCCGCACGGCCAAGAGCTCGAGCACCTCTTGCAGCGCGCGGTAGAGGTCGAAAGGGACGATCTCGAGCTCCAGCTTGCCGGCCTCGATCTTCGAAAGATCCAATATGTCGTTGATGATGCCGAGCAGGGATTCGGCCGAGTGGCGCACGGTTTCGGCGTAGTCGCGCTGCTCTTCGGTGAGCGCCGTGCCCAGCAGCAACCCGGTCATCCCGATGACGCCGTTCATCGGCGTGCGGATCTCGTGGCTCATGGAAGCCAGAAAGTCACTCTTGGCGCGCGTGGCGCCCTCGGCGCGCTCTTTCTCCAATTCGAGAGCCTCCATCGTGCGCGCTTGAGCATCACGCGCGGCCTCGAGTTCCAATAGATATTGCGCACTTACTTCTTCCGCCCGCTTGCGCTCGCCGATGTCAGTGACGGCGATATGGCTCACCGGCCGCCCGGTGCCGTCCTGGCCCGCGTTGGCCTCCAGCCGGGCCCAGAATGCGGTTCCGTTCGCTTTCACTATCCGCAGTTCGCAAGCCCGCGGGGTGCCCGTCGCAAAGAGCTCCTTGCGGCAGAGGTAGAAAGTATCCTGATCTTCCCTGGCAATCAGCTGGCTAAATTGCTGCGTCAACAACACGCCCCGCTCCACGCCCAATAAAACGGTCGCCGTCAGATTGGCTTCGAGGATGATGCCCGCCTCACCCACCGTACAGAAGCCTACGGGTGCCAGATCGTAGAGGCCGAAATAGCGCTCCCGCGCCGCACCCAGCGCTAGCTGAATCCGCCGCAGTTCTTCGTTCTGCATCTCCAGCTCAATCCGGTGTACCCGCAGATCGTGGATCGTCTCCTGGACCTGATTCGCCGACAGGCGCTCAACCCTCCCCGCAGTCCCGGCCGCTACTGCCGCCTCTTCGGCCCGCTGGCGCAATGCCGCACCATCGTCGCGCCAGTCAGGCGGGCTATTCATCCTCACTCTCCATTCTTTTACCCGGCCCGGCCCCCGGCCCGAATTCGCCCGCTCGTTCCGTCGTCGCCACGGCATACACCCGCCCGGCCTCGTTCACTAGAGCCGTGGCCATCATCGAGACCTCCAGCACCCGCCCGTCCTTGGCGATTCGCTCGGTGCGGTACGGCACGAGGATCTCGGCGTGGGTGAGCTGTTCCAACCTGGCCAACGCCTCGCTCCGCCGGTACACCGGGATCCGCTCGCGCACGTTCATCGTTAACGCCTCGGCTTCGCTCCAGCCATAGATCCTCACCGCGCCCGGGTTCCAGGCCAGAATGCGCCCATCCAGATCCTGCACCGTGATCGCGTCGCGCGAGTCGCGCACCACCACGGCCATCCGCATCAGATCGTTCGCCTTGCGTAGCGCTTCGCGCGTCAGCACCATCTCCGTGATTTCCAGAAAGGTGATCACCGCGCCCTCAATCACGTTCTCCAGCGTGCGGTAAGGCAGGATGCGCAGCGAGTACCAACGGTCCGCCCGCGTTTGCACCTCCACCGTTTTGGGAATCAAACTATCCAGCACCGTTTGCGCGTCCGCCACGAGACTGTCGTAGCCCACCAGGTTCGGAACCAGATGCCCCACCGGCCGTCCCACATCGCCGGGGATCAGGTTGATGATGGTGGTGGCGGCCGGGGTGAAGCGCAGGATGCGCAGTTGATGGTCCACAAAAACGGTGCCGATGCCGGTGCCGGCCAGCAGGTTATTCATGTCGTCGTTCGCGCGCGATAAGTCCGCCACCTTCGTTTGTAGCTCGCCGTTCACCGTCGCCAGTTCCTCGTTGAGCGATTGCATCTCTTCCTTCGAAGTCTCCAGTTCTTCGTTGGTCGATTGCAGTTCCTCGTTCACCGACTGCATTTCCTCATTGGACGACTTTAGCTCTTCGTTGGCGGTCTCTAACTCCTCATTCGTTGCTTGGAGATACTCTTCCTTGGCATGTAATTCGCGCCTCAGCGCCACCAGACGCTCGTCGTCTTTCGCCGGACTGTCCGGTTCAGCCAACTCCGTGTGCTGGGAAGGCTCGACGTCCATAGCCGGGGCTTCTTCCAGAATCACCAGATACAAAGAAGCCGGTTGCGGACGGCCAGCCGGATTGAGCAGCGGGCGCACAGTCAGGTTCACCATCAAGTCTTCCGCTGGAATTTGGTTGTTACTCTGGCTATTACTCTGGACGGTGCTTTTGACGCGCGCGCCCGTGCGGCGAGAGACGCGACCGGTGGACACCGCATCGCGCAATGCCAGCGTCAGGTCTTCGCGCAGCCCTTCGCGCGCCATCTTGAGAATGTTGTTCACTCCACTTTCTCCGGCCGCCGGTTCCAGGTACTGTCCGGTGCGGCCATGGATGTAGAAGACGTCGCCGCGGCTGCTGACCAACGCCCCGGCCGGGGCAATCTGCTGCAACAAAGCCTGCTCAGTCAGTTCGCGCAGCGGCATTTTACCCGCGCCGGCCATCTTGCCAGCCATCGGGCCGGTGGCGATGAGGCCGCTCGCGATAGGAACGGCCACCTCCATCGCGGTCCGCGCCGGTCGAAAGCCGCCCACTCCTAAATGACTCTTGACCATGTGGCGTCCATGCGGCGAACTTCCGCTGTGCTGATAGAGCTTCAAGTTGCGCTCCAGCGTGGCAAAGAGATCGTGGAACTCACCCACCGTCTCGGAATTGCCCAGAAAGAGAAACCCGCCGGGGTTCAGCGCGTAGTGGAACACCGTCATCAGCTTCTTTTGTAACTCACTACCCAGATAGATGAGCAGGTTACGGCAGATGAGCAGGTCGAGCCGCGAAAACGGCGGATCCTTGATGACGTCCTGCTCGGAAAAAATCACCATGTCCCGGATGGTTTTGTGGACGCGATAGCCGTTGCCGGCGGGCTCCACCGTAAAATACCGGGCCAGGTGTTCCGGCGGTACGTCGGTGGCGATGCTCGCCGGGTAGAGGCCGGCCCGGGCCGTGGCAATCGCCTGGCGGTCAATATCCGTGGCGAAGATCTGCACCATGAAATTCTGTTTCATGGCGGCTTGGCACTCCGCCAGCAGGATGGCAATCGAGTAAGCTTCTTCGCCCGTAGAACAGCCGGCTGACCAGACCCGAATCACTGCGCCGACCGGCTTACCCGCGAAAAGCCGCGGAATCACTTGGGCCTCCAGCGCCTCAAAGGCTGCCGGATCGCGGAAAAAACTCGTCACACCGATGAGTAAGTCACCGAAGAGCGCTTCCACCTCCGCCGGCGACTTTTGTAAGTAGCGGACATATTCGCCCATCGACTCAATCTGATGCACGGCCATGCGCCGCTCAATCCGCCGATGGATAGTGCTGGGCTTATAGAGCGAAAAGTCGTGGCCGGTTTGGTCACGCAGCAGGATGAAGATTTTCTTCATCGCATTCTCCACCAGTGGCGCGGGCACCGCCGCCAAAGATCGCTGCCCCTTACCGAAGGCTTGCGCCGCGTAGGCCAGAAGCTGGGCCCCCATCTCGGCGGGGGTCCGCTCATAATCCACCATCCCGGTGGCAATCGCGCTGCGCGGCATGCCGTCATACTCCGTGGAGCCGACGCTCTGCACCATCACCATCCCGCCCTCGGCCTTGATGGCGCGCACACCCAACGTGCCATCGCTGCCCGTCCCCGAAAGCACGATCCCGATGGCCCGCTCATGCTGATCCTGCGCGAGCGAGCGGAAGAAAAAGTCAATCGGCATGCGGCGTCCGCGCGGAGCCATCGGTTCCAGCAATTGCAGCGTGCCGTTCAGAAAGGCCATGTCGCGATTGGGCGGAATGATGTAGGCGCAGTTGGCTTGCACCTTCATTCCGTCCTCCACTTCGAACACCTGCATGCGGGTGTAGCGGCGGATCAATTCGGTGAGAATGCTCTTATGGTCCGGCGCCAGATGCTGCACCAGAACGAAGGCCATACCGGGATCGCTACCGGCGGGGAGGCCGGCAAAGAACGCTTCGAAAGCCGCCAGCCCGCCGGCCGACGCCCCGATGCCTACGATGGGGAAACGTTCCACCGCAACCGGCCCGGGCTTGGTTGCTTTTTCCTTACGTCCTTTAGTGACCATGGCCAAAGGATAGTCGGATTCGGCACTTAGTGCAATTTATCGTGCTCGTCGATTCACTCTTATTGGCGCGGCCATACTAACTGGCGTACTGGCCTTCCGCCCGGCGCTCCACAAAAGCCATCCCGGATGGGTATAGCATGGCAAGAGGAGGTATCTGCCCCATGCCCTCGCAGATCAACAGACGCTATTTTTTTTATGGACCGTTGCTGGCCGGTGCCGTCCCGGCGGCGGGCTTTGGCAGTTCGCCATCCCTCAAAATGCTGGGCTACAAAAGTCCCAACGAGAAGCTGAACATCGCCTCGATCGGTGCGGGTGGCAAAGCCGCCAGTGATTTGGATGGCTGCGCCTCGGAAAACATTATCGCCCTCTGCGACGTGGATGAAAAGCGCGCGGCGGCCAAGTTTAAGCAATATGAGTCCGTGCCCAAGTACAAGGACTATCGCAAGATGCTCGATGAGCAGGCGAAGAATATTGACGCGGTGATTGTCACCGTGCCCGACCACATGCACGCGACTGCGGCCATCGCCGCCATGGAACGCGGCAAACACGTTTACTGCCAGAAGCCGTTGACCCGCACTGTTTGGGAAGCGCGGCAAATGATGGAAGCCGCCAACAAGTACAAGGTCGCCACCCAGATGGGCAACCAGGGTTACTCGAACGAGGGTACGCGCCAAGTGGCCGAAATCGTATGGTCAGGGGAAATCGGCCAAGTGAAAGAGGTCCACGCCTGGACTGACCGGCCGTGGTGGCCCCAAGGCCAGACCGAAATTCCCGCCGCCGAAGCGATCCCGTCCACGCTCGACTGGGACCTTTGGCTCGGCTCCGCCGAAAAGCGGCCCTTCACCACAGGCGGCAAGGATTTCAAATCTCCCTACGGCGGCTTCTACCTGCCCTTCAACTGGCGCGGCTTCTTCGACTTCGGCTGCGGCGCGCTGGGCGACATGGCCTGCCACATCCTGGGTGCCCCCAACATGGCCCTTAAACTCGGCTCGCCCACCAGCGTGGAGTGCGTGATGAAGGAAGGCCCCAGTAAGTTCCAGTTTCCTAAGAAATCGGTGACCCGCTTTGACTTTCCAGCTCGCGGTGCCATGGGCCCCGTCTCTGTGTTTTGGCACGATGGCATGAAGGAGAGCCCCAAAATTGCTGGAGTCCCCGAGGACGAATGGCTCGGCGACCTCCCCTCGCAAAATCAGGTGCAAGCGCGAGGCGGCAACCCGCGCCCGCCGCGCCCCGCCTATAACGGCATCACCGGCCGCGTCTTCAACTACGAAGCCTACCAAGCCCTGAAGATGGCCACTGACCTGCGTCCTGCTTCGCCGAATGGCAGCGTCTTCATCGGCGATAAGGGCTTGCTGACCACCGGCACTTATGGCGAACAAACCCGGCTGCTGCCCACCGGAAAGATGGCCGATTTCCGCATGCCTGACCCTTCGCTCACCCGCTCCCCGGGCCACTATCGTGACTGGATCCGGGCCTGCAAGGGCGGCGACCCCGCATGTTCTAACTTCAACGTCGCCGCCCCCTTCGTGGAGTGGATGCTCTTAGGCGTCATCGCTCTCCGCGTGGAAGGCAAACTGGAATGGGACGCCGCCAAAATGCGCTTCACCAACAGCAACGAAGCCAACCAATACCTCAAGCCGACGCTCCGCAAAGGCTTCACGATCAGCTGAGTGGGG
>JANLPT010000047.1:0-3812 GCA_031367405.1 Bryobacteraceae bacterium
CGCGACATCTTCTCAACGCCGTCAGCAACCTGCCGGATGCGATCCAGATTCTTCATCGGTGCCAGAACACGGAACAGCAGCCCCAGCGACAAAGCCAGCTCCTCGTCAAGCGGCCACTTCTTCGCCTTCCCCGGCTTGAGCGACCCCAGCACGATCTTCTCTTTCGCCAGGCGCTTCAAGAGCCGATTCTCGATCATCCTGAGGCCGGACCCATGCAGCGTCGCCACCTGTTCCGGCGTCTTCAGGCGCGGGGTGGCGCGCGAGGGAATTTGCCAAATCTCCAGCCGCCACACACTGGTGGATTCGACAATCATCCGAAGCTCGTATTGCGGCGTCACCTATACCTTCCCGGCCACCGCTTCAACGAACGCTTCCCCGCCGCCATACTGGGTCAACCGCCTGCACAAAGCCTCCGCGCCGTCATCCTTTAACGAAAGTGGCTGTTTGAACGTCAGCGTATAGGCCGCCTCAAACTGGGTTTCACTCGCCGACCGAATCTGGGGATCGAGAAATGACTTCACTGCATTCGCCTTGTCGACTCGCCCGGTGAAGTTTACCTCGAACGTCTCAATGCCATCGGCTTCTATGCCCACTTCGAAGTGGCAGGTAACGTCCGCGTCCGGGAGTGTCGCCATGGCCTGATGTACCTTCCAGGTCGCGCCTGCTTCAAACAGGCGGACGCGAAGGGTGGCAATGCTGGTAGCCTTCGCCTTACGGGCCTTGTCCCAAAGATCGGCAAGCGCCTGCGCCAGCGGACCCTGCGCAGAGAACTCTATGTCCACCGCGGCTTCGCTTCCTGGGGCGGCGGGCTTCGGCACCCCAGGGGGAAGCGGAGGCTGAATCTCGCCCGTCTTCTCACGGATCGTCACGACCGTGTTCACGTGCTGACGCTGGCCGCGGCTGTCTGTTACCTCAATCGTATAGGTGATGGATTGTTCCGGGCGCACCCGTAGCTGCTGCGTTTTTTGCTCCGTTTCCTGTACGGTAAGCTTCGGTTCATTCGAGGCGAAGGAGAAGGGTGGTACGCCACCGGTCACCGTGACGACGAGTTCCGATGATCCGCCACGTTCGATGGTCGTGGGAGTTGCCTGAAAGCGAACCTCCAACGGCTCGGCGCGCGGCCACAACTTCTTCGCCTTCGCGTCGTCGATCGTGTGAAGGAAGTGGTTGTCGCTCAGGTGAATTACCGGCCGGGGATCGCCCGGGCCCCAGACTTGCGAATCCTCCCGGTAGAGGAACAGCCCCTGATCAATGCCGTTGCGGATACACTCGAGCAGCGGAGTGTCCTGAAGAAGGATCGACAACTTGGGAGCGCGGCGGTACTCGATGCGCATCTGCGCCGTAGTCATCTCGCCCTTCACACGCAGGCCCGTCTGGTCGCGCACAAACGCCGGCGCGTCGGGTGTATCCCGCGCTTCCAGCAACTTCTTCTGTTCGTGCAGAATACGCTGCACCTGATGCTGTCCATTGCCGGGATAATCACCCGCGCCGGCGAGTTCGATCATCGTGTGGCCGAGCGGGAGCTGAGTTCCGGCCATGGAGGAGCTGGATGGGTAGAAAAGGTGCCGGTAGCATTGCAGGATCGCCATCGCCACATCAAGTTTCAGTTTCTCGAACTCTCCCCTCACCTTTCCCTGTTGATAGTCGGCGAGTTCGCGTTGGTATTCGGGCTTCTGGAGCAGGCCAAGCGCCATGCGGCGGCGTACCAGTTCCCGCATGCTGGCCACGGTGCGCTCGTCAGCCGCGACGAAAACCAGATTATTCTTCAGTTCGCGAATTTTCCCGTCGTGGCCCTTGTATTCGAAGATCTCCGCAATGTCGGGCGGGGGAGACCGAAGATCGGCGGGAACCGTGGTCGATTCGTGATTTAGCACCACGAGCATCGGGCGTCCATCGCCCACCTCATCCGGTACCTCATACGGACCAGAGGGGGAAAGAATTGCATTGAACTCGCCGCGCGGCAAACTGAACAGGTGGCGAATCCGCTCCGCGAGTTCGGTGCGCACCTCCGCGGCGTCGATGTCGCGCATCACCCGCCGGACGATCATGGTGAGATTCGGCTCCACCATGAAGCGCAGCGCGGCGCCGGGCCGGTCATCCAGATAAATCGAATCGGCGACGAACTGGATTCGGGCCTGTTCGATAAAGGATGGTTCCAGTACTGGCGAGCAAACCGAAAGCTTCAACTGTTCCGCGGTGATGCCCCTGGCCGAATCGCCATAAGCAAGCGTATGCCAGAAAATAGTGCGCGCCACGTAACTCGTCACCGGCGGCAGACCCGGATACTTCTGTTCGTCCAGCCGCTGCGCCAGAGACGGCTCATCTCCGGCCACAGCCGCAACATCGGATTTCACGGCGGGCGCGTACTGGCCTTGTCCCAGCTTTACGTTGACCTCAGTGCGAATCGCCTCGAAGCCGGGGTCCATATGATGCGTGTGAAGCGAATAGGCATCCGGTGGCTGGGTGCGCCAGACGTGGTGAACCGTGCGCGCCAAGAGTCGCAGCATGCCGCGCGTGCGCTGGAAGGTGCTGAGCGACGCGGTCTTCTCAGTCAACATTTCGAGCAGCTTGGGATGAAGCGGGTAGCTGCGCAGGAACTGCTCACGAAGTTCCGGGCTTGTCGCGTCGGCGGGCAAGTTGTCGCGGTTCGCGCTCCACACCTGATAGTAGGCCTCGGCGACAGCCTTCCCGGCAGCCAGATCAACCGACTCAAAAAGTCTGGCACGCAGGACGTTCGGCGTCTCGTCCTCCTCAGTCGGATTCAGTGGCGTCGTACTTCGGACGGCCACGCTTTCGGCCTCCGCCATGGCGGCAGCGGCGCGCTCGTTCTCGTCTTTGTAGGCGTCGTTTCCCTGATCGTCTTTGCCAATTGCAAGGGTGTAAACCAGGGCGACCTGCGGGGTCGAAGCCACCGCCTTAAACAGGTCGTGAATAAACGCGGCGAATTGCTTCGAAGCGTCTGGAAAAGCCCGCTCCACTTTGCGGAGATAAACCGAAATCTCGTCAAGCAGGATCAGCGTCGGCTGGCCGCCGAAAAGTTCGCGAATCGTTTCCGCGCCAGGCGCGATATGCCTCTCGTCACTCTGCCGGACGCGCTCATAACCCTCGCGGCCCGCCAGCCGGTAAGCCATTTCCCCCCAGAGTGAACGGGCCAGCAGACCCGGTTCGAGGGTGAGTCCGTTTGCCGGGTCGGCGTTCTCGCCGTCCAGCGCCGCGATGCGCACCGGACCCGACGGCAAAATAGACGGGTCGACGAAATCCGCAAGATTAAGCACATCTTGGGCACCGCGAACGGCGTGCACGAGTGCGATCAAGCCATGCGTCTTACCGCCGCCATACTGTGTTCCGAGCCGGATGATCGAAGAGACTTCGCCGCCTTTACCCGAAAGCCGCAAGCAAACCGCCTTGAGCAGTTCTTTCATGCCGCGCGTCGGATAGCTCTTGGCAAAGAAAGCCGCCGGGTTCAGGTAGTCCTCGGGAGCGGTCCTGTTCACTACCCGCGAAAG
This sequence comes from Bryobacteraceae bacterium, assembly GCA_031367405.1. GTDB lineage: Bacteria > Acidobacteriota > Terriglobia > Bryobacterales > Bryobacteraceae > JALHNI01. The sequence continues at coordinate 3,507 of JANLPT010000047.1, forward strand.
GTCAGCCATGAATTCATCGTCGCGGATACTCCCCGCTTCCACATCGGCGCGCGGTCGGCAAGTCGAGAAGATTGTTGGCAGGCTCATGGGCGGTTCAGTACTTCAGTGTATGCTGCTCGACGGGGTGGGGGCGACTTCGGCCGCTGAGAATTCTACCTTTCCGGGAAATCGCTGGGTGGCGATGGGAACGATCATCGCTGACCGCCCCGCGCAGATCCGGTACGAGCGGCATAAATCGCCAGTATTGGCTAGAAAACCTCGCCACCGCCGGCGAGTCTGTCGGAGAGAAACGGCGCGTGGCGAGGT
>JANLPT010000102.1:0-20966 GCA_031367405.1 Bryobacteraceae bacterium
CATCGCGATAATCGCAGTTGGGTTTCTCCGTCAAGCGAAGATACTCGTCAACCGGCATGAGTGTGGTGGTGCTCACCTCCACATTCTACCCCAGCGCCGAAAACAGCTCGTCCAGACTCACTGCTAGTTCACCCGCCCGCAACGACTCGGCCACGCGGACCGGCTCGCCGGCCAAGTGATACTCCCAGGCGGTGCGCTTGACGGGGTCGATCACCCAGCAGTAAGGAACTCCCCAGGCGTGGTATTCCTCGCACTTACTGAGCGTTGTGCCCAGCCGGTCTTCCGGCGACAGAATCTCGCAGCAGAGCAGGACCGGTTCGGTGGGATAGGGTCCGGGAAAATCGTCCGCGACGACCACGTCAGGCACCAGATATTTGGTGGAAGTGATGCGCACCGCCAGTTCGGGCAAAGGCTGCACACCCTGATTCCGCAGGAGCATCAAGAGCGCGTATTGAATTACGGAGTGAAGCTTGGTGGGCATGGCCTTGGCAGACACGTCACCGTCCCGGTATTCGCGATAGGGCTTCTCCGTCAAGCGAAGATACTCTTCAACCGGCATGAGAGTGGTGGTGCTCACCTCCACATTCTACCCCTCCTTAATCGGTATAGAATGCCGACTATGGAAGCCGTACGGGTCGCAATGCTGGGGTCGGGCTTTGTCGCTGACTTTTATCTGCAAGGTCTGGCGAACGTCCACGGCCAGCAGGTCGTCGTGAACTACTCGCGCTCCGCCGGTAAGGCGCGGACCTTCGCTGAAAGCTGGGGCATCCCCGAATCCGTCACTGACCTCGACGCGGTCGTCGCCCGCACGGACATTGACCTCTACATCATCGCCCTGCCCAACGAAGAGCACTTGCCCGTATCGCTTGCGCTCTCGAAGGCGAAGCGGAATCAGGTATGCACCAAGCCGCTGGGGCGCAATCAGCAAGAGGCTAAACGTATGTGGCAGGCCGCGAAGAAGAGCGGCAAGCTGCATGGCTACGCCGAGACCGAAGTCTTTGCCCCTTGCGTGGTGAAGGCGCGGCAGATGATTGAACAGGGGGGCGTGGGGCGCGTGCTGTGGGTGCGTTCGCGAGAGTCGCATTCCGGGCCGCATAGCGCGCATTTTTGGGACATCGAAAAGACCGGCGGCGGCGCCATGAACGACCTGGGTTGCCACTGCGTCGAAGCCGCGCGCTACTTCTTCGGCAAGGACAATCCGGTGGTCGAGGTGATGGCCTGGGGCGCGAATCTCGTTCACGAGGAGAAGACCAAAGGCGAGGACAACGCCCTGCTCGTTCTCAAATTCGAGTCCGGCGGCATTGCCCATTGCGAACTCTCGTGGACCACGAAGGGCGGGCTGGATTTGCGCAACGAAATCCACGGCTCCGAGGGCTCGCTGTTCACCGATGTCACCCGCGCCACGGCGCTTTCGTCCTTCTCCACGCGCGGCGCGGGCTATGTGATCGAAAAAGCCGACCTCGACTTTGGCTGGACGCGCCCGCTGCCCGAAGAGGCCTTCGCGTACGGCTACCAGGGCGAAATGCGGCATTTCATTGAGTGCGTGCGCGATGGCACGGAGCCACGCGAGACTTACGGGGACGGCTATGTGGTCAACGTGATTCTGGACGCGGGCTACCGGTCGATGCGGTCGAAGCGGTGGGTCCGGGTGGGGACGTAGGCGTTCGCCGCTGGCGCGAAAGATTCTCAGCTAAACTAAGAAGACTTGGGCGTAACGCGCGTGTCACCTTCCATTCCCTTCCCCATCACTGGCAACCCCACCACTTGGTTCCGGGTCTACACCGCCCTTGGACTCGCCTGGGATTCGATCAAAGCCCATCGCCTGCGCAGCTTTCTGACGCTGCTCGGCGTCGTCATTGGCGTCGCCAGCGTCATCATCGTGGGTGCCGCCATCTCCGGACTCGGGGTGCAAGCCCAGATCACCACGGAACGCGCCTTCGGTTCGGAGACTTACCTGGTGGCCCAAGTGGCCAGCTTCGGCAATCGCAACCGCAAGGAAATTATGGCGGCGCAGCGCTACAACAAACGCATCCGGGCCGAGGACTACGAGTATCTGAAGAGTTCCACCGGCGACCAGATTCTGTATAGCCCCTATGTGATGGCCTTCGACGACGCCAAGCGCGGCGAGTTGACTCTGGAAACGGTGCCCGTGTTGGGATGTGCCGCCTCGCTCCCCGCCATTCGCGACGTCGCCTTGGTGGAAGGCCGTTTTTTTACCGAGCAAGAAGAGAAAAGCCGGGCCTTCGTCGCCGTTGTCGGTGACGACATCAAGGCTAAGCTCTTCGGCGACCGGTCGCCCATCAACGGCACCATCAAGCTGAAAGGCTATGATTTTCTGGTGGTCGGATTGCAGGAAAAACTCGGCTCCAGCTTTGGCCGCTCTCAAGATAATTCGATTTACATCCCCTATTACACCTGGAGAAAGCTATATTTTACGCGGGGATCGCTGTCGGTGTTCGGACGGCCTCGCCCTGACGCGGGCCTGAATCTCAACGAGGGTTTGGACATCACCCGTTCGGCTTTACGGACCCATTTCAAGGCCAAGCCTGGCAAGCCCGATAATTTCGAGTTCCTCACGCCCGACTCCATCCGCGGCTTCATCGATAGCATCCTCGGCCTCATCCAAATCGTCGTCGTCCCGGTGACGATGATTTCGCTGCTCATTGGCGGCATTGTCATCATGAACATCATGCTGGTGAGCGTCACCGAACGCAAGCGGGAGATCGGGGTCCGCAAGGCGGTGGGCGCGCGCGAAAGTGACATTATGTTGCAGTTTCTGTCGGAGTCGATCATTACTTCGGGCGCGGGCGGGATACTCGGGCTGGGCCTCGGTTATCTGGTGGCGTACTTAGCGACGGCCTTCCTCGGTGCCACCTTAGTGGTCACTTGGCCTTATGTGTTTCTCGCGCTCGTGGTGTCGGCGGGTGTCGGGATCATTTCCGGCTGGTATCCGGCGCGGAAGGCCGCCCGCTTAGACCCTGTGGTTGCCCTGATGGCCGAATAAGAGTGGAGACCTAACTAGCATGAGAATCAGTCCCGCCGAAAGCGTGCAGATGGCGATCTCCTCGGTATGGACCAATAAGTTCCGCTCGGGGCTCACGATCCTGGGCATTGTGATTGGCATTACGACCGTCGTGACGGTTTCCTCCTTATTAACCGGCCTCCGCAAGGGCATTGTCACCTTCTTCGAAGAGTTCGGGCCGGACACGATCTTCGTGAAGCGTTTCAGCGGCGATCCCAATAGCCAAGGTTCGCCCAAGGAGCGCAAACGGCGTCCGATTCCGCCCGAGTATTCCGAGTATGTAAAGCGCTTCTGCCCCTCGGTGGAGGTGGTGGCCACCGCGCTTTGGATTCCGCCCGTCACTCGCGGACGCACCATGTCGGCCCGGGTGCCCGGCTTCGAGACGGAGAACGTCAGTTTAGCGGGTGCCTCGGCCAACACCAGGCTGGTGCAACCGCGCAACAATTCGCAAGGCCGTTTTTTCACCGCTGAGGAAGAGCAGCGCGCGGCGCGGGTGGCGGTGCTGGGTTCGCTCGTCGCGGATGCGCTGTTCCCCACAGGTAAACCGCTCGGCCAACCGGTGACGGTGGATGGTGCCGAGTATATTGTCATCGGCGTCTCGGAACCTGCCAAAGGCGGTTTCTTCGGGGAGAACGGCATCGACCGCCAGATCATTATCCCCATCTCCACCGCCCGGCTACGCTACCCGCAAGCCGATAACTTCCTGATCAACGCCAAAGCCCTTCCCGGTAAACGCGACGAGGCTTTTGAAGAGATGCGGGGCATCTTACGGAAGTTGCGGCGCACTCCGGCCGAGGCCGAAAATGACTTCGACCTTTCCACGCCCGACCAGATCATCAAGCAATTCGACCAAATCAGCAGCCTGATTATCCTCGCCTCCATCGCCATCTCCGGATTGGGCCTGTTAGTCGGCGGCATCGGTGTGATGAACATCATGCTGGTGAGCGTGACGGAGCGCACCCGCGAGATCGGCGTCCGCAAGGCGTTGGGTGCGCGGAAGGTCGACATCGTCTTCCAATTCCTCACCGAGGCGGTGACGCTGACCGGAGTGGGCGGAGCCATCGGAATCGCGTTCTCCATGGTCGTCACTTTCGCCGTCGCGAAGCTCTTCCCCGCCCTCCCCTCCGAAACACCGCTTTGGGCAATTGTGGCGGGCGTCGGCGTGTCGGTGGCTACGGGCGTATTCTTCGGCGTTTGGCCGGCCCTGAAGGCGGCGCGGCTGGACCCCGTCGAAGCGTTGCGTTACGAGTAGCTCTGTCCTCCGAAATGAACTTCCAGACGGCGGCTGCAGAAGATCTGGATCTTCTTGCCGTCAGTTCTACCGCCACCCGAGCGAATGCAGAGTGTGAAGGCCGACGCTGGCACCCATTCGGAGTCTCCCATGACGGCAAGCGCCCACTGTAACCCGGTCGCGTTTTGAGAATCCGGAAACGCGCTTTTGGGCCGAATCTGCCGCTATTCCGGGGCCCCGTTCCGTTGCCCCACTTGAACCCCCACTTCCACCTAGGGGTAGCCATGCAGCCATCACGGAGAGCGGCTTCTTGTCCGGCTCGCTCGCCACCGCAGCCGGCAACCCTGGCGACATCGGCGAACTCACCCGCTTGGCCCAACTCTGCAGCTTCACCAACGCTAACGGCTCCGGCGCCGGAATCTGCCGCGCTGGCCGCCTGGGTGCCCTGGGCGCTGGCCGGAATTGATTGTGGCCCTCCGATTGCTTAATCTTCAATCGCCCCAATACAGTGGCTAGTCAAACGCACAATTGTAGGAGTGTTTATGTCATTTGGAATTTACATTGTTGGGTTCTTGATTTTGATCGGCGGGCTGATCTATGCCGCGACTTTGCTTCATGTCGCCACGCAATGGATCGTCGTCGGTGCGGTGGTGCTCATCGGGCTCGCCCTGGTGAAGGCCGTCCCTGCCACGCGGGGTAAGGACCCTTCTTAGTTTGAATGAACGCCTTGCAGCAACACTTCCTTGAACATCTCACCGATCTTCATGAAGCCTGCCAAATCCGGTGGCTTCGTTAGGTACTTCGCCACGCCCAATTCCGCGATCACGGCTTGCTCACCCGGCGAGGCCGACGAGGACATCACCACCACCGGAACGGACGCCAGCACCGGGTTGCCCTTCATCGCCCGCAGTACCTCCGCCCCCCCGGTCTTGGGCAAGTTGAGATCGAGCACTACCAAATCCGGCCGCACCGCGTCCTCGCCTTGGCCCCGGGCAAAGGTTAAGCCCTCCGCACCATCCGTCAACACGGTGAACTCGATGGTCAAACCCGCCTTCTGCAGAGCACGCCGCAGCAGATAGACATCGGCGTCATTGTCATCGATCAACAGAATCCGGAACGTCTTCAAGCCGGGTGCGGGTGTCATGCGCTGGGCCCATTCTCGAGCGGCAACGTGAAGCAGAACTTTGATCCCTGCTCCACTTCGCTCTCCACCCAGATGCGGCCGCCGCGGCGCTCCACCACTCGCTGGCAGATCGCCAGGCCGATGCCCGTCCCCGGGATCTCTTTGCCATGCAAGCGCTTAAACACGCCGAAAACCTGCTCATGATACTCGGCGGCGATGCCGCGACCGTTATCCGCTACCGCGAAGAGCCATTCGCCATGGCGATGCTCCGCAGAGATATGCACCTCCGGTGGACGCGAGCCACGATACTTGATCGCGTTGCTCACCAGATTCTGCAAGAGCTGCACAAAATGCACTTGGCGGCCCCATACGGTGGGCAGCGGGCGGTGGGTCAGCACGGTGCCGCTCTCCTTGATGGCCGCCCGCAGGTTCTGGGTCACGGTGCCCAGGACGATCTCAAGGTCCACCGGCTCCACCGCCGCTTCGCCCCCACCCACTTCAGTAAACGAAAGCAGGTCGGCGAGCAATTCGCTCATGCGTTGCGTCCCTTGTGAAATAAAGTTTACGCACATGGTCGCCTCCGCCGCCACTTGATCGCCGCAAGTTTCCAGTAGCAGTTCGGAATAGCTGGTGATCATGCGCAGGGGCTCCATCAGATCGTGGCTGGCGGCGAAGGCGAACTGGTTCAGATCTTCGTTCAGCCGGCGCAATTCCTCTTCGATCTTCTTTGCATCGTGGATATCCGTGCTGGAACCAAGCCACAGTGAGATCTCGCCCGCGGCGTCACGCATCGCATGGGCCCGGGTTAAATGCCACCGGTAGGTGCCATCGAAGCGCCGGAAGCGATGGCTGAATTCGTAAGGTGCGCCCGTCTCCACCGACAACTTCCAAGCGCGCACGTTCTCGACGAGATCGGCGGGGTGAATAAACTTATCCCAGCCCCAGCCCACCATCTGGTCTTGAGGCAAGCCAGTAAATCCCGCCCAAAGGGCGTTGAAGTAGTTCACCGCGCCGTCGGGCGTGGCGGTAAATATCTTCTGCGGCATCGATTCCGCCATGAAGCTGAGCCGCTGCTCAGAATGAGAGAGCGCTTGCCGGGCCAGCACGTGGTTGGTGATATCGGTGAAGTAGCAGACCACTCCGGATTGGCCGCCGGGCAGCGCGATGCGGTGGATCTGCCAATCGTAGTAGGCCCCATGGGGGACGGCCGCAAATTCAGCGTCGCGGTAGGTTTCGCCTGTATCACGGGTATGCCGGAAGCGCTCCATCATGGGTCCGGCTAATTCCGATTGCCCCAGGAGGCCGGAGAGGGCAAGGCCGATCGGATCACCGATCAGTTCAAAGAGAGGCCGCGCCGTCGGATTGAGGTGAGTGATGCACAACTCCGCGTCCAGCATACAGATACCGATCGGCGCCGCGTCGGTAAGGCTCTGCAATTGGGCTTGGCTGGCGCGCACCAATCCTTGGGCTTGCTTCACTGGGGTCAGGTCATCGAAGGAGGTGATAGCGCCAGTGATGACGCCCAGTTCGTTCATCAGGGGCAGAAAATTGACGATCACCGGGATCCGCGACCCATCTGGGCGCTCAATGATCGCTTCCACATTCCGGGCCGGAACTCCGGTGCGCAGCACGCCGACAATGGGGCTTTCGTCGAGAGGCAGTGGCGTTCCGTCGGGCAGATAAAGTTTCGTTGAGCCACAGTAACGCTCGTTGGGGTCGCCGCGCCGAGGTGCCCGGCCCCACAACTCTTGCGCGCGATGGTTGTAATCCTGAATTACCGCCGACGTATCGCAAACAAACACCGCCACCGGCGAAGCGTCGAACATGGCGCGATAACGCACTTCGCTGTGCGCCAAGGTATCATTCACCAGTTCCCGGGCCGTCACGTCCTCAATGGCCAGGAGAATCAGCGGTGCGCCGCCATCCTGGCGCTGAATCTGGCGGGCGTTCAGCAGCATCGTCTTCTGCCCAATACCCCGGAACAAGTGTTTCACCCGAAAGTCATGCAGGGCCTTCTTCTCGGGTAGCAGCTCGCTTAGTAGCCGCCGCAGTTCCGGGATGTCCCACTCTTTATCGCCCAACTCAGACAACACCGTGTTGAGCGTCTCCCGCACCGACAACTCAAACGTATCGTAGAAGTATTGGTTCGCGGCCTCGACGCGCAAGCCGGCGTCGAGCACGAGTAGCGGGTCGCGCACCGTGCGGATGATATTCTCGGCAAACGTCTTGGCGTCTTCGGCTTCTTGCTGAGCCTGTTTTAGATGGGTAACGTCGGTGAAGGTGATCACCACGCCGTCAATCACGTTATGGATGGTACGGTAAGGCAGAATAAGCATCTGATGATGCCGCCCATCCGCCAGCGAAAGTTGCCGCTCTCGGGGGACGAGAGTTTCCAGCACTTCCGGGATGTCTTCGTGCAGCGCGACGCCCGTAAACTGTCCCGCCAAATCGGTCAGCGGCCGCCCGACATCGCCGGGGATGAGCCGGAAGACGCTGCCGGCTGCGGGCGTAAACGACTTGATCCGCATCTCCCCATCGAGAAAAATGGTGGCAATCTGGGTGCCGGCGAACAAGTTCTGCAGGTCGCTGTTGATGCGGTCGAGTTCGCTTACCCGGCGGCTCAGCTCGGCGTTGACCGTTTCCAGTTCTTCATGCGAAGACTGCATTTCCTCCTTCGAGGTTTCCAGTTCCTCGTTGGTGGATTGATACTCTTCATTGGCCGATTGCAGCTCTTCATTCGCTGTCTCTAACTCCTCAAACGCCGCTTGGGTGTTTTCATGGGCGCTCCGAAGCTCGCTTTCGAGGTGCCGGATGATTTCGTCAGAACCACTATCCGGTAAGGTATGGGGCACGCTGGCCGCCAGGCTGAGCGGCGAAACCGGGGCCACTTCTTCCAGCAAGATCATATAGAGATGCGAGCCCGCGAACGCCGTGATCGGGTCCACCGTCAAATCGACATGGCTCACGTGGCCGTTCGTTTGCACCGGCAACTTCTTCTGGACCGAGCGCTCCTGCTGAGTCACCGCCCGATGCAGTGCCGTACGCAAGGGGATCCGCAGCCCTTCGCGCGCCATATTGATCACATTGGTTTCCGGGCTGCCGGCCGGGTGTTGCAGATACCTGCTGATCTTGCCAGAGAAGTAGACGGCTTCGCCGGTCTCCTTCACAATCACGCAGGCCGGCCCATACTGCTCCAAAATCAGGCGCTGCAACTGCCTCGGCAGGTCCGGCGCGTCCGTTTCCTGATCCTTCGCCGCCTTCAGTCCGGGGCGGCCGGTGCCGCTGAACGGCAATTTCATCCCCGGCACCGGCCGGGCGTCATTACGCTCGAAAATCCGGTGCTTCTTGTCGATGGTCCGGAACATCTCCGGATGCGATGAAATGTTCTCCGATGGGCCCAGAAACAAATAACCGCCGGCGCGCAAAGCGAAGTGAAAAAGCGGCACCACCTTTTGTTGCAATTCCGGGCCCAAATAGATCAACACATTACGGCAGGAGATCAAGTCTAGCCGCGAAAACGGCGGGTCTTTGATGAAACTGTGGGTCGAAAAGAGCACCATCTCCCGCAACGTGGGTTTCACCTGGTAACCGTCGGCCTGCTTGAGAAAAAAACGCTCCAGCCGCTCGGCACTCACTTGTTGCGCAATGCTGTCCGGGTAAAAGCCTTTGCGGGCCGTCTCCAAGCCCCGGTCATCGATGTCCGTGGCAAAGATCTGTATCTTCGGAGGGTTCTGAACCTTCTGCGCCTGCTCACAAAGCAGGATGCCCAGCGTGTACGCCTCTTCCCCCGACGCGCACCCCACCACGCACACCCGAATCTGGTCGTCGCCCTCCTTGCCCTCAAACAACTTCGGCAGGATGTCGTGCGCCAGCACCTCAAAGCCTTCGGGATTGCGGAAAAACTGGGTGACGCCGATCAGCAAATCCTTAAACAGGCGCTCGCATTCTTCCGGCTGTTCTTCCAGCGCCTTGACGTAATGCTCGACGGTATCGATCTGCAAAGCCTTCATCCGCCGCTCAACGCGCCGGGAGATGGTGGACTCTTTGTACTGGCTAAAATCGTGCCCGCAGCGCTTGCGCAGCCAGCCATGGATCTTGCCCAGATGCTTGCCAATCTGCTGGTGGATCGTATGGTGGCTGCCGTTCAAGACGGTGAGGTGCGCGGCGTACTCCAGTAGTTTGGCCGGCATGCTTTCCACGGGGAGAATATGGTCCACCAGGCCCGTCGCAATGGCACTGCGGAGGATGGCGTCGTACTTGGCGGATTCCAGCGTCTGGGCCATGGCCATGCCGCCATTTTCCTTCACTGCGGTCAGGCCCAGGGTACCGTCGGTGCCGGTGCCGGAGAGCATAATGCACACCGCATTTTCGCCATAGTCTTCCGCCAGCGAACGGAAAAGGCTGTCGATGGGCGTCCGGTGGCCGCGCGGTTCGTCCGGCGGAGCCACGCTCAACAGGCCATCTTTAACGGTCAGGGTGGCGTTGGGTGGGATGATGTAGACGTGGTTGGGGAGGACCCTGGTATTGTCTTGAGCCTGCTCCACCGTCATGCGGGTGTGCCGCCCCAGAATCTCGGCGAGGGCGCTCGAATGGTCCGGCGCCAGATGCATGACCACGGCAAACGTCATGCCGGCATCGGCTGGCATGTGCTTGAAAAAGGTTTCGCAGGCTTCCAGCCCCCCGGCTGATGCGCCCAGCGCCACCATCAGGAAGTGCTTCGAGGACCCGTTACTGTCCGGCATCTTGCGTTCCGGCATCTTGCCTTGCGGCAGCTTGCGTTCCCGCATCTTCGGTTCCGGCATCTTGGGTTCTGGCATTGAACTTTCCGGTCGCGGTCCTTTCGGGGCTTGAATTGGCCCGATGGTCTACGTCATTGTAAAGATAGCATGCGACCCAAAATTCTGATAACTTCGCGATCGTCATTTTGGGTTTGTTTTGTTTCGGGTATTCGGGCCCTATTTACGCTGCGGCGGTTAGATCGTGTCAAGACGTTCTGTCCGGCGCGGAGACGCCGGAAGAGCGCTTCGCGTTAGTGGATTTCGGCTTGATCAAGACCGGATTGGGTCGCCTGCCGATGCCCTCCCCGTCCACCGATTACCTGGTACGGCAGATGGAAAAGAACCGGGTTGCCCTTCTGCCCATCCGCGTGGAGCACTTAGCCGAGTTAGAGACTCTGCCGCCGCTCCACCGCGACCCCTTCGACCGGATGTTAGTGGCGCAAGCCCGGGCGGAAAAGATGCCCCTGCTGCCGGCCGATGACGGCCTCCGCCAGTATCCTGTCAAAATTCTGCCAAACAAGCGGTCGCGCCACTAGTATGGCGACCGCTTGAAAATTATCTTCTATATCCCATCGCAACATCCCCTCCCTCACGGTCTTGGTTCGTCAGATGGCTGCATTCATTGGCGTCCAAACGAACCTGGCCGTGAGGGAGGGGATGCTACAGACTTGCCATAAGAACATATTCAACCGGTCGCAGCACTAGTTGGCCGCGATATGCTGGGGCGGGAAGTTCTTTATTGCCTGACGGCGAGGGGTTCTGTTAGCGGGGCAACGAGACGGCGCGGAAGGCGAGGACGGCGTTTAATCCGCCGAAGGCGAATGAATTCGACAATGCGGCGCCGACTTTGAGGGGACGAGCGGTGTTCGGAATGACGTCGAGATCGCATTGCGGATCGGGTGCGGTGAAGTTGGCGGTGGGCGGCAGGGTGCCGTGATAGAGGGCGAGGACGGTGGCGGCGGCCTCTAAGGCTCCGGCGGCACCCATGGCGTGGCCGTGCATGGACTTGGTGGAGCTGATGGGCGGCGGGACGGCGAAAACGGAGCGGATGGCTTGAGCTTCGGTGGCATCGTTGGCTGGGGTGCCGGTGCCGTGGGCGTTGATGTAGCCGACTTCCTCGGTGGCCAAGCCGGCATCGGCCATCGCGATGGACATGGCCCGCGCCGCGCCGCTGGAGGAAGGCATCGTCAGATGGTGCGCGTCGGCCGTCATGCCGCAGCCGGCGAGCTCGGCGTAAATGCGGGCTCCGCGGGCTTGGGCGCGCTCCCAGGGCTCGAGGATCAACATGCCGGCACCGGCCCCGAGAATGAGCCCCAGGCGACCTTGGGAGAAGGGCCGGCAGGTGTCGGGTGCCATGACACGCATCCCCTCCCAGGCTTTGAGGACGCCAAGCGTAAAGGGCGCTTCGCAACCGCCGGCGACCGCCATCTCCGCCGCGCCGCTACGCACCATCCAGAGCGCCTGGCCGAGCGCGTGATTGGACGATGAACAGGCGGTGGATACGGTGAGCGAGGGGCCGGTGAAGCCGAAGCGCATCGAAATCTGGCTGGTGCCGGCACTGGTCATGGCGCGGGGAATCATCAACGGATGAAAACGCTGTTTGTGGCCGGCGTAGAGGTCACGGAAGCCCTGATCTTCGGTGACTTTTCCCCCCAGGCCGCAGCCGGTGACGATGGCTGTCTGCTGCTTCAATTCCTCGGTGAGCGTTACTCCGGAATCAGCGATAGCTTCGGCGGCCGCGGTGAGCGCGTAGAGCGCGAAGGGATCGATTTGGTCAATTTCCTTGGGATCGAAATGCTGCCGGGCATCGAAGCCGGAGACTTCTGCGCCATGCTGGATTTTGAGCAGCGAACGGTCTACCGACTCGATCGGCCGGATGCCGCTTTGGCCGGCCTGGAGGGAGGCCCAGAAGGTCTGGCGGGTGGAGCCGATGGCGGAGACGATGCCCAGGCCAGTGATGGCGACGCGCCTCATGCGGGCGGGGCGGCGGATTGTTCCGCCAGGAGAGTCCGGATGCCGTGGGCAATATCGGCCACGCTTTTGAGCTGTTTGGCCGATTCGTCGGGGATGTTGACGTTAAACTCTTCCTCCAGCGCGAAAAGGATTTGGAGGCCGTCCAGCGAATCGACCTTGAGCTCCTCGAAGGTGCTTTCCGGTTTCACGGCGCCGGCGTCCATGTGTTGGGTCTTGATGATTACTTGGATGACTCGTTCGATGATGGGGTCGGGCATAGGAGTTGGGTGACAGTGGGGAAACAAAACCGGCTTTCCCTCAATGTGGGCATGATAACGCGAACGGCGTCGAGTGTGACGGAGATGTCCGGATTCGCCGCCAATGCGCGGCCATCGTGCAGGCAGAAAATCGCGCCTGGACGCGCCGCGCGGACAATCTTCGCCGCCACCCGATCGGCCGGCAGCCGCCAATCGCCGCCGATGGCCGACCACATGATCAGCCGCAGCCCCTGTTCTTCAAGGACTTCAGCCAAGCCCGGCCAACGGCAGCCGAAAGGAGGCCGGAAGAGCCGTGCTTGCACGCCGGTGGCCGACGCGATTTCGGCTTGAGCGGCCGCGACTTCGCGCCGGATGAAGCCGGCGCTTTTCAAGTACAACGCAGGATGCGACCCGGTATGGTTAGCGATTTCGTGACCGCGCGCGACGATCTCTCGCGCGACGCCGGGCAAGCGCCGGACATTCCGGCCACACACGAAGAAAGTCGCTTTGGCGTCGTGCCGCTCCAGCAAATCGAGCAGGCGGGGCGTGCTTTCGCTGGGCCCGTCGTCGAAGGTGAGCGCAATGGCCGGCGCGTCGCGAGGGCCCCGCCAGGTCACCGGGCCTAGCAGCGATGAACTGCGGCCGCGCACGGCCCAGGCCGCCAGGACGCTGGCCGCTGCGGCGCTGGTCCACATCATGTTCATGATGTTCATGCAAATTTGATGCTGTGGTCGCCCACGACGGCAAAAGTTTCGGCCGGCGAGTGAAGCGAGAAGTAGCTCCAGGGCCCGGGAATCCAGGGATAGCGCGTGATCACACTTTCGTCGACGTCCACGCCCAACCCTGGCTGGCGATTCACCATGAGCTCACCGTGCTCAATATCGAGCGGTGTGCGCAAAATGCCGCGCGCCAGATCGAAGCGGTACATTGACTTGACGGTGGGCGTCGTATAGACCGGATACTCGAGCCACTCCACGACGTCCTCCGGCCAACAGACTCCCAACTGGGCCGCCGCCATGAGTTCGAGGTCAGTGCCCCAGCTGTGGAAGGCGAAGCGTAAATTCTGCCGGGCGACTTCAGCGAAGACGCGCCGGGCGAGGCCATAGCCGCCCTGGCAAAGCAGGTCGAGCTGCACGTAATCGACACAGCCTTGATGGATCAGGTCAAGAAAGCCAGCCTCGCCGGGCTCATGCTCACCGCCGGCGATGGGCACGGTGGCAGCCGCTTTGAGGCGCGCGTAGGCGTCATGCCGGTCAGGGAGGAGGGGCTCTTCGAGCCAGAAGATTGCGTGCTCCGCCATCTGGCCGGCGAGTTCAATGACGGTGGGCTCGCTGTAGCTGTGGTCGCCCATGCGCCACCAGGTGTGGGCGTCCACCATCAGGTCGAAGCTGGGGCCGGTGGCGCGGCGCATCAATTCCACGGCACGTACGTCCTGGCCGGGGCCCAAGCCAGGCCGCATCTTGTAAGCCGTGAACTTCAGTTCCTGCATGGCTTGGGCTTCTTCGGCATAGGACTCGGGCGGCTGGTACATGCCGGCACTGGCGTAGAGCCGAATGCGATCGCGAACGCGGCCGCCCAGCAGTTCGGACACCGGCACGCCGCGTTGCTTGCCGACGAGATCGTAGAGCGCAACTTCGACCATGGTGTAGGCGCGCGCGGCCCCTGGGCCGGCCTCTGATTCGGCCCCTGGCCTGGAGTTGAAGCGCACCCGCATGGCGTCCGGGTCGGCCAGCGTTTGCCCGACGAGAAAGGGGCCGATGGTGCTGGTAATGAGGTCGCGGACGGCTTCGGTGGCGGAGCCGGGGGCATAGCCGACCAAACCGTTGGAACACCCGACGCGAATCAGCATCGCATCGCGCTTCACGATACGCCGATCGCCGCCGTGATAGCTCAGCTCAATCGGCTCAGGAAAAGGAAACGAGAGTAGGTGGGCTTCGACCCGGACAATCTTCACCTTTACAGCTTATGCCCTCGCGCTAGTCTGGGAGGATGGATCCACGCTACCCGACCGGAAAGTTCGCCGACGGCCTGGTGCGCACGCTGGAGCGCCGCCAAACCTTGCTGCGCGACATCGCGAATCTACCCGCTCAAATGCGTGCCGCCGTCACCGGACTCGGTGACGCCCAACTCGACACGCCTTATCGGGAAGGCGGCTGGACGGCGCGCCAAGTAGTCCACCACGTCGCCGATAGCCACCTGAACGCTTACATTCGCACGCGCTGGGCGCTGACCGAAGTGAGCCCTCTGATTAAGGCTTATGACGAGGCGGCGTGGGCGGAGTTGAGCGACGCGAAGCTGGGGCCGATCGAGCCCTCAATTGCCCTTTTGCAGGCTCTGCATCTGCGCTGGGTGTCGCTGCTGCGGACGCTGCCTGAAGAGGCCTTTGCGCGCGCTTTTCGGCATCCCGAGGGTGGCGAGAACACGCTGGGCACGCTCCTCGAACTCTACGCCTGGCACGGCCAACACCATGTCGCACACGTGACGGCGTTGCGGCAGCAGAAGGGCTGGTAACTGCTAGGTCCTGGCGAAGTAGAGGTTCGCCGCGCGTTCCAGATTCACCTTGGTCGCCTCCACCGGACGATGCTCGTACCGGCTGATCGACATCAACAGACTGCAAATGTCGTTGGGATAGCAGGCGCGCAGTTCATTGCGGCCATCCCCCAGGCAAATCCGGCGTAAGAATTCGGCGCTATCGGGCTCGGTGGGCACTTCGCGGGCCAACATCACGCGCTGGAAGATTTGGTCGAAGACGTTGGGAGACACCGGCTCAACCAGAATCTTGTTGTGAATGCGGCGGAGGAAGGCTTCGTCAGCCAAGTCCGACGGATCGAGGTTGGTGGAGAACACAACCATCAACTCGAATGGTATCTGAAACTTGACGCCGTAACGTAACGTGAGATAATCCACTTTGCGATCAAGCGGAACAATCCAGCGATTGAGCAAATCGCGGGGCGACATCAGCTGGCGGCCAAAATCGTCGATGATGAAAATGCCGTTATTGGCCTTCATCTGCAATGGCGCCGCGTAGATGCCCGAGGTATCGTCGAGACGCAGTTCCAGCATGCTGGGGACCATTTCGCCGCCCACGACGATGCAGGGCCGCCGGCACAGCACCCAGCGCGGATCAATGTCGGGATCGTCAATGTCGATGCGCTGGTGGACCACCGGATCGTAAAGGTTGATGATCTGCCCGTCCACCTCCACTGACCAGGGAATGTACACCGCGTCCTGATAAACGCGCAGCATCCGCTCAGCGATGGACGTCTTACCGTTTCCCGATGGGCCATACAGAAAGATGGAGCTTTGCGTGATCAGCGCCGGACCCACAGCGTCCAACATCGAATCGGTGACGACGAGGTCAGAAAATGCCATGCGCAGGGTTCGCCGGTCGATCTGCACCTTGGCAGCCTGCAGCTTGGTGGCCGCGTGATAGTCCTTGAGGCCTACCGGGCAAGCGCCCGCGTATTGCGAGATTTGCAAACGGTCCGAAGCCAGTTGACGGCCCGCTTGCGATAGGACAAAGGTATAGTCGTTGCCGATCATGCCCTTCACCTCCACCAGTTGCTGTTGCCGCAAATGGCGGAAGGCCACATCGATAATCGGCACGGACACTCGCAAGTGCTTCGCCAAGGATTCGAGGGTGCTGAAGCCTTCCATATGCAGCCGCCGGAGCATCAAGTCGAGCACGAGCGACTGCGAGATCCCCAATTCCTCGTAATTCTGCGGGGTGGAAGGGGTGAATCGCGAACGCAAGGCTTCAGACGGTGGCATACGAAGGGGAAATCGGCCACTTGGGCTTCCGACTTTACAGATCGCTTCAGTTACATGAGGTCAGTTACATTAGGAGGGTGACTCAATCGAAGATGCTCGCCGAGATCCTCGAGCAGCCCGCCGCCCTCGCGCGGACCCTCAAAGCCCAGATCCCGGCCGTCAAGAAACTGCAACGGGCGCTCGCCGTCCGCCGGCCAGCGTTAATCGTGCTGGCCGCCCGCGGCACCTCCGATAACGCCGCCCAATTTGCGCGATACCTGCTGGAGATCGAAACCGGGATTCCCGTTTCGCTGGCCGCGCCATCGATCAACACGCTCTACGGCGCGCAGGTGAATCTGGCCAATGCGCTGGTGATCGCCATCTCTCAATCCGGCGAATCGACCGACACGAACTTCGTGCTGGAAAGCGCCAAGAAACAGGGCGCGCTGACCGTCGGGATCACCAATGAAGCCGGCAGCACGCTGGCCAATCTAGCCGACCACGTGCTGCTGGTGCGCGCCGGGAAGGAGCGGTCCGTCGCGGCCACGAAAACGTATACGGGCCAACTGCTGTCGGTATATCTGCTGGCCTACGCCCTGGGCGCACGTTTCAGCCTCGAAAGCCTGGAGCGCATTCCCGACCTCGCCGCGGCCGCGCTAACGCTCGAGCCCGAAATCTCGGCCCTGGCCGCGCGCTACAGCTTCATGAACCACGCGGTGGTGGTCGGCCGGGGACTGAACTATGCCAACGCTTTCGAACTGGCCCTGAAGCTGATGGAGACCTGTTACGTGGTGGCCGAGCGTTTCTCCTCGGCCGACCTTTTCCACGGCCCCATCGCCATGGTGGAAGCCGCTTTCCCCGTCTTTCTTTTCGCCCCTCCGGGCCCGACCTGGCCCTCCCTTTCCCTGATGATCCAGAAGCTTGACTCGCTTTCGGCCGATGTCTTCGTGATCACCGATCCCCGCAATCGCGAAGCGGCCGCAACTCGCCGGCGGCTGGTGATTCCGATTGCGCCTCCTACCAGCAAAGGCCTCGACGACCTCTTCACGCCGATCCCCTACATCATCCCGGGCCAAATGCTGGCCGCCAAACTGGCGGTGGAAAAGGGCCTGAATCCGGACGCTCCGCGCGCCCTGAGCAAAGTCACGCGCACTTTGTAGGCGCGAACCGGGCGGGCGGCCACGGGTAATGACCGGCTCGTCCCGCTTATGGCAGAGCGATGTTTCTTTAAGTTTTGTACGGAACAAAACCGGCGGCCTCTCGTCTATCAGTGAAACCGTTTATTGAAACCGTTTGGTGAATTGAGAGGTTCCCTCCTTGAGAGATTCATTGTCGAGCACTGTGACCCCCAAACTGATCTCCGTTCTGATCGCCGATGACGAGACGATCGCGCGTGACCGGCTGCGGCGATTTGTCGAAGCCGAACCCGACCTCCATTTGGCGGGCGAGTGCCGTTCCGGACTCGAAGCGCGTGACCGGTTGGCGGCGGGCGATATCGACTTGCTGTTTCTGGATGTCCGCCTGCCCGAGATGGATGGCTTCGCCTTGATTAAAGGATTGCCGTCCGAACAAATGCCGCTGTTCGTCTTCGTCACCGCGCATGATGAATATGCCGTTAGGGCGTTTGAACAGCGGGCGGTGGATTACTTACTCAAGCCGTTTGACGGCGAGCGTTTTCGCCAGTGTCTTGAGCGGGTCCGCGTGATGCTCGATGCGCGCGATGGCGCACAGCGTCACGACGATATGAAGGCCCTAGCCGACGAACTGCGTAACCTGAAAGCCCGCCCTTCCCGTTTCGCCGTGAAGACCGCGAATAAGCTCTTCTTGGTGCGCCCGGAAGACATAGATCTAATTCAAGCCGCCGATAACTACGTCTGCCTGCACATCAATAGCGAGCAGCATTTTGTGCGCGAGACGATGAACTCCATCGAGTCACGCCTTGACCCCGATAAGTTCGTCCGCGTACACCGCTCAAAGATCGTGAATATCGACCGGATTAAAGAGTTACACTCCTGGTTCCACGGCGACTATCAGGTGGTACTGAACAATGGCTCGCAAATCACGCTGAGCCGGACTTACCGTGACCGGTTGTTCGAACGCCTCAAATTGTAAGCGGTGAGGCAGTTATGCCGGCTTACTGGTGCCATCGCAACATCCCTCCCTCACGGTCGGGGTTCGTCAGGTAACTGAACTCATTGGCTCATACGAACCCCGACCGTCAGGGAGGGGATTCTCGATTGCGCCCAGTACCGTTCATTAGTAATTGGCCGCGCTACTATCGCAATCGCCACACCACGGCGGCGGGGTGGCTGTAAATGCGCTCGAAACCCGGGCCTGCTTCGCTGCCGGCGATGGCGCGGCTTTCCGCTAACTGGTCCGTCGCATCGGCGCGGGTGAATACGGCGTAGTTGAGATTGAAACGAGCCCCCATGGCAATCAACTGTTCGCTCGGGCCGATCTCCCCGGTGGCGGAACGCGAAAACATCCCATTTAACACCGGACCGCGCAGAGCCTGCCGCCCGGTTCGCAGATAGAATACAGCGTCATGCACAGAATAGAAACGTGCTCCGGGAGGGGTCTCCTTCCGCACCCACTCGTAAATCTGTTCCCGCTCCGCCAACCGCGCCCGTTCCCGCACCATCATCGGCACGCCGGCCGCCTGCAGCAGCATGCTTCCCTGCCACCAGGCAGTGATGCCTAAGTAGACTAACAGCAACGAAAGCGCAACGGCGACGATCCGCGGGGCAAGCTGTGGTTTGCCGAAAGCTGCCATGATCGATTGAACGAAGCGATTCATCTCGAACCAAAACCCGGCGAGCAGTAACGGTAACAGTGGATAAAGAAAGCGCGGATTCGCTTCGAAATACCACCCGAGTAACTCGAACGAATAAATCGCTAAGAACGCCGCCGGCAATTGACCTTCTTTCCTTTCAGAAAGCCGCCAGACGCCGGTGAGCGCGGCCACCACTAAGACATAACGCAGGCATTGCTCCACCGGATTCTCGCCCACTCCGATCAGCAGTAAGTGGGCCACGGCCGTCGTAAATGAACCGGCATTGGTCCAGACTCGCTCGATCCACGGCGTGCCACTGATCTGCGCCATCTGAAAGCTCAAGTAACTGGTGTAGTAACTCATGACCGGATCGTGAGCGCCGGTGGTGTGAGTGGCGGTGAACCAGCCCCATCCTAAAACCATGGGGATCGACACGGCGGCGCACCGGACCGCCGACCGCCACTCGCGGTGCCAGGCGTACCAGGCGGGCAACAACACGATGAGCGGCAGAAAGGCGGTTCTGGTGAGGAAAGCCACCCCGGCCAATAACCCGGCACCCACGGGCGAACGGCGGCTGATCAGCAGAGAGCCCCACAGCCAGCCGGCCCCGGAAATATCGGCCATTAACCGCGTGGCGGAAAGCTGGCTATGCGGATTGATCGCCACCAGCGCCGCGAGGATGGCCGACGCCGGCCGCCCAAACTCGAGCCGCCGGAACAGCAGCCAACTCAGCGCGACCAGCACCGGCAATCCTAACCAAGTGATGGCCAACGCCACATTTTCAGGGGCGGAACTCCACCAGGCCGGGGCCAACATGAGCGAATACACCGGCGGATATTTCGTTTGGTGGGGTGAGGTGGGCAAATGAATCTGCCGGTAACCCTGCCCGGTGGCCAGACTTTTGGCCGTCACCCAATAAATGCCATCGTCGTGATAGGCCCCCAGATGCGGCAATCCGCGGGCCGCCCACGCCATCCAGAGCGCAGGCAGCAGCGCCAGCATCATGAGCCCGACGTACTTCCCCACCCTGGATAGATCGGCCGCTGACCGGGGCTAGACTAGAGCGATATGCGCTTCGTTCCTCTTCTGATGCTGCTTCCCGTTTATGGCCAAGAGATTTCCGCCCCCCGCATTCGCGCGCACGTCAAATTTCTGGCCTCCGATCTACTGGAAGGTCGCGGAGTGGGCACACGCGGGGGGCGGCTCACCACGGAATACCTTGCCGCCGCCTTTGCGGCCGCCGGGGTGCAGCCAGGGGGGGATGTGGTGGATGGCCACCGCACTTACGAGCAGCGCGTCCTGCTGCGCGGCGTCACCACGCTGCCCAGTTCCACGATTTCGGCTGGTGAAACGACGCTGCGGTATTTGAGCGACTTCGTCGGCACGTCGCAACTCCAGCGCGCCACCGAAGACATCAGCGCGCCCGTCATGTTCGTGGGCCACGGCATCAACGCTCCGGAATTCAAATGGAACGACTATGGGGGCGTCGATGTGCGCGGCAAGATCGTGGTGCTGTTCACGAACGAGCCTCCCTCAGAGGATGAGCGGTTTTTCGGCGGTCGCGCTCTGACTTACTATGGGCGCTGGGCTTACAAGTTTGAGGAAGCCGCACGCCAAGGTGCGCTGGCTTGCCTCATTATTCACACCGGCCCGACCGCCGGCTATAGCTGGGAGGTGGTGCGCAACTCCTGGGGTAAGGAGGATTCGCAAATTCCCGCTGCCAGAAGACAAGGTGCGGAGCCGAACCCGCCCGCGCTCGCTTTCGCGGGGTGGCTCACCGAGGACGCGGCCCAGCGGTTGCTCGGCCTGGATCTGACTTCGATGCTCGCCGCCGCTAACCAGCGCGGTTTTCGCGCCCGCTTACTGAACACCCAGATCCGCATCTCCGTGCAAGCGCAATTGCGCGAGGTGCCGTCGCAGAATGTCGCCGCGCTGGTGGAAGGCACTGACCTGAAGCAGGAAGCCGTCGTCTTTTCGGCGCATTGGGACCATCTGGGCAGGGACGCCCAAGTGACCGGCGACGGCATCTACAATGGCGCGGTCGACAACGCCACCGGACTCGGCGTCTTGCTCGAACTC
>JANLPT010000105.1:0-4407 GCA_031367405.1 Bryobacteraceae bacterium
GGCGCAAAGCTCTACGCGGCCACCGTCTCCGTCATCGCCACTGGGAAACTACGTGGCAAAACTGCACTCGAAGCCATCGCAGACGTCATCAACCCGCCGAAGATGCAGTCGTCCGCCACATAGGGCGGGTGAGCAGTTACCTTGCCCATCGCTGCAATGACATGCGGCATGGGGAACATCGGTGCCATGTCGATTGGGATGCTGGCAAAGGAGCTTCGGGAGAAATTTTGCAGTGATCCGGTTTGGAGGCTCGATCCAACCGATTACACGATGCAGGAAGTGGCCACCAAGGCTCGCCAATTTTTCTTCGACCTCCACTACCAAGCGCTGACGGACAAGCCGGTTGGAAGCCACGAATTGCAATTTTGGGTCGGTGGCAATGGGTCATCCGAAACGCATGGCGAAATCTGGCGCGTAACGATCGCAAATGGCGTTTGCGATCCTCCGGAGCAAATTGCTGGCCAAGGCGAGTTCAAAATCTCGTATGCTGGTCAACCAGAAGCCATCAATCGCCTTGTAAACGGCTATGGCCAAGCGCTGCCACAGGCCCTTCTCGATGTCGGTGCAGACCCTGCAAATTTGGATTCATTGCTCGCTCATATTGAATCGCGCACCTATGCGCCGTTGGTCTCGCCAGCGATGCCGGTGTCAGACGCGATCGCACTGGCGGATTTTTTAGTAGAGACCACAAAGCAGTTTGTGCGTTTCCTACCTGGCGCAGACACTGTAGGCGGTGAAACTGACATATGCGTCGTTAACAAGCATGAAGGTTTCAAGTGGGTACGACGCAAGCATCATTTCTCGGCCACACTCAACCCTGGAGGACACTGATGGTTAAGGAAGCGCAGGTGGCACCCCGCAAGCCTAGTGTCGTTTATGACCTCAAAATGCCGACCTACGGCTATCGAGATGATCGCGGACAGGCACGCACGCTTGATATCGATCGTCCTAAAACCGAAGGCCCGAAGCTCAATTTTCTTTCCAATATTTCAGTGGCAAAGCGTTAAGAATTGAATGCAGCATGCGAGCGTCCTGATCGACTTTCCGCGTTGATGCCGACCTTGCGCCAATGCTTTGATGCAGCGTGCGCGAGGATAGGCCCTACCTCAATTATGTTCGCTAAAGCGTTGTGGGCTTCAGATCACGCGGCGAGGCTGTAGCGGGCGCAAGGCCCACCAATCCGTCCTTCACCGCTTTTCCCGCCGCCGCCGCCGCTTCACGCCCCAGCGGGTGTCCATGTCGAGTTTGTGCAGGCGCCAGGCGCGCCACGCAAAGCCGGCGATGGCGATGACCACCACGGCGAGGATGGCGAAGGCGAATGCGTGTCTGGGAAGCAAGGGACTGATCCGGCGAATGCGAGGAAATGCTGCTATGCGGTACGACCTGCCCGGGCCTAGTCGCGGGCGCGGTGGTGCGCAACTATCAGCATACTGGGTGTAATGGTCTTGCGGCCGCGGTTGCGATGATCGGCGCGGTTCGTGACCGGATGACGACAGGCCGCAATTCGACTTCGCAGCCCCACTTGGCGACCCGCGCTTGCCGTCATGCCACACGCCGCCTAAAGGCCGCGCTCCGTATCGGATGGAGCGTTAGCATGGCCGCATATCCCCGCACGCAAGCCTTGATGGCGCGTGGATCGGCGTTCCTGGGCAGCGACTATGCGATTCTTTGCGGGGCGATGAGCTGGGTTTCGGAGCGCAACCTGGTCTCGGCGATCAGCAATGCCGGCGGGTTCGGGGTGATCGCCTGCGGGGCGATGACGCCCGAACTGCTCGATGCCGAAATCACCGCGACCAAGGCGCTGACCACCCGCCCGTTCGGGGTCAACCTCATCACCATGCACCCGATGCTGTTCGACCTGATCGCGGTCTGCGCCAGGCACAAGATCGGCCACGTCGTGCTCGCCGGCGGCATTCCGCCCAAGGGCAGCATCGAGGCGCTGAAGGAAGGCGTTGACGGGGTTGGGGCCAAAGTAATCTGCATCCCGCCCACGCTGGCGCTGGCGAAGAAGTACCTGCGATCGGGCGCCGATGCGCTGGTGATCGAGGGCATGGAAGCCGGTGGGCACATCGGGCCGGTCTCGACCTCGGTGCTGGCGCAGGAAATTCTCCCCGCCATCGCCGCCGATACCACGGTGTTCGTGGCCGGCGGGATCGGGCGCGGCGAGGCAATCGCCGGCTACCTCGAAATGGGGGCGGCCGGGGTCCAACTCGGCACGCGCTTCGCCGCCGCCACCGAATCGATCGCGCACCCCGCGTTCAAGAAGGCCTTTTTCCGCGGCAATGCGCGCGATGCAGTCGCCAGCGTGCAGGTCGACCCGCGGCTGCCGGTGATCCCGGTGCGCGCGCTCAAGAACAAGGGCACCGAGGAATTCACGGCCAAGCAGGTTGAAGTCGCCAAACTGCTCGACGCCGGCTCGGTCGATATGGGCGAGGCGCAACTGCTGATCGAACACTTCTGGGCCGGAGCGCTGCGCCGCGCGGTGATCGATGGCGATATCGAGAACGGCTCGCTGATGGCCGGGCAGTCGGTGGGAATGGTCACGAAAGAGGAACCGGTCGCGGAAATCATCGCGCAGTTGATGGCCGAGGCCGAGGCGGCTTTGACGCGGCGTAGCCGAGGATCCTGATTGGCTGGGCCGCGCATTGGCTGCCCGAATGGCTCGAACTGCTGCTGGGCGTGCCCGCGATGCTGGCGTGCTACATGGCGATGATCTGGCGGCTGGGCTTCGGGCCGGAGGATCGGGTGCTGTTCCGCAAGGCGGAACGTGGGATGGCGGGGCAAGTCTTGTTCCTTGTTTGTTCTTGACATGTTGGAGAACGCTCGCTCAATCGGGGCATCCTACATTGTCGGGAGCATGACGTGTTTGCAGCGGATAGTTTAAGTTGGCGGCGTGTATCGGCCTTTGAGACCTTCCTGCGCTTCGGAAGGCGCGCGGCTGAACCGAGTGCGGCGGGGCCGTGGAGCGTCAAGTTCAATCAATGGCATGACCCGCGAGATGGACGATTCACGTTCGGGCCCGGTGGCGCCGCGATGGGCAAACGGCCTCAGCCGTTTGCGGGCGGGGGTGGTGGCGGCTTCGATGGGGGCGGTGCGAGCGGATCTTGGGAACCTGATGCGCCGCGTTCGGCCACGTCGCCAAGGCCAAGAATCGGACCTTCTCAATCACACGCCAACGCGACGCGCACTGTTGATCGCAACGGATATAGATTTTCCGTCGATAGCGACGGGCGGACGCTCGAGGTGACGGGGCCGCTAACATTAGGCCAGCGCGGGTCGCGCTCGCGGATCGAACAAGCACGCGCCGGCATCCCCGATCGGCTGGCGACCGACGAAGGTGGCCATTACATTGCTGCTCGCTTCAACGGCCCAAAGGAAGCGTTCAATCATTTTGCCCAAGACCGAAACTTCAACCGCAGCGCGTATCTCAAACTCGAGAATGATTGGGCGCGGAATATCCGACAAGGCAATTCTGTCACCGTTGATGTCGTGCCGGTTTATTCTGGTCGATCTATGCGACCTGACTCGATTGTGGTTGAATGGAAAGTTGGCAGTGCGACGAAACGGCAGCGCTTCGCCAATCGACCAAAAGGGAAATGAGATGGCTGAGGCACCATTGTCAAAAATAGGTCAACGCTTTGCGGCGATTGCTGCTGAATCGGCTCATCTGGCAGGCGGCACCACATTTCCGCTGTGGGTCCATATCGAAGCGGGGGATGGCTGGGTCAGCGAATCCATCTACCGCGAACGGCCCGATGCGGTTGAATATGTCAACTATTCGCCCGAGGCAGGCTGCCCGCTATTCGAATTGATTATGGATGCTTGGGACGCTGAGGAGCCAGGCAAACGTTGGGCCGAAGCCGAACTGGAGATTACGGATGGCAACTTCATCACGCGGTTTCGCTATCCCGACGAGGTCGAACCGATGGAAGACGCAGGGTCCATGGCGCGGCGTGACACCGCAATTAGGGGGCGGTTCGGCGACAAGCCGGCGATTTACCCTGACTGATTGACCGGAGTCCGTTGCGGAACGCAAGTGGAACGCACATATCTTGCGCCATGTCCGAACTCGTTATCCGCCGGGGGCTTGCAGAGCCCGATACCTCCGCCGCTTTTGTTCCCCACCGCCCGCAGCGTCCGGCCAAGCCCGATGGCGGCAAGCGCTTCGTGATCCGGTCGGAGTTCGAGCCGGCGGGGGACCAGCCGCAGGCGATCAAGGATATCGTTACGGCCGCGCGCGAGGATGATCGCACGCAAGTGCTGCTGGGCGTGACCGGCTCGGGCAAGACCTACACGATGGCCAAGGTGATCGAGGAATTGCAGCGCCCGGCGCTGATCCTGGCGCCCAACAAGCTCCTCGCGGCGCAGCTTTACGGCGAATTTCGCAGCTTTTTTCCCGACAACGCG
>JANLPT010000119.1:0-2616 GCA_031367405.1 Bryobacteraceae bacterium
ATGGTGGCGAGTGCGTGCCAGTGGTTGGGCAAGGGCATGGAGACGGCGTCGATGCGCTTGTCGGCGAAGACTTCGCGCATGTCGCGATAGCCGCGGGCCTTGCCGCCACCGGCTTTTTCCACTTGGGCCATACCACGCTCAAGGGCGGCTTGGTTCACGTCGCAAAGACCGGCGATCTGGCAATCCTCCACGGCGGAGTACATGGTCATATGGTCGCGGCCACGTCCGCCGAGGCCGATGATACCGACTTGTACGCGATCATTGGCACCCATCACGCGGGTGGCTTGAGCGGCGGTAAGCGCGGAGAGAAAAAACGAGCGGCGGGAACTCATGCTGGGATCTTATCATTTCACCTATGTCTCAAGAGTCGGAAGGCTGCCGAATGCCTGGGAACGGCCATTCGGGGTGCTCCCGAGGATGCAGGAACCAACGCTGGCAATCGTAAAATCTCGATTCGGCGTCCCTAGCCGCAGGATCACAGAAACCGGATGTCCGAAAGCTGGCCTGCCAGCCTTCGGCGAATGTGAAACCTGGCCGCGGTTCAAAAGGTTCCAGGCGCTGCCAATCTACGTCCCCGATGCGAGGCCAGGGCCCGGTGGCGATGAGAAACTCCAGGTGGCTCCTACGGCGACCAGTCAGCACCGTGTCTTCTTCGCCAGTCGCTTCATCCCACTGCCTCTCCCAGTCTGGTTCGGCCAACTGCTCCCATGCCAACGTGCCTGGAACCGTAAGGTAAAGCATACCCTCCGGCCAGCGGTCGCTTGCGCTTATGCTTGGCTCGAAGCCAATCAGGCCATCAACCAGACATTGGGCCAGCACCGCCTGGATCTCGGCATCAGGAACTGGACGAGCCATATTCAAACTCTCATGGTTAATCACTGGAAAGTAGAGCTGGCGCGGTAGGTCACACCCAATGAGTCCGTCGAATACTAACTGCCGAATATGCAGGAAACGTTTGTCTTTCAAGGTCGAATCTAGATTCATGTTACACGGGTTGGGACTCCACGCCCCTTCGGATCACTATAGCAACGGCTCGGTGTGTCGAACTCGAAGGCGATTCAGTGAAACACTGGAAGGAGTCGATGCCGAAGCCAACCTCCGTTCCCCATGCCGCCCTACCCGGCGTACGTTCGACCTTGATCGGCATTGCGTTAAACGTGGCCTTGGCGGCGGTGAAGTTCGTGGCGGGCGTGGTGGGGCACTCCTACGCGCTGATTGCCGATGCCACCGAGTCGCTCTCCGATGTGGTGACGTCCATCGTGCTGCTGATCGGGCTGCGCTATGCGATGCGTCCGCCGGATGAGAACCATCCTTACGGGCATGGCAAAGCCGAACCGCTCGCGGCGACGATGGTGTCGCTGGCGCTGTTCGGAGCGGCCGTCGTGATTGCCATCGAGAGCATTCATGAGATCCGGACGCCGCACGAGACGCCGCATGTCTTTACGTTGGTGGTGCTGGCGGCGGTGGTACTGGTGAAGGAAGGGTTATTCCGGTATGTGCTGAAGGTGGGCGAGACGGCGCACAGCACGGCATTGAAGACGGACGCCTGGCATCATCGGGCAGACGCGATTACGTCGGGCGTGGCGTTCATCGGGATCTCGATCGCTTTGGTGGGCGGCAAGGGCTGGGAGAGCGCCGATGACTGGGCGGCGCTATTGGCTTCGGGCATCATCATGTTCAATGCTTATCTGCTAGTGCGCCCCGCGGTGCTGGAGTTAACCGATTCCATTCCCGATGCGCGCTTGCGGCGTGACGTGTTGGCCGTAGCGGCGGGCGTGCCCGGCGTGCGGGCGCTCGATAAGTGTTACGTGCGCAAGATGGGCTTTGACTATTACGTTGACTTACACGTAATTGTCGATCGCGAGATGCCGGTTTGGGAAGGGCATGCCATCGCGCACTTAGTGAAGGATGCCTTGCGAGCGGCGCATCCGCAGATTGCCGATGTGCTGGTGCATATTGAGCCGACAGTTAATTAAGCACAGTGAAGGCTGGGGCATTGGCATAATATAACCGGATTTTACGCGCGGCAGCCAGACCCACTACGGCGGATAACTGCTCCTCGGTAGCGACCTTTACTTTTTCCAGACTGCCCAATGTCTTGAGTAACTTCTGGATGGAGCGTTCACCCACGCCAGGAATCTGTTCTAACTCGGAAGTTAGAGTGCGCGCGTTGCGACGGGTGCGATGGAAAGTAATAGCAAAGCGATGGGCCTCGTCACGCACGGTCTGAATTAAATGCAGCACGGGATTGAAGCGTTCCAGAGCGACGGGCTCGTCTTCCTGACCGTAGACGTAAATCAGCTCTTCTTTCTTAGCAATCGAAGCGAGCGGTTGGTTGATAATGCCAATGGATTCGAGCGCGGCGGCGGCGGCGTGCAACTGGCCGAGGCCGCCATCGATCAGGATCAGGCCGGGCATGGGAGCCTTCTCTTCCTTGAGGCGCGAGTAACGGCGGGTGACGACTTCGGCCATGGAGGCAAAGTCATCGTTGCCCGCGACGGTCTTGATGATGAACTTACGGTAGTCGGCCTTCTTCATCTTGCCGTCTTCCCAGACGACGAGGCTCGCCACTTGGTCAGTCCCTTGGATGTGGGAAATGTCGAAGCACTCGATGCG
>JANLPT010000146.1:0-12191 GCA_031367405.1 Bryobacteraceae bacterium
CAAAAATGCGGCGGCCGGCGGGATTCCATTCTTCTTTGATACAGGGGTATTCAAGCTGATATCCATTCTCGCCCTGCTCAGTAATTAAGGCCAGCGAAAGTGTCTCAGTCATGTTGGCATGGAGGGCGGGCCCTATAGGCCCAAACATGCGGCGTGGTCAGGGCTCGCCGCCGAGAATGCGGAGATAAGTGATTTGAGATGATGGAGCTCAGAAAAAGTCGGGCAATGTCGGCTTGCGTGGCGTGAAATAGAATAGGAGCAGTGTTTCTCCACCTCGACCGGTCTTTGCCTGTACCGATCTACCTTCAGATTAAGGAATCGGTACGGAAGCTGATTGTGCAGGGGACGCTTCGACCGGGCGAGCGTTTGCCGAGTACCCGTCAACTCTCGAATCAACTGGGCATCAACCGCATGACGGTGGATGCGGCGTTCCGGGGGTTGGAGGCGGATGGACTGATTCAATCGCATGTCGGGCGAGGTTCGTTTGTCAGTCCACTCGCTTCGGTACTCGAGCCGAAGGAAAAGCCGGAGTATGATCCGGAAGCGGCATCGCGTTTCTGGACTCCGTTGTTTGTGGATTCGCGAACGAATCCAGTATCGCTGCCGACGATGCCGGCATGGCAAAGCTCACGCTCGATCTCCTTCGTGGCGGCGGCGCCTGGACCAGAGCTTTTTCCGGCGATCGAATTTCGGCGTTGCGCCGATTTTGTGCTGAAGCGGCGCATTAGTGACATCAGCCGCATTGGTTCCCCGGATGGCCTCGCTTCATTGAAGTCGTATCTGGCGCGGTGGTTTTCGCAAAACGGGATGGAGGTGAGCGAGGACGAGATCATCATTACCACTGGCTGCCAACAGGGGATGGATCTGGTGCGCAAGCTGTTGATTGGGCCCGGCGATTCGTTGGTGATGTGCAATCCGAACTATCCGGGCGCGGTGGCCGCGTTGGCGCCTACGTCCACGGAACGGCTGCCGATGCCGATGCAATCTTCCGGAATCGATGTGCGGAGCCTGACCTCGTTACTAAGCCAGGGGCGCAGCAAGTTGATCTACACGGTGCCGAACTTCCACAACCCGACGGGCGCAAGCCTGCCGCTAGAGTCGAGGCGGCAATTGTGCGTGCTGGCCAGCCAGTTCCGCGTGCCGATTGTCGAGGATGACGTGTTCGGTGAGCTGCGCTATAGCGGTCCGGTGCTGCCGACCCTGCGGTCGCTGCGTCCGGAGGTAACGATCTATGTCGGCAGTTTCTCGAAGATGCTGACGCCGGCGTTGCGGCTGGGCTGGATGATTGCGCCGCGGCCGGTGATTCAACAGGTGAATCTGCTGAAGCAATCGGCGGATTTGCATACGAATTTGCTGATTCAGGCGACGATGGAAGAGTTTTGCCGGCGCGATCTATTAAACCGCCATATGCGGCGAATGCGGCGGGTGTTTATGAAGCGTCGTGACGCGATGGCGGAAGCGCTGCACAAGCACTTTCCGGACGAGGCGCGTTTCGAGATTCCGGATGGCGGACTTTCGATGTGGGTGACGCTGCCGGCGGATTGCAATACGGACGAATTGGCGCGCTTGTCCGATGAGCGAGGCGTGCGGTTTCTACCGGGGTCAGCGTTCTACTTCCGGTCGCATCTGCATAACTCGTTGCGGCTGAGCTTCGCGTCGGAGACGGAAGAGAAGATCGAGCAAGGGATTCGGACGTTGGGGAGCTTGCTGGCAAACCGGGAGTCTCGTTTTTACTTCACGGGACAGCCCGCACGGGAACGCACTCAGCCGATCGTGTGATGTCAAGGCATTAGGCCCAAGTCATCCGCTCCCTTACGGTCGGGGTTCTGCTTCGATGGCTTTCTGACGGAAGACGGCGCGGGCCTCTTCGAATTGCTTCATGACGTGTTCGCGTTCTTTAGGCGAACGCCAAGCGCCAGCCTTGTCCGCCATCGGCCAGAGCTTATCGATCCAGGCGAGGAAGTACTGAGCCGACTTTTGGCTGCGGATTTTCTGGTCGCCGACGTAGACGCGAATGGGATTGCCGACGGCTTGCGGATAGGTGGGATCGAGAGAGCCCATCGTCGGCGCGCCTTCGACGGTGAACGAATACCAGGCGCTGCCGGCCACTCGCGCCTTGCCACGGAGCCTACCGCTGAGGCCGTCGGCGGCGAGGGGCACCTCTTTCCATTCGGCGCCATTCCGGTAAATGATCGCGCGCCTGAGCGGTAGCGCGGACCAAACCTGCGCGGTGAACTCGAGTTCGCCACCCGCAGGAGGAAGCTGAAGGCTCTCGCCGGCGGAGCGGCCGTTGAGGGTGAACTCGATCAAGGGTCCGTTGGTGGCGAAGGAGCGGCCGGCGCCGACGGCCTCGATCCAGGCGCGAGTGTCGAGTTTAGGCCCGAGGTAGGCGTAGGTGCGATAGCTGCCGTACATGGTGTGGCGATGCAGACTGGTGTTCGAGTCTTCGCCGCCGGTGGCCGCGATGGGGAAATCGTTATTCAAGGCATGATGCCAGACGGTGAGCGAGGCGCGCGAAGAGGTGGACCATTCGAGGCAATCCAAGACTCCGAGGGCGACATCGAGCGGAAAAGCTTTGGCACCGCCGAGGCTGCCGTGGAGGGGATCGCCGGAGCCGCCGCCGAAGGGATGGACGTAACCGGTGATGGCGCCTTGCGCCTTCGCCTTACGCAACATGTCGGTGTTGCTGGGATAGAGGCTTTCGATCGCGGTGCCTTCGTACCCCGTCAGAAACGGGGAGATGAGGTGATCGCGGAGGCCGATCATAAAGGTGTGGCCCCAGAACGGGGGACGATACTCTTCGCCGACAAGGACTGGCATCCCGGGCGTGGAGGCGGGATGCGCAGCGCCGCCTTTGGCGAAGAACTCCCAGTCCATGATGCGATTGTCTTTGTTAGCGACCAGGGTGGCGGAGACGTCGTGATTCTCCGCCCGGCCCATCATCATCATGTTCTCGAGCGAGTTTCGCAGGTTGCCGCCGTAGTTGGCGTGGGCGTGCGTGGTGCCGCTATACCAACCCTTGGCGCGCATGTTGACGATGGGCTTGATGGCGAGAACGACGGAGGTGACTTCGCCCTCTTTGACGTCAACTTCCTGGCGGGCGATTTGATGCTCGAAGCCTTTGAGGGCTTCGAGCTTCAGCTTGCCGACCGGGGCTTCGAGGACAAAGTCGCCGCCGGTGTGAAAGATATGGTCTCCGGAGCGGTAGGTCATGCGGGTGGTGGCGACGCGGGCGTAGGCATCGGCGGGCGGGTAGGATTTGCCATCCGAGGCGTCGGCGTAGATGCGGGCGGCGGTGCGGGTTTGAGTGGCTGAGTCCACGATGCGGACTTGAACGCGGCCCATGGGACGGCGCCAACGACGCGCGGTGATTTCTATTTTTCGTTTTTCGCCGCCGTAAGTTTCGAGCAGGCATAGCTGCGGCAGGCCGCCTTCATTGCTCATGTAGGCGATCCATTCGCCGTCGGGGGACCAACGCGGATGAAAATCATCGAATGCGCCGAAGGTCATCTTGTAGGCTTCGCCGCCCGCGACCGGCAGCACGTATAAGTGGTTGAACTCGTCGGCGGCGCCGCCGCTCGAGGAGTAGACGATGCGCTTGCCGTCGATGGAGACATCGGGCCGGGTGCGGTAGAGGGTCTGCTCGCGCATAACGGTCTTGGCCTTTGCGATGCCATCGGGCTCTGCGGGCACGCGCAATACGTCGCCGGACCCGAACTCAGCGTTGCGATTGGATACGAGCACGATCTCTTTACCGTCTGGCATCCAGGCGGGCTGAGTGGTCATATCCCAGGGTCCGAAGTAGAGGCGGTTCTTGCCGTAGTTATGGTCGCGAGTAACGGCGATTTCGGCACCGTTCCATTGGCCGTTCCTGATGGGCCGGATATAGAGATTGAAGTAGCCGGCGGGCTTACTGGAGATATAAGCGATCTGGGAGCCGTCGGGGGAAAAGACAGCATCGGTGTAAAGGTGATTGTCGTTAGTGAGGGGATGCCACTCGCCGGTTTCGGTATTGACGGCTTCGAGTTGAATACTCTTGCCGTCGTCGTCGGCGGAGTATACGATCCATTTGCCATCGGGAGACCACGTGGGAGACGAATGGTACTTACGGTTGTAAGTGAGCTCCCAGGCGGTTCCAGTGCGGGGATCGACTTTCCAGATGGAGCCATACATGGAGGCCGCTATCCACTTACCATCGGGCGACCAGGCCGGTGCCCACGGCGTGGCGGTGGGCACTTGCGGCAGGTAGTAATTGAACATATAAGTGCCGCCATGTTTTGAGGCGGGATATTCGGCTTCTTGCGCCGTGAGTAAGATAGCGCCGAGGGTGGCGTAGATGACAAGTCTCATTAGAATTGGTACCGGAGTGCGAATTGTAAGATGCGCGGGTCGCCCGCGGTTTGGATCCTACCAAACGTTTGATTGATGAGCACGCCGTCCGGTTGGCCGAAGTTGGCGCGGTTGAGCGTGTTGAAGGACTCAGACCGGAA
Organism: Bryobacteraceae bacterium; assembly: GCA_031367405.1. Classification (GTDB taxonomy): domain Bacteria; phylum Acidobacteriota; class Terriglobia; order Bryobacterales; family Bryobacteraceae; genus JALHNI01. Next base: position 4,491 of record JANLPT010000146.1, read on the forward strand.
CTGCAGGTTACCGCGATGCTCACCGAGGCGGAAGGTTTTGACGAGGGAGAAGTCCGTGCTCAGGGAGCCGGGTCCACTGAAGAGATTGCGGCCGGCCGTGCCGTAAAGGCCCGGACCGTTGGCGGCGAAGGCGGCGGTATTGAAGAACTGCTGGATCATGCCGTTCTTGTTCGCATAATCGCGGGTGGGTTTGCCCACTAAGTTAGGACGATCGAAGCCTACGCCAGTGAGGGAGTTGTCGCGGCCGGCAGTGACATAAACAGGGAGTCCGCTGGCGGCGACGATTAGACCGGAGAGTGACCAGTTACCGATCGCGTTACCCACCCAGCCTTTGCGAGCGAAGGGCAGCTCGTAAACAAACGAAGTGGTGAAGACATGGTTTCGATCTTCGTCGGAGCGGGCACGGTCGAGGCGGGAGTTAAATGGATTCTGCGGCACTTGGCCGAGGTTCTGCGCAGAGTAATAATCAAGCAACTTACCGAAGGTGTAGCCACTGACGAAAGTAAGTCCTTTACTCATACGGCGCGTGAGCGCGAGTTGCAGGGAATGATAGGAGGCATTCGAGTTGGCGGCGACTTCGCGGAAGCTCGCGTAGACGCCGGGCAGAAGGGGGCGGCGAGCGTCGGTATTGGCGGTGGTGGATTGGCCCGGAATGTAAGTGGCGGGATTCTTCTGCAGCATCTGGAATAAGTTGTGCGAGACTTTACCGACGTAGCCGGCGCGCAGGATGGTGTTACCGGGCAACGTTTTTTCTATCGTGAAATTCATCTGGTGGGTGTAAGGCGAGCGCATGGTGGGCGCCAGCACGGTGAAGAGGCTCATGGGGAAGGTGAACTTCGCCGTATCGGGCGAGTAGACATAGGGAAAGGGATTCACGCGGCCTTGATAAGGGTTGGCGAAGGAGGGCGGATTGTTGATGGTGTTGCTGATGACGAAAGGTTGGTTGACGGCGGGGTAGGTCCAGAGGTCGGAGCGGAAGTCGTCATAGTAGAGGCCGTAGCCGGCGCGAATGCTGAATAGACCTTTGCCCAAAGGATCCCACGCGAGGCCGATGCGCGGAGCGAAGTTATTCTTGTCGGGGGCGACTAAGCCACGGGGAATGCCGGTGTCGCCGGGGAAGACCATGCCGAGGGGCGCGGCGGTATTGACGGTGCTCTTCTGCCCGGCACGATAGGTATTGGTGCGGTCGTATACGGCGTTGTAGGGCTGGAAGTATTGGTAGCGCATCCCGGCGTTCAAGGTGAGCCGGGAGCTTACTCGGATATCATCCTGCGCGAAGAGATACCAATCGAAGCCTTTGACAAGGCGTTCGTACGGGCTGGCCTGGGTGAGACGAAGCGGGCGGCCGACGAGGAAGTCAGCAAAGGCGACGCTGGATGCGGAGCCATCGAAGGCGAAGGTGCCTTGATTGCCCGATGAACCGCGGTTGACCATTTCCGTACGCTCCCATTCACCGCCCAAGCTGAACGAGTGTTTGCCCTTGATCCAGCGTAGAGTATCGCCGATTTGATAGATGTTCGGACGCTCGGCGAAAATATCGGTTGTGGCGAGGTTGAAGAAGCCGCTGATGCTGATGTTCGGCATCTGGGGCGTGATGACGCCGGGATAGATGGCTCCCAGATCGGAGAGTTGAGTGTGGTCGGTGACGTTGACGAACGAGTTGAGCCTGTTGACGCCGAGGCGCAATTCATTCAGCAGCGTGGAGTTGAAGGTATGAGTATCGTGAAAGGCATAGTTGCCCACCTTTAACCCTTGTGAGTTGGGGGCATAAGGCGCGATATTACCGTTCTGCACCCGGAGATTGCTGCCTTCGTGGAAGTAACGGAAGTCCATCGTGTTCTTTTGGCTGAGGAGGTAGTCGACGCGGAAGAGATACTGTTTGTCGCTGCTGGGCTGAGAGACGTTCATGGCCCAGCGGCCGTCGGAGGTGTTCGGGAGGGGTAGGAATTTTTGCATGAGGTTGACGGCCACGGGATCGAAGCGGGTGGAGGGAATGATGCCGTTGGGGAAGGGCTGGCCAGTGAGCGGATCGTTGGGGCGGCGGGCGGAGGCGGAGAAGTTGCCGGCCCGTTCGAGTTCGGTGGCGGGACGGGCCGTCGCCAGGAGGTTGGTCTGCCGCACTTCCGTGCCTTGATACGAGCCGAAGACGAAGAGCTTGTTTTTCACGATGGGTCCGCCGGCGGTGAAGCCGTATTGATTCTGCCGCAGGGTGGGCTTGCTGACGGAGAAGAAGTTGCGGGCGTTCAAAGCACTGTTGCGTAGGTACTCCCAGGCGGAACCGTGATATTGGTTGGTGCCGGCGCGGGTGACAGAGACGACGATGCCTCCGGAATTGCGGCCGTACTCGGCGCTCGAGTTGCTGGTGATGATGCGGAACTCCTGAAGTGCGTCGGGCGACGGGTAGTTCAGGCCGGTGTTCTGGGTGAGGTTTTTGAACGAGATGCCATCGAATCGAAACTCGTTCGTGGTGTTGCGTCCGCCGGCGACGGTAATGCTGGGGCCGGAGCGGCTTTGCGTTTGGACGGTGGGCGTGCTGACACTGATGACACCGGGCACGGTGCGGGCGAGGGACATCGTGTTGCGGCCGTTCAAGGGAAGTTCCTGAATGCGCGTGCGCTCGACAATTTCGCCGACGGAGGTGGCTCGCGTCTCGACGCCGGTGATCTGTTCGTCGACGACAATGCTTTCGGCCACGTTGCCCACGTTGAGCGAGATATCTACCCGGGCATTCTGGTTGACCACGAGCGTGATGCGGTTCAGCACGGCTTTCGCGAAGCCTTGCTTCGAGGCGGTGACTTTGTATTCGCCGATGGGCAGGTTGGTGATGAGATAGGCCCCGGTAGCATCCGATGTGACGGTTCGTTCGAAACCGGTGGCTACGTTTAGGGCGGAGATCGCGGCGTCGGGCAAGACGGCACCGCTGAGGTCGTGGACCACGCCGAGCAGAGAGGCGGTGGTGGTTTGCGAATAGGCGAGGGAAGCGAAAGCAAGCGCGAGAGCAAATCTGGCAAACATCATCAAATCTCCTGAAGTATGCCGGGGCTGCGAGGCACCAGTACTACGGCATGATGGTTACACGTTCACGCGAGTGTCAAGGTGAACCGGCGGATTGGCGCAGTGGTTGGGCCACAAAACGGTAGAAATGGATGGATCGGTGGCTTTTTGCACGCTGAGTTAAGCCAACTTCTTCGTTTTCGTATTAAGACAGCAACCGAGTGGCTTGACGCTGGTCGGCGAAAGAACTTACTTTAACGTTTTGCCCCTCGTCCGTTGCGCAATCACCAAGGAGTACCTTTCATGTCCCAGCAATCTGCTCTCTCTCGCCGGTCGATGTTTACCGGCGTGGCGCGGACCACGGCTATTGCCGCCGCCACGATTACGGAGGTGAAGAGCGCGTTCGCGCAGTCGATGCAGAAACTTTCCGCGATGCCGCACACCGGTTGGCAGACGGACGATGGCTATTGGACCAAGGTCCGCGCGGAGTTCATGATGGAGGAAGGATTCTCTTATCTGAACACCGGGACCTTGGGGCCGACGCCGAAGGTGGTGGTGACGGCGCTGGATAAATACTGGAAGATGCTGGCGGTGAATCCGAACGAGAACAGCGCCATTTTTCAGGATCGGCAGGAGCAGATTCGGATCAAGCTGGCGGCTTATGTCGGCGCGAAGCCCGACGAAGTGGCGATCACGCGCAACACGACGGAAGGTACGACCATTCTGACGCATGGCCTCGATATGAAGACCGGCGACGAAGTACTGATTACGCAGTATGAGCATGCAAGCTTGCGCGAGACTCGCATGAGGCACGCCAAGCGTTTTGGGTACACGGTGAAGGAAGTGAAGTTCCCCATGCCGTGTACGAGCCTGCAGATTCTGAGTGCGTTCGAAGCGGCGATTACCTCGAACACGCGGGTGATCCACTTCGGCAATCCACTGGGCGGTTATGGTTGCTTCGTTCCGGTGAAGCAATTGGCGGCGATGGCGAAGAGCAAGAACATCCTTTGCTTCGTGGATGGCGCGCACTGCCCCGGGATGATGGCGTTCAACCTGACGGAATGGGGCGTGGACGGGTTCGCTTGCAACTCGCACAAGTGGCTTTGCGGCGCGGCTGGAGCGGGCATTTTGTTTGTGAAGCGGGAAGTGCAGGAACGGATCTCGCCGGTGATGAGCATTGCGCGGGTAGATCCGCCGGGAGCGCGCAAGTACGATCAATTGAGCCGGCGGCCCTGGCCGTGTGTGGCGGCGTTTGAAGACATCCTCGACTTTCACTCGGCGCTGGGCCGGGCCCGGCTCGAGCAACGGACACAGGCGTTGGGAGCCTATTTGCGGAAGAATGTCGTCGAGATTCCGAAGGTGAAGCTCTACACGCCTACGGATCCCGCGATGTCGAGCGGCAGCACGACGGTGGGGATCGCCGGAATTCCCGGAGGGCGGATTCGAGAGTATCTGCGGCAGAAATACGACACTTATACGCCTGCGAGTAGTGAGTCGGTGCGCATTTCGACCCATTTCTTCAATACTTATGAGCAGGTGGATCGGGTGTTGCAGGCGATGAAAGAGCTGGCGACGGGAGTGGCTTAAGCATGAGTCGAGATCCGCTCGAACAATCGCGCCGGGGCTTTCTGGGTGCTGGCGCCGCGATCGCTTCGCTGGCCGCGGCAAAGTCGGCTTTTGCCGCGACGGTGGAAGATGTACGTCTGTGGCAGGTGGACAAAGGCTATTGGGAGAAGGTCCGCAAGCAGTTTCTGCTGACCGCGGGCCTCTCGTACATGAACAACGGAACGGTGGGCCCGACGGCGATTCCGGTGTATGAGAACCTGCTGAGCTATTGGCGGCTGATGGCCGAGAATCCCAATGAGAACAGTGGCACACTGCAAGGCCGCGTGGAGACAATTCGCGAGAAGGCGGCGCAGTTTATTGGGGCGACGGCCCCGGAGGTGGCCATCCTGCGGAATGCCACCGAGGGCAATAATCTCGTCGCGCAGGGCATCGATTTAAAAGCCGGCGATGAAGTGCTGATGGGGTATCTGGAGCACGACAGCCATCGGCAGCCGTGGCTGGTGAAGGCGAAGCGGTATGGCGTGGTGGTGAAGGAAGTGCCGATCGGCACGCCACCCAAGAGCGCGGCGGAGATTCTGAATGCGTTCGATATGGCGATCACGCCGAAGACCCGTGCGATCGCGACGACGCATTGCGACACCGTGACGGGAACGTTCGTCCCGGTGAAGGAGCTGGCGGCGCTCGCGCACAGCAAGGGGCTTTACTGCTTTATCGATGGCGCGCAGGTGCCCGGCATGGTGCCCGTGAACGTTAAGGATTTGGGCGTCGACACTTACTCGACGACTTGCCACAAGTGGCTGTGCTCGCCGGCGGGTACGGGGCTGCTGTATGTTCGCCGGGAGTTACAAGACAAGATTTGGCCCAATATCGTTTCGGAAAACTGGTGGACGCTGACTGACGCGCGCAAGTACGAGCACGTCAGCCGCCGGCCGTGGCCGGTGGTGGCGGCGCTCGAGGATGCGATCGATTTTCAGAATGCGATTGGTCGCGCTCGCATTGAGCAACGGATCCGCGCCCTGGGCAGCTACTTCCGTGCGCAAGCGGCGCAGATCCCCCACGTTGCCCTGTACACGTCGAACGATCCCAAGCTTTCAGGCGCGATCACAAGCCTCGGCATGGACAATGTCGCGCCGGCCAAGCTGCGTGAGTATCTTCGCCAGCGTTACGACCTTTACGTCGCCGAACGGGCCATTGGGATCCGGTATCCGGCCGATCCGCACGGCGTGGCCGGCATCCGGGTATCGACGCACTTTTACAATACGTTCGAGCAGGTGGAAATGGTGCTCGAAGGGTTACGCGATCTTTCCAGCGGCAAAGCTTGACCCACTCATTTGAGGAGAGAAAACATGCCTGAAACTATGCACGCGTCACGACGCGGATTTCTGGGGGCGATCTCCGCCTGGGGCGGCTTGGCGGCAGCGCTGAATGCCGCGCCGGTCGCCAATCCCGATGCCTATTGGGATCTGGTGCGGGAACAGTTTCCGTTGGAGAAGGGCCTGGTTTATTTGAACGCGGCGAACATCTGCCCGGCGTCGCGCCTGGTGTCGGATCGTCATGCGCAGTTCGCGAAGGACTTCAACGCGAACCCCTCCATGCAGAATCGCGAGAAGTTCAAGACGATGCAGGAAGAGGTGCGCGGCAAGCTGGCGGGAATGCTGGGCGCATCGGCCGATGAAATTGCGATTACGCGTAACACCAGCGAAGCGTCGAACCTGATTGTGCAGGGCATCGATCTGCAGGCGGGCGATGAAATCGTGATTACAGATCACAATCATCAGAGCAACAAAGAGGCTTGGATGGTTCGCGCGAAGCGGCACGGTCTGGTGATCGAAACGGTGGCGGTGTCGATTCCGGCGCAGAGCAAAGAGGCGTTGATTGCGGCCTTCGATCGAGCGATCACGCCGCGGACGAAGGTGGTGGCATTTACGCACGTCACCAGCACGACGGGTACGGTGTTTCCGGCGCGCGAGATCTGTGAACTGGCTCACCGGCGCAATGCCTGGGCACATTTGGACGGGGCGCAGAGCTTCGGCATGTTGCGGACGAACCTGCGGGAGATCGGCTGCGACTCATTCTCCGGCAGTGCGCATAAGTGGATGATGGGTCCGCTCGAAGCCGGTGTGCTCTACGTTCGCGAATCGCAGATTTCGCGGATATGGCCGGCCATTGTGACGGCCGGATGGTCAGACACGTTGAAGGGCGCGCGCAAGTTTGAGAATGTCGGCCAGCGTGACGATCCACGGGTGACGGCGTTCGGCGCGGCCATTGACTTCTACAATCTGGTGGGTCCGCAGAAGATTGAAGAGCGGGCTCGCGCGCTTGCTACGCATTTGAGGCAGAAGCTGGCCAACGTCCCGAATGTGCGCATGAAGACGAATCTGCAGCCGGAGCTATCGGCGGGGATCGTGAAGATCCAGATCACGAGTCGTCCTACCCAGGAATGCTTCGACTGGCTGTGGAAGAATCATCGGCTGGCGCTCGCGATCACGCCTACGGGCGATGCCGAAGGCCTGCGCATTTCGCCGCATATCTATAACTCAGTGGCGGAGCTTGACCAGGCGGCCGCCGCGATTCTTGAAGTGTCGCGCGGGTAGGCCCGTTCGCCCAGTCAGCGTATTTCTTCCGCCTCCACACTTGAGCAAACGTCCCGGCGTATCCGCTCCAACAGCTACCTAGCTAGGCAGGCATCCGCCAGTGACATAGGCCGGTTGCGAAACGATGCATCAGGGCCCGGATGTCCTCAAGCTCGGCCTGTAAATCGAGCGCAACCCGAATCACGCCCCGTGCCAGCAATTCGAAGAGCGGGTCCGCATCATGACCTTCGCGCTTCAGGAGAAAGGCCGCTTCGGTCAGCGCCGGCTCGCACGTCAACATCGGCGGACGAATCGACTTCCATGCCCTCCCGCACCAGCGCCGACTTCGTTACGTGCCGCGCTTGGCGCAATCGGTTAATTGGGCCAAAAGGTCGTCAGGCAATTTCAACGAGATCGTCCGCATGGCCCATGGTATTACGCTTCATCCTGCTGCGCAATACCGAAGAGACCCTATAGGCAGTGGCCCCTTTCGGGTAGGGGTGCGGGTTCCCCAACCCCCACTTTTTTGCGGATTCTCGGAGGTCCAAAAATGCGGCGAGGTCAGGGC